>JAYTXL010000068.1:0-5616 GCA_043742955.1 Verrucomicrobiota bacterium | reverse complement strand
TCGTCCTTGGAAAGTTTTTCCACGGCCGGCGCCGGTCCGCGCGCCGGCGACATGGTGGGACCCTCGCCAATGGAGAGCACCCGGCTGATCCGGCTGACTGTCAGCGGAGTGAAGCGCCGTTCCCACACGGTCTCGAGCTGGTAATCAGGTCCGGGATCATCTTCGGCCGGCACGCTCGCCCGGCCGGTGGCCGGATCGATGTTCAAACGCTGGAAGATATAGATCGCGGAAAAAATATGGTTCCGGAGATTGAAGATGATGTTCCCCTTTTGTTCGATCGCTTGCCGGACCGGCGTGGCGGAAACCAAGTGCGTGAGCCAGATGATGGAATTGTTGTCGATGAAGAGGTAGTCCCGCTCCGGATGAGTTGCGATAAACTCGCGACGCCACTCCATCTCTCGTCCGACGTAATACTCGATCGAGTAGCCGTGACGGGCCATGGCGGGCAGCGAATGGGCGAAGAATCCCGCCCCGACCAACACGGTGAGGATGCGCCAGATGCGCCCGCGCCAGTTCACCTCGGCCGCCACCGTGATGATGGCGATGACCAGCGTGAGGTTAAGCGGGAGGCTCAGGCGGCGGATGACCGGATCGTCAAAACGCCCCCAAAAATAGCACAGCAGCAGCAGGGCATGTGCCGCGAACCCGAGTGAGAAGAGTGCCAGCGCGACCTGCGCCGGCTGTGCCGCCCGCAGCTTGCGCAGGGTCTTCAGCGTCCAAAGCGCGAAGAAGGGGAGCGCCAGGAAGCCGAGAACGGAGAGCGCAAGGGAGTTGGAGTGCTCACCAGTGGTGTTGAAGAAAAAATTCAGGTCGTGCGCAATGTTGTTGGGCAGGTAAGCCAAGGAGAACGGTTTTTCAAAACCCGGCTGGCTGGCCATCTCCCAAGACGAGTCGCGCACGCTGAATACTTTGCTGTGCAGCGCATAGGGCAGGAGCATCAACGGCATGAATATCACCAGCCAGGTCAGCGTCGGCCGCCGTTCGCTCCACCAGACCCAGAGGACCGTCAGGCCAACCGGAAGCAGGAAAAGCACAGACTCGTAGCGCGTGTGGGCCAGGAGGATTCCCGCGAGACCGAACGCCTCGAGCGAGTTGGCGTCGCGCCGCGCGGCATAGCGCATCCCCAGCAACAGGGTGGCGAGAATCATAACGAGGTTGAGCAGCTCGAAACCGCCGCCGGTGGCGTTCTGCGCAAGCAGAGGCAGGCTGGTCAGCAGCAACACTGCCACCGCGCCTGCGCCGCGCCCATTGATCCGGCAGCCCGTGACATAAGCGAGCGCCAGCAGCAGGAAGGTGAGCCCTGTGTTCAGGGCGAAAACATTCTCCGGCCGGTAACCGGTGAGGTCATGCAGCACCGATACAAGGAAGGGTTGGAAGAGAGGCCGCTTGTCGAGTTGTCCCGCCATGAGCTGGAACGCCCCTTGGATGTCGTGCCCGCGCATCGGCACCAGCGCGGTCTTGTCGAAGTGCATGCTCATTGAGGTGCCCAGCAACATGACTTCATCCATCAGTATCTTGAAACCATAGGTCTCGTGCACGAGCAGCAGTCCGCCGCACCCCATAATCAGGAGGGCGGGCCAACGCGGTTTGCTTTTCCATGCGGCCAGGCCGGGCCAAGACTCGCGTGCAAGTTTCAGCAACGACCAGCTGAAAAGAAGTGAAAGGCCCAGCATGGCCCAATAACCGCCATAGATTACAGCCAGCAGCGATTGCTCGGGGGTGAAAGCCACGAAACCCAAAATCACGGCCAAGGCCGCAGTGAGCAGAAATAAAACAAGGCGACGATCCATAATGTGAGTGCCGGCGAGGCAGAAATAAGCCGTTTGCGGAGAATGAACAGCTCGGCGCGAAAACAAAAGCACTGTTTGTTTTTGGCCTGCCCTGCTCCAAGCGCGGGCGAACAATGCCAAAAAAAGGCCGCCCCTTGCAGGACGGCCTTTTGAAAATTCTCTTACGAGATCTGCTTCGCGTTAGGGAGCGTAGGTGATCGTGCGGGCGCCAGCGACATTGGAGATGGTGATCGTGATGCCCTGCGTGTAGCCGGTGGGATAGGTCTCGCTGGCGACGGTGTTGACCGCCTTCACGTAGTTTGTCGCGCCGACCAGGCTGGTAGAAGCCGCGGACGAGACACCGTTCTCCAGGAAGAACTGGTCAGCCGCAGCGGACAGCTGGCGGGCGTTGTTGAGGACCGCTTTGTCCTGCGAGGACTGGCGGACCTTTTGGAACGCGGGAATCGCCATCGCGGCCAGGAGGCCGATGATGACAACGACAATCATGATTTCAACGAGCGTGAAGCCCTTGGTGGAACGTGTATTCATTTTATTTGTTTATATGTGGGTTATTATTTGTCGCCCGCAACATGCGAGCACTTTGCATAAGAAGATTATTGGAACCTTCGCACAAGAGCTAATTGTATAAATAAAGAGTAAAATCCCCGATGGCACGCGGGGGTTACAGCCAATCAACCGCTTACGGAGCGTAGGTGATCGTGCGGGCGCCGGCGACGCCACTGATCGTGATGGTAATACCCTGCGTGAAGCCGTCAGGATACGTCTCGCTGGCGACGGTGTTGACCGCCTTCACATAGTTCGTCGCACCGACGAGACTGGTGGAAAGGGCAGACGAAACACCGTTCTCCAGGAAGAACTGGTCAGCCGCAGCGGAAAGTTGGCGGGCGTTATTGAGGACCGCTTTGTCCTGTGAGGACTGGCGGACCTTCTGGAACGCGGGAATCGCCATCGCGGCCAGAAGGCCGATGATGACGACGACGATCATGATTTCGACGAGGGTGAAGCCCTTGGAGGAGTGGGTATCCATTTTTTTGTTAGTTATCTCGATTGTTTGCATTTTTCTTAGGCCTAACCTGAGAGATTTACCCTACTACATTATGCAAACGATTAACAGACAGTTATGCAGAGGCAGAGCAACTTGAGGACGTCTACGGCCGATCGCAGTTTCAACAAAATGCAGTCGCTGGATGATTTTACCCGCCGTATATTCTTTAAATCATTACAAAGGAGTATCTTGACCTTATTCCTACACCATCAGGCTAGGACTCGAGTCAGATTTACATCCAGGGCATCTTTCCAAAGCAAATCCATGCGATACTTCTCCCGGTTTTCCGGAGTAAAAATATGGATCATGATTTCAAAGGCATCCACCACAGTCCAGCCGCTGCCCTTGCTGGTGTCTACCCCGAGAATCCGCGCCTTTTCCTCATCAAGCACCCGCTCCAATTCAATGCGCAAGGCCCGCAGATGCGGCTCTGAGCTGCCCGTCGCTAACACCAGATAGTCCGTGATACTGGATTGCTTGCTGACATCGAGAACACGGAGGTCTTCCGCTTTCTTTCCGTCGAGCGCGGTCACGATCAATTTGAGCAGCCGGATCGATGGCTTGTTCTTGCTGGCTGTCCTGCTGGCTTTCCTTGGCGCTTTGGCTTTCATCTGTGTCAGCGATACAGCTTCTTGCCTTCGATGTAGGCGATAACTTTCTGCGGGCAAAAATAATGAAGTGATCGGCCTAGCTGGATCCGCTGGCGCAGTTCGCTGGAGCTGATTTCGATCAAATGCCCGTCGCACCGATGCAGCCGGAGTCCGGGAATCTCCGGATGTGGCTTGGTCGGATGCTTGGGCCGCTCGAGGAAGATGAACTCGATGAGTTTCGCCAATTCGCCGATCTCCTTCCACTTGTGCAGCAACGGCAGTTGGTCGCCACCGATGATCCAAAACAGCTCGTCGCCCGGGAATTGCACCCGGAAGTGACGGACGGAGTCGATGGTGTAGCTGATTCCCCCCTTCTTCAGCTCGTAGTCCGAGATCTCCAGCCGCCGGTCCCATTCAATCGCCGACCGCAACATCGTGAGGCGGTCCTCGGTGTTTGACTTGATGTCATTCGGCTTCAGGGGTGCCTGCGCCGCCGGCACGAGCAGCAACCGGTCCAGATGAAATTGCTCCAACACGTCCTGTGCGGCGATCAGGTGTCCAAAATGCACCGGATCAAAACTGCCGCCCAAAAAACCGATCTTCATGCGCAAAACGAGGACCCGCCGCCCGCGACGGACCCGATTAATTGCGCATGAAACTCTCTTGCCACGGGCCCCACTTCATTCCGCAATCCCCATTCGGCAATCCCAAACCTCGCCCGGGTGGCGGAATGGCAGACGCTGGGGACTTAAAATCCCCTGGCCGCAAGGCCATGCGGGTTCGAGCCCCGCCCCGGGCACCATCTCGATAAATTAACTACTCCCCATTTAATGGCCGAACGGTCCTCCTCTCCACCCGGTCAATACCTTTGATTCGTTTATTCAAACCGACCGCTCCCTCTTCGCCTCATGGCCGCACCTGGGAGGTGCCTATACTCGCGAGTTTGATTGCGGCTGCGATTTGGGCTGCCTGTTTTTATTTCCCGTCGGCTTGGACGCTAACCGGCATTGGCGAGGCCGACAAGCCGTTCCTGGACCTGCAAGGCTTACTGGCGGCGGGTGAGGTCGCCCAGCATGGAATCGACCCCTATCTGAACAATCCGCTGGATCCCTATCACCGGCCGCACGTCTACACCGAATGGTGGTTGTTTAGCGGGACCCTGGGGCTGACTCGCGCCGATACGGTGTGGCTCGGGGTGCTGCTGCTCGCGATAACACTAGCCAGCGCAGCTCTCTTATTGCTACCGAAGAACTGGAGGGAAGGCCGTCTGCTGATCATGGTCCTCGCTTCCCCGCCCCTGTTGATGGCAATCAGCCGGGCCAACAACGACCTCGTGGTTTTCGCGCTCATGTGCGGGGCGCTGGCCTGCCTGCGCCAGACGCAGCCGGTGCCGCGGGCGCTGGGCGTCATCCTGCTCGCCCTCTCGGCCGTCCTTAAGTATTTCCCCTTGGCGGCCGGCCTGATCCTGCTTGATGCCCGCACCCGGCGGGAATTCCTGGGTTGGTGCCTGCTTTACGGGCTCGTGCTGGTGCTGGCCTGGCCGTCGCTGGCCCACGGATTGGAGAACGCATTCAAGAAGGCCCCGTCCCCCGAATGGTTGTATGCTTTCGGCGCGCCGGTGCTCTTTCGCGACTTCAACCTCGCCGCGCCCGTGGGCTGGTTGCTGGCCGGCTTTTTGGCCATGACCGCGGTGGCGAGTTGGCCGGCGATCAAGGCGGCGCGAACTGCGCCACCTGAAGAAACCGCGACCCGCGACCTGCAACGCGAGTATGCCTGCGGGGCCGTGATGGTCGTGGGTTGTTTTGTGCATGGCTCGTCCTATGTCTACAAAATGGTTTTTGCCCTTTGGTTGCTGCCTTGGTTATGGCGCGCGAAGCTGCCCGCAACCGAAGCGCGCTGGTGGAAGGTCACGCATGGTTTGCTCGTGGCGGTGCTCTGGTTTGAGGGGAGCGCGGCGATCCTGATTAATATTGGGGTCTTCTCCGCCCTGTTATTGCCGCTCACCGCCAATCGGATGCTCGAGGCCGCCCTCGTCATCAGCCAGCTGCTGACCTGGGCCTTGGTCGCCTGTTTGTGGCGCGCCCTCCTGATCTACACGACCCGGCAGTTGTCCAACCTCGTGTCGCCACTCCAACCGGCGCCTTTGGCAGCCCCGGAACCCCATGTCTAAGCGCGAGGCCCTGGTCGCGAC
>JAYTXL010000067.1:0-7697 GCA_043742955.1 Verrucomicrobiota bacterium | reverse complement strand
ACATGCAGCGTTGTCCGGGCCTGTTGGAGAACTTTGCCCTTGGAATCCTTTACGGAGATGCGCATCGCGTGGTCACCCACATCCTTGTCCGTCGGCGTCACCGTCCACCGTCGGGCCTCGACTTTGCCGAAGTCGCACTTCACCTCGAAGCGATAGCTCTCCGGATTCTCGGTGAGCACGATGTTGTCGAAGTAGAGGCTCATCGGCACGCCGGCCACGGCAAACCAGCGGGGTGGCAGCGTCAGTGCGAGGGACGGCTCCGCAGCCCGCGAACCCGCGGCGACGAACAGCATGAAAACCGGAAGGATGAAAAACTGTTTCATGGTGCGTGGGAGCGGCGAAAGCGGGCCAGGAGTGGCCGCTAGACTCCCTTGTTCTTGCACGCGCCCAACCGTTTCAACTGGTCGCAAGTGCCCGTGATTTGCACGCGCTGCGACTTCACCGAAAACCCCAGTTGATGACTGATCTCGTCCTCCAGTTTTTCGATTTTGTCGCTCTCAAACTCGACGATTTTTTCGCAGTCCTGGCAGATGATGTGGTTGTGGTGCGGATGCTCGGCGTAGTTGGGGTCGTAAAACTTGTAGTCCTTGCCAAAATCCATCTCATGCACCAGGCCGCTCTCCGTCAACAATGGCAGCGTGCGGTAAACCGTCGCGCGCGAGACCGA
Source organism: Verrucomicrobiota bacterium (assembly GCA_043742955.1). Classification (GTDB taxonomy): domain Bacteria; phylum Verrucomicrobiota; class Verrucomicrobiia; order Limisphaerales; family JAYTXL01; genus JAYTXL01. The sequence goes on along the minus strand of JAYTXL010000067.1, from coordinate 7,030 downwards.
CGGGTCCCGCTGGCGCGACCAGTCGAGCAATTGTTCCGCAGTGAAATGCTGGTCCGTGCTAAACACCGTGTCGACGATGGCCTGCCGCTGGGTGGTGAGTCGCAGGTTTTTCTGCTCCAGAAAGGTCAGGAACTTTTGCTTGGCGGTTGACTTGTCGGGCACGGACACAGGCCCACTATATTTTTATTGTTCAAAGATTCAAGTTCTAGGTTCAAGGTGGCCGCCGGCGGTCGCCCGGTGGGATCTGGCCGCCATTGTCGAACGTGAAAATCGAACTCATTAACACCGGTACGGAACTGATGCTGGGCGCGGTGCTGAACACGCATCAGCAATGGCTGTGCCGCCAATTGGCCGGCCTGGGCTACGTGGTCACCCGGCAGGTCGCGGTCGCCGACACCGGTCCGGACATCGAGCAGGCGGTGCGCGAAGCCCTCACCCGCGCCGATTTGATCATCACCACCGGCGGACTGGGTCCGACGGCGGACGATCTGACCCGTGATTTGATCGCCGGGTTGCTGGGCCGCACGCTGCATGAGGATGCCGCCGCGCTCGCCAACATTGCCTCTTTTTTTGCCGCCCGCAACCGTCCCATGCCCGCGAGCACCCGGGTCCAGGCGCTGGTGCCGGCCGGGGCTTTGGTGCTGCCCAATCATAATGGTACTGCGCCGGGCCTGGTCATCCGGGTGGCCCCGGATCGGTCGCTGGCCGGTGTTCGACCGCGCTGGCTCGTCATGCTGCCCGGACCGCCCCGCGAATTGCGCCCCATGTTCACCGGGCAGGTTGTTCCCTGGCTCCGTGACACGCTTCCGCTCGCGGAGGCGTTTGTGTGCCGCACCCTGAAGACGACCGGGCTGGGGGAATCCTGGGTGGAGGAAAAAATCGCCGGCCCGCTCCAAGGCCTCATCGTCGCCGGACTGGAACTGGGCTACTGCGCGCAGGTCGGGAAGGTGGATGTGCGCCTCGCTGCGCGCGGGCGGGAGGCGCAGAAGCTGGTGCGGAAAGCCGAGCGCATCGTGCGCCAAAAGATTGGTGACTATATCCTTGGTCTGGACGAGGACGACGCCGAGACCGTGGTGATCCAGCTGCTGACCCGGCGACGGCGAACCCTGGCACTCGCCGAGTCCTGCACGGGCGGGTATCTGACGCACCGGCTGACGAATGTTCCCGGTGCTTCCGCCGTGGTGCTGGCCGGCCTCGTCACCTACAGCAATGAGGCCAAGCGGAAGTTTCTGGGGGTGCGCGCCAACCTGCTCGCGCGGCACGGTGCCGTGAGTGAGCCGGTTGTCCGCGTCATGGCGGAGAGTGCGCGGAAGCGTTCAGGTTCCGATTATGCCCTCGCGATTACCGGCATTGCGGGTCCGGGCGGCGGCACGAAGGAGAAGCCCGTGGGCACGGTGTTCATCGCGCTCGCCACCTCGCGGCGAACCACGGTGATCAATCCGGTCAACCGTTATGATCGGGACACCTTCAAACAGGTTACTTCCCAGCAGGCGCTGGAGTTATTGCGCCGGGAAATGTTGCGGCGGTAGTGGCCCGCGAAACGACGAGGTTCAACCACGAATGGACACGAATAAACACGAATGAATCCGGCCAGGAAATAGGGGTGATCGCCAGATCTGAAAAAGTCGATTCCGACTCCTGCTGATTCGTGTCCATGGGTGTCCATTTGTGGTTTCCCACGACCGGCTACGGCGACACGGCGAGCCGTTCCTCGTTCCGCTCGCGGCTCATGAGGACCCCTTGCTCCTTGTACGGCTTGAGCATAAAATGGGTGGCCGTGGAGATCACCCCTTGGATGGTCGCCAGTTTCTCCGAGACGAAGGTGGCGACTTCGCGTAGCGAGTGACCATCCACGACCACCAGCAGATCGTAGCCGCCTGACATAAGGTAGCAGGAGCGCACCTCGTCATACTTGGCGATGCGTCCGGCCAACCGGTTGAAACCGCCCTCGCGTTCGGGCGTGATCTTCACTTCAATGACAGCGCGCACGATTTCCACTCCCAGCTTTTCCTCATTCAAGATCGTGCGGTATCCCAGGATGACCCCGTCGGCTTCGTAGGCCTTGATGCGGGCGGCGACCTCGGTTTCGGTGGAATGAAGCATCGCGGCTAATTGCGCGGGTTTTAGCGCGGCGTTTTCATGCAGCAATTTCAGCAAAGTATCCATCTGCCGAGCATAGGCAGATCCGGCCCGAAAGCACACGAATTTTTGCGGGCGGCGGGCCGGGCCACGTTGGCGCGGGGTAGGGGCGGCGGACAGGCAAGTCTTTCCTTGGGCTACAGGTTGTGTTTAACCTGCCTGGTGAATTCCAGCAGCGGTTACCAACTGGTGCAACTGGCCGGCGGGGCGCACAGCGTCCATTCGCTGGCGCAGGGCGAGACCTTTCATCCCGTGATCGGGCCCGTCGCCGAGGCCGAGGCACTTTATGTGCGGCAGCTCGATCTGCCCGCGCGCCTCCGGCGGCACGCGGGGGAATTCGTCATCTGGGACGTTGGTTTGGGCGCGGCCGCCAATGCCCTCACCGTGCTGCGGGCCACGCGCGAGATTCCGTGTACCGTGCGCCTGGTCAGCTTCGACCACACGCTGGCGCCGCTGGAATTCGCGCTGCAACATGCCGCCGCCCTCGGCTATTTCGGCGGTTATGAGGCGCATTTGCAAACCCTCATCCAAGCGCATCGGACCCGCTTCCAGAATGCGCAGCAGCACGTGGAATGGGAACTGCACCTCGGCGATTTTCCAACTTTGCTCACGCACTCACTTGCTCACCTGCCCACCCGCCGCCTCCCGGCCCCGCACGCGATTTTGTTCGACGCCTATTCGCCGGCAAAAAATCCGGCGATGTGGAGCGCGCCGCTGTTTGCCAATCTTTTCCAGTTGCTCGATCCGCGGCGTCCCTGCGCGATGCCGACCTATTCGCGTTCCACGATGTTGCGCGTGACGTTGTTGCTGGCGGGGTTTTTCGTGGGTGCGGGTCACGCCACCGGCGAGAAGGAAGAGACGACGATAGCCGCCAGCACGCTCGATCTCATCGCTGAACCGCTGGACCGGAAGTGGCTGAAGCGCGCCCGTAACTCGACCAGTGCCGAGCCGCTGTGGGAGCCGGTTTACCGCCAGGCTCCCCTCGCACCGGCGACCTGGGAAAAGCTGCAACAGCATCCGCAGTTTAAGAATGGCCCGGGTGGGGCGGTCACCTAACGGCTCCCGTGGCACCCGGGTTTTAAGCGCGTTGCGCGAAGCGACCCGGCGGCCACTGGTCCGATTTAAATTCACAGCCATCCCATAGGAAATGACCGCGAAATGCGTGGTTTTATTGGTATTTCACGATATTCTGTCATCTCATTTGTTTTTTGGCTCTTATTAAAACCATGAAAACTCACAAAATTCGCGATTTTGGGCCGAATCCTGTGGGATGGCTGTGATTTAAATTGATCCACACACGCTAACGCTCGACGCTCTTCACGCTGATGAATTCCCCGACCGAATTTGGGGCCCTGATCGCCGGTCCCGCCCCGCTGCTCGCGCTCGCGCCGATGCAGGAGGTGACGGATTTGCCGTTCCTCGGGTTGATGGCACGGTATGGCGGTCCCGACGTCTATTGGACCGAGTATTTTCGCGTCCATGCCACGTCTCATTTGGAGCCATGGATTCTTGAGTCGATCACGCAGAACCCCACCGGCCGGCCGGTGGTCGCCCAAATGATTGGCAATGACATCCCGGCGCTCGTCCGGACGGCCCGCGAGCTGCAGCAATACGACATCGCGGCGGTGGATCTGAACCTGGGCTGTCCGGCCCCCATTGTTTATCGCAAGTGCGCCGGTGGCGGCCTGCTGCGCGAACCCAAACGCATCGATGCCATCCTCGGCGCCTTGCGGGACGCGGTAACGGTCAAGTTCACCGTCAAGACCCGCCTGGGGTTTGATTCGCCGGCGGTCTTCGACGAGTTGCTGCCGATCTTTGCGCGGCATTCGCTGGATTTGGTGACGGTCCATGGCCGCACGGTGACCGAGATGTATCGCAGCGAGGTGCATTATGATTTTATCGCGCGCGCCGCCGCCGCGCTGCCGTGCCCGGTGCTGGCCAACGGCAATGTCTATTCCGCCGCGAAAGCGGAGGAGGTGCTGCGGCTCACGGGTGCGCGGGGATTGATGATCGGGCGTGGGGCGATTCGCAATCCCTGGCTCTTCACGCAAATCCGCCAGCGACAACGCGGCGAAATCCCCTTGCTGCCGAGTGGTCGGGAGGTGCTCGACTATGTGCGCGCCCTGTATGACGCCGTTTGCTCACCCGACGTCCGCGAGTCTGCCCAGGTGCAGAAGATGAAAAAATATTTGAACTTTGTTGGTTTGGGAGTGGAACCAACGGGCAGCTTTCTCCATGACATCCGCCGCGTGGCGACGAGGTCGGATTTCTTTCGCGTGTGCGAGACGTTCCTGGACCACGCCCGTCCGATGCCGTTGGAGCCCTTTAATCTGTCGCTCAAAGCCACGGACGTGATGGCCGGTGAACACCTTTGAAAGCGATAATGTTGTCAAACGATCGCAGGTGAATCCCCAACCAGCCATGCAGGGCGAAGCCCCGGCTCGCCCCCCTGAGCGGGCCGATGGGCGCGCTAAAACGGTTGCTCTGTCTGCTTTCCTCCGCAACGACCGCGTCGAGCTCGCCGGCGGGGATCGGCCAATGATCCGGAGGTATCATCGAGTTTAACCGTGCCGTCTTCAACGATTGCCCTGACCGCCATCTCGCGATGGTGGGGTCGTCTGTTTCGCGGCCGGAGCGCCGAGCACCTGCTCGGCTTGGATTTCAAGGTCGCCCCCTCGGCCCAGCAGTGCGCGGTGTTCCCAAGCGCACCGCCTGAGGTGTGCGCCGTGCGTGTCGCGCCGTGGGTTGACTTTCGCTCGCATTTCCGCAAGCTGCTTAAACATTTCGCAAACTTAAAACAACAAACCGGAGCGCACCACTTATGGCCACCATGGATGAGATCGATTACAAAATTTACGGCGACGACATGCAGTTTGTTGAGGTGGAGCTGGATCCTCTCGAAGCAGCCATCGCGGAGCCGGGCGGCATGATGTTCATGGAGGAGGGGATTGAGATGGAGACGATTTTTGGGGACGGCTCGAAGCAAAACAGCGGCTTTATGGGGGCGCTCCTGGGTGCGGGCAAACGGTTGCTTACCGGTGAATCGATGTTCACCACGGTATTTCAAAACAAGGCGGCGGGGAAAAAGAAAGTGGCTTTCGGCGCCCCGTATCCGGGGAAGATCATTCCGATTCATTTGCCTGATGTGGGCGGGGAATTGCTGGCGCAAAAGGATGCGTTCCTCTGTGCGGCCAAGGGCGTCAATCTGGGGATTGCGTTCACGAAGCGGTTTGGCGCGGGCATGTTTGGCGGGGAGGGGTTTATCCTGCAGCGACTGCAAGGCGACGGATTGGCGTTTATTCACGCGGGCGGCACAATTTATGAGCGGGAATTGGCAGCGGGTGAAGTCATGCGCGTGGACACCGGTTGCATCGTGGCGTTTCAACCCACCGTCGATTACGACATTCAATATGTCGGCAAAATCAAATCGGCACTCTTCGGCGGTGAAGGACTTTTCTTTGCCACGTTGCGCGGACCGGGGCATATCTGGCTGCAATCATTGCCATTAAGCCGGCTCGCCGGCCGTATCTTCGCGGCCGCACCGCAGACAGGTGGCGGGGGGCGCGAGGAGGGTTCCATGCTGGGTGGCTTGGGCCGCCTGATGGATGGGGATAATTCCTAGCGGGGCATGGCCGTGGAAAACCACGAATGGACTCGAGTCGACGTGAATCCGAATCCGAATCCGTAGCCGCAGCCTTCAGGCTGCGCTCCCCGAAACGGTGGAAACTCACAGGTGAATCCGAATTCCGAAGTTGGAAGAGCACCCCCGCTCTCGGGTGTGGCTGGACGTGTTAATTAGTTGCTGAAACACGCCGCCAGCCTGCTATCTTGGCTTCGTGCAAAGGAAGACTGGTAATTTCGCGGCGGCCATGGCGCTCGCGACGGGGTTGAGCCTGACCGCTTGTTTCAAGAACTCCGCCCCGTCCGCCGCGCCGCTTGTTTCTGGAACCATCGAGACGGATGAAGTGCGCGTGGCGTCGCGGTACGGCGGCCGGGTGGAAAAGATTTTTGCGAGGGAGGGCGACGCGGTCAAGGCGGGGCAGGTGCTCATCACTTTGGAAGCGGCAGAACTGCGCGCCCGCCGCGAACAGGCCGCCGCGCTGGTGCTCGAATTGCGCAACGGCGCGCGTGCCGAAGAGAAGGCCACGGCCAAGCTGGAATGGGAGGCGTTGCTGGCGGAACTTGATTTCGCCCGGGCCGACGACCAGCGCACGCGCGAGTTGTTCGACAAAAAAACCATTTCCGAAACCGAGCGCGACCGCGCCACCAGCCATGCCAAGGCGTTGGCAAAAAGCGCCGCCGCCGCGCAGAGCCGCTATGAATTGTTGCTGGCGGGCACGCGGCCCGAGCGGGTCGTGCAGGCGGAGGCGCAGCTGGCGGAGATCGACACTCAATTGCGTGAAATGCAGATCCTGGCGCCGACGAACTGTGTGCTGGAGGTGTTGAGCGTCAAGGTGGGCGACGTGCTCGCGCCCAACCGCGAAGCGGCGACGCTGTTGCTGGCCGGGCATCTGTGGGTGCGCGTGTTCGTGCCCGAACCGTGGCTGGGGCATGTCAAACTGGGCGAGGTGGTGAAAGTGCGGACGGATTCTTTCGGCGATCAGGAATTCTCCGGCACGGTGGAGCAGATTGCGCGCGCGGCCGAGTTTACGCCGCGTAACACGCAGACCGTGGAGGAGCGCATCAAACAGGTCTTCGGTGTGAAAATCCGGCTGCCGGACGAGGGTGACAAATTGCGCGCGGGGATGAATGTGGATGTGCGGTTTCCCAACGTGCCGAAGTAATGCGTCATTCGTATCCGTGTTAGCAACCCCGTCTATGAAGGGGTAAAGGTACCGGGGTAATCTGGCAGGGAATGTCAGGATTTCTGTGCGGCTTTCCAGGCGGTGGG
>JAYTXL010000066.1:0-8833 GCA_043742955.1 Verrucomicrobiota bacterium | reverse complement strand
GGGAAGCGGAAGTGGACGAACCACTCGCGGTAGAGGGCGCGGGCCATCGCCTCCAAAATCCGGATGCGCCGCTGACTGTTCTCCATCAGCTCGTCGTAGGCCGACAGAATGCCCGCAATCCGCCGTTGCACCGGCAGCGGGGGAAGCGAAAGCGGCTCGCGCTCAGAGAATGTTGTCCACTGGAAACGAGCCACGCCGGTGTGCTGCGTGTGGTAAGCGTGCATCGAACCGGAGGCGTAAAGACATTGGAGATACCAGAACATGAACGCCGGGTCGCAAAGCTCGATGTTGAAGCGGATGAAGCGACTGAAGCTCGCGCAGGTGAAAGGGAGCTCCGAACGTGAGAACAATTGCGGACGAAGCAGAACCGTCCTGCCAGTAATTTGGTTTTTCGTGCCGCCAGCCGCTTCGATAATCACGTCCCACGGCTGAAGAAGCTTCCGCTCCGCGTGGCGCTTCGCAATGTGTCGTCGCGGAGTGCCGCCAGTGAAACCGAAGCGCACATCCTCGAAGTCCGTGCCTCGAATGGCCAGCATCTCAACGGAATCGTCGAACAGTTCACCCTTTCCCCACTCTCCATCCTTTGAAACCGCGATGAGATCTTTGAGAACGCAGTCCATCGTCACGCCTCCAGAATTTCCGCCATACGCTGCGCGCCCTCACCTCGGTCCTCTCCCAGCGGGAGAGGAAGTGAGCCGACGATGGTTTGTTCGAGGTCGCGGGCCTTCCCCAAGCACCAAAGGTGCGCCCCCATACCAGCCTGGGGCAACGCCCCAGGAAGGGATGAAAAAACAAAACCGAGGGCTGAAGGCCCGTCCCATCCTCGATGCGCGACCCCATGCGACGAATCAAATCTCCTGGTGATAGGCCGGGCCGTTGGCCCTTGTTCCATCTGGTGGACGTGGACCTGGGGCGTTGCCCCAGGCTGGTATGAAACCGCGCCGTTGGCGCTGCGAACCGTCAAGGAATCCTTGTGAGTTGGAACTAAAACTGGCGGCGTCATGTTCACTCTCCCGCCTCCAAAGCGTCCGGGTTTTTGAGCGATTTCTTTTCTTCCGAGGCCAAGCGTCGCTCGACTTTTTTCACGTCCTCAGCGGCGGGCAAGCTCTCCGGGCGGATGCCGCGTTCGAGCAGGGTCTTGCGCACGGCTTCGTTGTTGGTGATGTGTTCGCGGGAAATGGCCGATTCGTTTTTCATCCCATGCTCGCGAGCATTGAAGATGGTGATCTCGGTGGCAAAATCCTTAGCCTTGAGCACGATGGTCGGCGCGAAGTCGGCCAGCGGGCGATTGTCCGGCACTTTCCACTGGGCTTTCATGGCCTGGGTGGTCTTGCCGAACAAGGCGTGGTCGCCCTTGCTGCGAATGAGGGCAAAATTATCGTCGCCGCCGGTCTGCTCGTAGATGACGGTGGAAAGCTCTTTCTCCGTGGCACTCAATTTGCGCCGTGCCAGAACCCGCTCGGCTTCCAGCATCCGTTGCTCGATGATTTCCGCGCGCCGAGTCTGGATGGCAAAGTAGGTCTGGGCAAAGGCGATTTCCTGTTTTCGCGGATCGCCATTCTGCGCGATGAGGTAGCAGGCGTAGCGCGTGAGCATGATGTCCTCAATCTGGCGCTGGCTGCCTGAACCGAGTTCGACCATTTTGTTGACGTCAACAAAATGGTCGGCGACGGGATGGCCGGAGACTTCGCAGGCGGTTTTGGCCTTGGAAATTGCGGTGTTGTTAAAATTGCGCCACTCGTCGTAGCCAAGTAGGTGCTGAAGATCGCGCGCCAGCCAATACTCAATGCCGCCGTCGGTCTGCTGGGCGCTGGCTTCAAAAGTAGAAGTGAGAGTTTGGATGATGTCGGTATTCATATTGCTAGGATTCCGGCGACATTGTCGGCAATCGTATTTTCAAGTTTCCGCGCGTCGGCGTTGAGGGCTGCGAGTTCCTCGTTCAGCGTTTCGAGCTGCTCCTTGAAATCCTCGTCGCTGACTTCATCACCCGCCGCCACGCCAACATATCGCCCCGGATTCAAGCTCCAGCCTTGCGCTTCAATTTCTTTCAGCGTGGCGGCTTTGCAGAGTCCGGCTACGTCGCGGTAGGCCAATCCCTCGGAGGGACGAGTTACACGAGTCCCTGACTTCCCGGTTGATTTGGGACTCGCGGAGCTCGTCCCTCCGAAAATTTCAGCCAGCTTCGCCTGTGCTTCGTCGCCGCCGAAAGTAAAATCCAAAGCTTCACCGCGATACAGGCGGACGAGGTTGGCAATAAATCCGGTCTGCGCGGCCGTCCATTCCCGATGCGCCCGATCTATCTGCCGGTAAATGTGGCGGGCATCTATGAACAGAACCGAATCCTGTCGCTGGTAGGGCGGGCAGTCCTCTGCACGCCGCTCCCCTTTGCCATCCGACGGCGCGCACGGAGTGACGCGCCCTACCTTCCCCTTATCCAGAAACCAAAGCGTGACGGGCAGCGTGACGGTGTAAAACATATTCGGCCCGACAGCGACCATCACATCCACGGCGCGGCTCTCAATCAGTTGGCGGCGAAGTTCCTGCTCGGACGAGCGGGCGTCAGAAGCGGAATTCGCCATGACGAAACCAGCGCGGCCTTTTTCATTCAACGCGGAATAAAAAAGTTGAATCCAAAGATAATTGCCATTGTCCGTGCGCGGCAACCCGAACGGATAACGGCGATTCGCGCCAACTTGATCTTTCAACCGCTCCTTGTCCACGGCGTTGACGTTGAACGGCGGGTTGGCGAGGACGAAATCAAATTTGCCGGTGGCATCATGGGGGTCGTCGTAGTAGCTGATGGCCTGTTTGATGTCGCCTTCCAGCCCATGCACGGCGAGGTTCATGCGGCACAGGTCGCCGGTGGTGCGCTCTTTTTCCTGACCGTAAATCGCCAGTTCCTTCGCCGGGCTTTTCTGGTGCTCGGTCACGAAGCGCGCGGATTGCACGAACATACCGCCCGAACCGCACGCCGGATCGAGAATGCGACCGTGAAACGGTTCAATGATTTCCGTGAGCAGCCGGACGATGCTGGAGGGTGTGTAAAATTCGCCGCCGCCCTGGCCTTCGGCCATCGCGAACTCGCCCAGGAAATATTCATACACGCGACCGAAGGTGTCGTAGTCGGATGAAACGGGGATTTCAGAAATTTTTTTGAGCAGTTCCTTGAGGAGTGTGCTGCCGAAAATGTTGAAGGTCTTGGGCAGGACACCGGCGAGCTGTGGGTTGTGCTTTTCAATGTCGCGCATGGCGGCATTGACCTTCGCGCCGATGTTCTCGGCTTCGGGGCGATTCAGCAGATAATCAAATCGCGCTTCGGCGGGCAGATACAAAATTCCCTCGGCGTGATAGGCGGCGGGTTCGTCCACGCGTGAGCCGCGCCGGGACACGCGAGGCGTGGGCACTTCACCCCTCACCCCGTCCCTCTCCCCTCCGAGGGGCGAGGGAGATTCTAATTGGGCGCGTTTCGCGGTGAAGCGGACTTCGGCAAACCGCAGAAAGATGAGGCCGAGGACGGGCGCGGAATATTCCTGCGACTTCAATTCAGAATTGGCGCGCAACTGGTCGGCGGCATCCCAGAGGCGTTTTTCCAGCGCCGCATTGTCCGCATTTTTTTCCGAGGGGGCGATCCAAATCATGGCGTTGGCCGGGAATCATATTTCAAACGGTTTCAAATGCAAACCTGAACGGTGAAGCTGGAGAGAGCGCGCGGGGCGGCGGCCTTTCTCAAGCCTATTATCGAGCGGCCCAGACGAGTCAGGCGGGAGGAATCAGCGTCGGCAAATCCCGCGCGCCGTGCAAGAGCCGGATGAGGAGCACGCCGCTGGATTACTCCTGATAAAAGAGGAGATAGTTGGGGAAACTCTGGACAACCCATTTGCGGACGCCCGGTGCGTGGCGCAAGCCCGCCTTGGCCCCGACTTGCGGATGCGTGGCAATCAGCGTCAAGGCCCGCTCCACCGCGTCGCAGAAACGTTCCGCCGCCTCCGGGTTGGCTTCGCTCAAGTCAGTCACGATTCCCGCATAGTCCGCGAAGAAACGGGAGCCTTTAAGCAGATTGCCGGGCACGGGCCTTCCTTACGGTGTCACGGACGGAATCCAAATCATCCCGCGTCAATTGCGTGACCGGCCGTTCCAAGCCTTCCAAGACCTTTTGCTCGAACCAAGCCTCCTCCTGCATCTGTCGGCGGGCCGCCGCCTCGACAAATTCGCTGGCGGAACCAAACGCGCCGTTCCGCACGCTTTGCTCGATGTAATTCTCCAAGTCAGTGGGCAAGGTGATATTCATGCTATTGGAAGCTATACCTTGAATCATTTCGCGCTGCAAGGCGAGGTTCAAGGCGAGCGGAGATCATGAGTCGCGGCAAATTAATTCAAGTCGTGCGCGTGGCAATTTCAAAATCACAGAAGGAGGTGACGTTTCGAAAAGGCGCGACCAGAACTGCTTTTCGGACTTTCAATGGCCTGCCATCCGTAGCTCGCCACACCCGCCTGTTCGAAGAGGCCCTCCTTCGCCAAGGCTATGGAGGGCACCATCCTTCGCCCGCAGTTGCACGGCGAGCGAAGGATGGTGGAGGCGGCGGGAGTTGAATCGAGTAGGATTTTTTCGCGGTCATTCGTGATGCGGCAAACATCCCCGTCATCATTGATGAATATGCGTGTTTCATTTTTTCGGTATTTCCGACCGCAACGCACGATAACGAAGTTTTGTTTTCCCGTTTCTTCCCGTTACGAGTCGAGGCGGGGGGGGGGTCGCGGCTTGGCCGAGGTGTGATTTTGTTCGACTGGTTCGGCTGCGGAAAATTTTTGTGCAAAAGGGGCGAGTTCTCATGGCCTGCTACTGTGCTTACAATCCATTCACTCCCTGATTTCCTCAATTGTGACTGGATGCAACAATTCAGGATCATTCGGGCTGAGCGCCTTGAAGTGGACCTCAGCAGCGGCGTCAGATCGAAACGGCTTCATGTCTTTCTGAACGGTCTTTATCACCATCATGACTTTGCCCTCACGGGTGCAAAACAGGTTTGCCTCCTTTACCAGCAGGGAACACGAACGACGCCTCACTTTTCGTAAGTCAGTCCGAATATCGTGTCAGTTAACCAGCGGCGGAAGGATTCGTTGTTCTGGAACTGTTTGAAAAGCTGCGCGTCGTCCTTGAACATCGCCGTCATCACCTTCTGCAAAGCCTTGTCGTGTTCGATGCGCGCGTTGGAAGGCGTGTTCTTCTTGGCATTCTGGTAGGCGGGATCGGCAGCGACTTTTGGCGGGATCACCTCGAAAATGCGTTTCTCCGCAGCCTTCGCATCAGCGAACAGTCCTCCGAACTGGTCATTGAAGGCTTTGATGATGTTGGAGAGCTTGTCCAATTCCGGCTCGGGCTTGTGGCCGCCCCCGCTCGTGGGCACAGGCTCGATCTCGGCGTCGGCGTCGGGCAAGGCGATGGCCATCGTGGCCTTCTTCTCGGCGCGATAGCTGTCCATGTCGATGGCTTCGAGGATGCCTTTGGACAGGTCGGGATCAATCGGCGCGGGCAGCTTAGGAATCAAGAAGTTCAGGAAAATGGAGAGCTTCTCCCACTCCTGCACGCCGTAGGGAAGTATTGTGGCGAGGAAATCGTAGGTGCGGACGAATCCCTTGGCCTTGCCTTTGAAGTTCACCTGGCCGTCTTCGTCGAGTTCGCCAACGTAAACGGCTACACACGCATCGAGGATGGGGTCGAGCTTTTCGCGTTCCGCGCCGCCGAGATACAGCGCAACCAATTCCGCAACCTTCTCCGGCGAATACACCTGAAACGCATCCAGCTCGCTCTTGAGGGTGTGGAGCTTGTTCGGGTCGGTTTCCTTGCTGAGAATCGTCGTGCGGTAATAGTCGGCGAACGCCTGCTCGATGGTTTCGGTGTCGTTCTGGAAATCGAGCACGAAGACGTCGTGCTTTTTCGGATGCGCCCGGTTGAGGCGCGAGAGCGTCTGCACGGCTTTAATGCTGCTCAACACCTTGTCCACATACATCGTGTGCAGGAGCGGCTCGTCGTATCCGGTCTGGAACTTGTCGGCGCAGATGAGGAAGCGATACGGGTCTTCCTGAATCCGGTCGGCGATCTCGCCGCTGGGAAAGCCGTTGAGCTTGGCTTCGCTGACTTTCTCGCCCTTGAACTCCGGCTCGCCGGAGAAGGCGACGATGGCCTGGTAAGGACTCTTAATCTCCTTGAGGTAATCGCGGAACGCGAAGAAATACTGGATTGCCCGCTGGATGCTGCCCGTGACGACCATCGCCCGCGCCTGGCCGCCGATCTTGTTCTGGCCGATGACCTGTTCGATGAAGTGGTCCACCATGATCTCCGCCTTGTCGCGGATGGCCTTGCTGTGGCTCTCGACGTAGAGACGCAGTTTCTTGCGCGCCTTCTTCACGTCGAACTCCGGGTCGCCGGGGATGGTCTTGGCCAGCCGGTAGTAGCTCTCGACCGGGGTGTAGCGCTTGAGCACATCGAGGATGAAGCCTTCCTGAATGGCCTGCTTCATCGTGTAGCTGTGGAAGGGCCGGTGCTTCACTTCGCCGCCCACGGAATACGGGATGCCGAACATCTCCAGCGTCTTGTTCTTGGGCGTGGCAGTGAAGGCGAAATAACTGGCGTTGCCCAACAGTTTCTTGGACTTGATGCGTTTTTCCAACTCCGCGTTGATCTTGTCCTCGGTCGTTTCCTCCTCGTCGCCTTCGCTCTCGTTCAAGGCCGCGCTCATGGCGGCGGCGGTGCGCCCGCCCTGGCTGCTGTGCGCCTCGTCAATGAGAATGGCGAATCTCCCGCCGCGATGTTCCCCGCCAATGGCGTCGAGCACATACGGGAACGTCTGCACCGTGGAAATGATGAGCTTCTTGCCGTCCTTGAGAAACTTGGCGAGCTGCTGGGTCTTGGAAGTGCCCGTGCCTTCCGTCACCGCGCCAATGATGCTGCCGACTTGGGCAAAGCCCTTGATCGTTTCACGGATCTGTTTGTCGAGGATGCGCCGGTCGGTGACGACGATGATGGAATCGAACACTTCCTTGCCGTCTTTGGTGGCGGCGATGAGCTGGTGCGCGAGCCAGGCGATGGAGTTGGACTTGCCGCTGCCGGCCGAGTGCTGGATGAGATACCGCTGGCCCGCGCCCTTGTCCCGCACATCGGTCAGGAGCTTCCGCACCACATCGAGCTGATGATAGCGCGGGAAGACCTGCACCTTCTTCTTCTTGCCCGTCTTGAAGTTCTCTTCTTCGACCACCTGCGCGTAGTTTTCCAGAATCTCCGTCAGGCCCGCCGGAGTGAGGATGCGCTTCCAGAGGTAATCCGTCTTCAGTCCGTCCGGGTTCGGTGGATTGCCCGCGCCATCGTTCCAGCCCTGGTCGAACGGGAGAAACCACGAATCCTTGGCCGCGCCTTTTGCTCCCTTGAGATGCGTGCACATGGCCACGCGCGCATCGTCCACGGCGAAATGCACCACGCAGCGCCCGAACTCGAACAGCGGATCGCGCGGATCACGGTCGCGTTTGTATTGCTCGATGGCGTCCTCGACCGTCTGCTTGGTCAGGCTGTTCTTCAACTCGAACGTCATCACCGGCAGGCCGTTGATGAAGGCGCACAGGTCCAGCGCCCGCTTGGTTTCCTCGCGGCTGTATTGAAGCTGGCGCGTGATGCTGAAACGGTTCTGCGCGTGACGCCCCACCGCCTTTTTGTTTTCGAGCGATGGCGTGCCGTAGAACAGGTCGAAACTCAATGCGCCGTGCTTGATGCCGTTGCGGAGCACGTCAATCGTGCCGCGCCGGGAAATCTCGCCTTGCAGGCGGGCAAGGAACTTCTGGCGAGCGATGTTCTTCTTGTCCTTGTAATCGCCGATGCCGAGCTTGGTTGTTTCCTCCGGCTGCGTGGCTTGGAGAAAGGCGAACAGTTGCTCAACATCCACGGCGAACTCGCGGTCATACGAGGTGGCGCGACCGGCGAACCAACCGCTGCCGCCCTTAACCGGCTTGGCCTCCGCCAGCTTTCCTGTTTCGCCCGTGGCAAACCCATCCACGCCGGTCATGTGGCGCATGATCAGCGTTTCGAGGCCCTTTTCGGTGGTATCGGTAGCGGGCATTGAATCAGAGTCTGTCGGTCAGGATTCTTTTGGCTCGCGCAAAGCTAGGCAGCAAAGGTTCAAGCGCTGCCGGATTCAACTCGCCAACCACGACGAAAGAGCGCTTTCCCTTCTCGTAGGCGTTGGAGCATTCCCGCGTCGCGTGCTCCAGCTTGTCGTGAACATCTCCGCGCCCGCGTGCCTCAAGGTTGTGAGTCGGGGGTAGCGCGTTTTCTTGAAGCCTGTGGCCGTAGTGCTTCTTCAGCGTCTCCCGGTCCGCAACGATCCACGATTCCATGCACGTCGTCATGAAAAGCACCTGCTCATCGGTTGCGCCGCTTGGCTTGTCCCAGTTGTCACGCGTTTTCAGATGCGCCCATGCTCTTTCCAAATCTGCCACCGGGTCTTCGCTATCGACCAACATCGCCACAAAATGACCTGCGCTTGCGCCCGCGTGAGCTGTCTTGAAATCGTCAAATACAGAGTCGCGCCCTCCGCACGCGGTTAGACGCGGCATTCGTTTTTGCTCGGCATACCCCAGTTTCTCCAATAATTTCCGAAAACCCTCACGGCAGCGAATCTGGTCTTCTTTGGAATCCGCTCCTTCAATATAAAGGGTCTTCTCGGAGTCGTGTGGGTGAATTCAGGGGGAAAAGTCGCATTTGAGCCCCTGTTTATAGGGTAAATAGGAGCTTTTCATGCCGTGCAGATCGGTTAAGATTTGTCCGTGTCCAAATTACGACTGCATC
>JAYTXL010000065.1:0-2604 GCA_043742955.1 Verrucomicrobiota bacterium | reverse complement strand
GACGTCGAAGAGGACGAATTGGTCGGCGGAACACAGTGAGGGGGCGGTGAGAAATGCGGCGGCAGCGGTTAGGATGGAAAAGGCACGGGCGCAGGTCGGTTTCAATATTTTCCATGGGAACAGCGGACCAGCAGCAGATTTAAGATTTTTGATGGACCGCGGGAAAGGCATTGATTTGGGTTTCATGGCTCCACGGTGCCTCTGGCAATTTCGGCTGTCCAGCGCGATTGCTCACCGTAACGGAGCAGGCCAACCCGACCCGCCCAAGCCAACTTTTGCTGGAGGGTAGCCTGCCCGGTTGCTGAAATAAGCCTCCCGGCGTCAGCCCGAGCTTTGAATGGCCGGCAAACATACGGATTGGTGCGTGGAAGGCGATCTGGCAACCCAACCACCATAGATTACCGGGATGGGGGTTGAATCGCTTAAATCGACGGCCAGGTACCGAGGCAGTTGATCATACAGTTAGCGCACTTTCTGGCCAACCAACACACACCGAAACCCAATTACGTAAGTGCGGTCGGCGGGTGAGGAGTCGCGATGGGATGAGAGAAAGGTGCGCGGATCTGCGTTGAACCAAGAACCTCCCCGCAAGACGCGGGATTTCTGTCCATCGTCAGCCACGTACTCGCACCACTGCCACAAATTCCCGCCCATGTCATACAAGCCAAATCGGTTGGACGCAAAACGTCCCACCGGCGACGTGCGTGCATACCCGTCCCGATATCCCTCGATCACCGGAAAATTGGCCGGGTATTCTCCAACCCTCACCTCCTCGCCAGCGTAGTTTCCTGCGCCGGCCGGGGGTGGCCACTTTTTCCTCCACGGATAAATGTCCGCCACCGCATCGCTCTTGTCCTGAGGGGCACCTTCACGCGATTCGCTCAACCCCACCGCCACGCTCCACTCCCAGTCCTGCGGCAGCCGATAGCTTTGTTCAGCGGTAAGCTTGCCTTCGGTTCGTTCCTTTTCCGTCAACCAATTACAGAACGCCAGCGCGTCATCCGCACTGACCCCGCACACCGGATGGGTTGGCGACTGGTCAAATCCCGGACTCCTCCAATTGCCCCGTGCAGGTTCCAGACCCTGACCCACCTTTTGGCCTGGGGCAAAGCCACCCGCTTCAGCTGGTGATGGTGGAGTTCCCGGATTCATGCGCAATTCTCAAGGTGTAGCTCAATGGCCAAGGGTAGAAGGAAGCCATGGGCAAATTCAAGTCGCTGGCGCCTTCATGTCACAAATCCTTGTGATGGGCCTCTGGGCTGTGGCAGTCGCATCCATGACCGAAGACGATCCGGAAGGGACAGAGTGAAACAAATCTCCCAAGCCCTTCCCTGGTTAACCGGGACAGCGCCACGAGGTGGGCAAGGCGTTTGGGTGTTCAGTTTGATGTAGGCGAGCTTTGCTTCCTTTGCGTCGTGTTCGTAACCGAGAAGCTGCGTCAGCGTTCATTTCATTGGCATCACGCGTGCTACGGTTGGCGGGTAAAGTTCACATCATCCGCAGGGTGACCTTATGGTAGAAACAAATCGGCGGAGACGTTGAACCGTTTCGACAGGGTGCGGACGTGCGCCAGCGTCAACTGCCGTTCGCCGCGCAAAATCATCGCGCCCAGCGTCCGGTGAACCCCCAGCAACCGCGCCAGGGCCGCCGCGCTCATGTCGTGCGCGTCCAACAGGTGTTGCAACGCCTCCAGCGCCGTCACTTTGGAGGTGTCCAGTCGCGCGTGTTCCTTTTCGTAATCCTCAATCAAGCGGCAGAGCAGATCGAAATAATCGTCCTGGTCCGGCGACAGCTTGTGTCCGGCCATCGCGTCAGTGATTTCCGTGACATTCACATAATCCACTTGGTCATGAAGCGGACGGGGCGTGAGCATCCGGCATAACCCGGCGTAGTCCTTGGGCAACCCGGTAAATTCTATTTTGGTCGGTGTCGTTTTCATAATCTGTCTTTCCAACGGTCCTTGCTGTATTCGCCGTGCGTCATGAAACGCAGCGTATAAACAATCTGACGATTGAAATGCGCCGCCGCAATTAGCCAGTAGTCGTTTCGGCGGATATTGAACACCAAAACCTGCCGCCCGCTGCGAACTTTCACGGCGTCCGTGTCCGGGTAACTTCTCCGGACGTCCACCAGATTGCGCCAGATTGCCTTCCTGACCGTCTTGCGCCAAACGTCCAAGTGACGGGCCGCCGGGGGATCTTCCCGCCCCGCCGCCACGAGAAACGCCTCTTTGATAATGCGCACGGATACAAAATGTATTCATAGGCCGGATTTGTCAAACACGAATGACAACCTTGAGCGCCGGTCCTTGAAGTCTGCGGCGTGCTGTATTGGTGGAATTGGTTGGATGGCGAGGCGCGACGAGGGAGCATACTACCTTCCGTTCTCGATCTACCCCGGATATTTAATCGCCGACATCATTCGCGCGATCGCAGATCGATTGCCGTCACACTTTGACGAATTGCCCCAATGCAAAAAATAATTTACAATAGCCGGGACTGACCCGAATGGCGGTTAGATAAGGCCCAAAACTTTCTTAGACAGCCGCTTGCGCCGTCGGGTGTCGGCGGCGGAGGCGAAGATGATCCGGCGCGAGACTCGCTC
>JAYTXL010000064.1:0-5216 GCA_043742955.1 Verrucomicrobiota bacterium | reverse complement strand
TCGCGAATCGCGCCGGTCAAGTGCACACCCACCACATCCGGCGTGAGAAAGTAAACCGGCTGGCCGAGCATGCCCGCCTCCGCCTCGATGCCGCCCACGCCCCAGCCGACGATGCCGAGACCGTTGATCATCGTGGTGTGCGAATCGGTGCCGACGAGCGTGTCGGGATAGTAGATTGGAGCGCCGGTCTCCGACCCGGCGTGTTGCGCGGCCTCACCATCGTGCCGGGTCGGAGACCGGCGCTCCGAGAGCACGCCTTTGGCGAGGTATTCAAGGTTCACCTGATGCACGATGCCGATGCCGGGCGGCACCACTTTGAACGTGTCGAACGCTTGCATGCCCCACTTGAGAAACTGGTAGCGCTCGCGATTGCGCTGAAACTCGATCTCCAGATTCTTTTGAAATGAATCGGACGACCCTGCCGCATCCACCTGCACGGAATGATCCACGACCAGATCCACGGGCACAAGCGGCTCGATGATTTTGGGGTTCTTGCCGAGCTTGGCCACGGCCGTGCGCATCGCCGCCAGGTCCACCAGCAAGGGCACGCCCGTGAAATCCTGCAACACGATGCGCGCCACCACGAAGGGGATCTCGGCGGTGCGCGATTCCGTCGGTTTCCAGTTGGCGAGCTCCTTCACATTTGCCTCGCTGACTTTTTTGCCGTCGCAATTGCGAAGCACCGATTCGAGCACAATGCGGATGGAGACGGGCAGGCGCGCGATGGGGCCGACACCGGCCGCCTCCAGGGCGGGGAGCGAATAGAACTGCCCGGACTGGCCGTGGCCGAGGTCGAAGGTTTGAAGCGAATTGAACAGGTTGTGTGCGGTGCTCATAAGTTTTGTCGCGGCCAATCCGGGCGGCGAATTGAGAGGAGAAAATGCGGTTTGGACGAAACTGTGTCAAGCAATGCGCGGGTGAGGTGGTGTCCTCCTTGGGGCGGAGCGCGGCTGGGTCGGAGACCCGCCGCCGCACTGTCAACGCACTGCGGCTGAGGCTTCGCGCACCGCCGCGCTCCCCGGAGTTCCGGATCAGAACAACTGCGCGGATGCGCGGGCGATCACAACTCGGATGACTAAAAAAGCAAACGGGCGGAAGCCGGCTTCCGCCCGTCGCACGATTGAAACTGAATGACTACTTCAACTTGGCCAGGCAATCTTTCACGGCGGCGAAGTTCGGCAGATCCTTGGGGGTGGCCGTTTGTTCCGAATATTGGATGGTGCCCTGTTTGTCGATCACGAACGCCGCCCGGGCCGAGGTGTCACCCACACCGGCGAGCATCGGGAAGAGCACGCCATAAGCCTTGGTGGTTTCCTTGTTCAAATCGCTGACGAGGGTGATCCCGATCTTGTTTTGCGCGGCCCAGGCTTCCTGCGCGAACGGGCTGTCCACGCTGCACGCGATGACCTCGGCGTTGAGGCCGGAGTAGGCCGCCAGACCGGCGGTGATGTCGCACAACTCGGTCGTGCAGACCCCGGTAAAGGCGAGCGGGAAGAAGAGCAGCACCGTGTTCTTCTGGCCGAAATTGTTGCTGAGTTTCACGTCCACGAGACCGGACGCGTTCTTGGATTTGAGGTTGAAGTCAGGGGCTTGGGAGCCGACAGCGATGGCCATAGTTTTTAGGTGGTTAGAGTTAAGTCAATTTGACGTGCCGGGTTTATAGTCCGCAGGCAGTCGGGTGTCAAACGGTGATTGAATGCTGCGGGAGGGAGAACGGCAGGGGGGGGCTGACCCGCGCGCACCGCGCCGACCGGTTGTACTTTTTGCTCCATCAGTGCGGATCGGGGGGCGAAATCAAAGCGCCGCCAGCACTTCCCGGGCATGCTCCTCCGGTTTCACCTGCGGCCAGATCTTCCGGATCCGGCCGTCGGATCCGATCAGGAAAGTGACCCGGTGAATACCGTGATATTTCCGGCCCATGAATTTTTTCTCGCCCCAGACGCCATACGCTTGGACGATTGTCTTTTCTTCATCGGCCAGCAGCGGAAACGGAAGCTGGAACTTGGCGGCGAATTTGTCGTGCGCCTTCACCGAATCAAGGCTCACACCCAGCACGACTGCACCCTTCGCTTGAAACGCGGCGAAGTCATCCCGAAACGCGCACGCCTCCTTGGTGCAGCCCGGGGTATCGTCGCGCGGATAAAAGTAGAGAATGACGTTGCGACCGGCGAAATCGGCCAGCGATACCTGGCCGCCGCCGCTGGTGGCGGCGGAGAAGTCCGGGGCCAGATCGCCTTCTTTAAGCAACAGAGTGGGTAATTGAGCCATAAAACATTGAATTTCGCGCGCCTGACATTGACTTATAGTTGTCGCGGTCGAGCCCGCTTGGCAAGCCCACAACTCTGAGCCCAATTGAAGCCGGCTCTGTGACCGACACGGGATGCCCGCCGCTACGGGAGCACTGCCCACAGCCCTTCTGCGAAGTTTTGACAAATGAACGCAAATATCGGATGGTTAGGTAGGTAACAGCCATCGATTGTGCGTAATTCTTTATATAGCAAATGCATGTGGATGGCTGCGTGGTTGATGACGCTGCTTTGCCCGGGGCCGGCGAAGGCCACCACGCTGGATTGGAACAACGTGGATTGGACGGCGGGTGGCTTGTCCCAATCGTTTGAGATTGATTCAAACAATTCCGGCAACGATGTCACCATCACGATCACTGGGAACACCAGCCGGTTTCAATCAGGCTACCCCGACGACACGACGTATCTCGACGGTGGCTCGGGAGGGGTGCAGGAATCCCTGCGCTTGTACATGAATACGTTCAACGCCGATAGCGAGTTCGTCACCGTGACGATCGCGTTTAATTATGCGGCGGGAGTGGACCGCGTCAATTTCTCGATCTTCGACATCGATCGCAGTAATGTTTCCGGCAACCATTTTCAGGATCAAATTCGGAACATCAAGGGAACGTTCGGCTCCACCAATAACCCGGTGGCGATTACAGGATCAGCCAACAATACCGTCACGAGCAATAACACCGTAAATGCGTTCATCACCGGCACGGCCATCAACGGTGACCAGACCGCCACTGGCAACGGCTTTTTTAATTTCGGCAATGCCGTTCTCACCTCGGTCTCCTTTGATTATGGCAACGCCCCTGGCACCGGCATTGACATCATTCAATGGGTCGGCTTGCACGACATTCACTACCGCCCCGTTCCCGAAGTGAATCCCGCAGGGGGTGCCATACTGGTTTGTGCCTTGGCCATTGGCATGCGCTTGCGGCGGCGGGCAAAATTCCCCTGAACGTCCTCGTCCACGAAATTTCCCCGGCTAGTCGCGGAAGCGAAAACTGCCCGTTCGACACTGCCCGTTCGAAAGTTTGACAAATGCCACTAATTGCCGGATGGTCCCCCGACTATCGCTAATGGTTAATGTTCCCAATAATTTGAAAATCAGTTTTTTGTGTCTGGCCGTTTTGCTGACGGCTTTTTTGTGCCCACCGTCAGCGGAGGCCATCACGCTGGATTGGAATAGTGTGGCTTGGACGGCGGGTTCCTTGTCTCAGTCGTTCGAGACCGATTCCAGCAATGCGGGCAACGATATCACCATCACCATCTCGGGTAATACTGGCCGGTTGCGCGCGGGCACCCCCGTCAACGACACGACTCTCACTGGCGGCTTTGGCGCTGCTGAAAAATCGCTATTATTAGACGCCAACGCTTTCGCTGACGCTACCGAGTTCATCACCGTGACCATCACTTTCAACTATGCGCAAGGTGTGAACCATGTCAATTTTTTGCTTTTCGATGTCGATCAGGGGGGGGTCAATGTTTTTCAAGATCAAATCAGAAACATTGTCGGGCATAATGGTGCCACCAACTCCGCCGCGTTCCTGACCGGGTCACTCGATAACCGCGTCGACGGGACGGGGACGACCCAGACCATTACCGGCACAAATGCCAATGCTGCAACTGCCACCAGCGACGGCAATGCCTTGATAAATTTCGGCAATAGCGTCCTCACGTCGGTCACGTTTGACTACGGTAATAGACCCGGAAACGGCACTGTCAATTCCGAACAATTTATCGGCCTCCACGATATTCGTTATGGTCGGGTTCCGGAAGTGAACCCCGCGTGGGGTACCCTCGCTGTTTGCGGCCTGGCGATCGGGGTTCGCGCTCGTCGGCGGACGCGATCACCTTTAGCGAACTCCGACCCTTGAACGCCACCCTGGCATTGTGAGCGGTTGGTTCCAGAGAAAGCCGGACGAACCGGATTGGACCCTGCTCAGCGGGATTAATTTTCGCAAGGCCGGGGTTGTTGCGCTGATCCTGGCAGTCTTGGGGGTGGCTGGGCGGCAGGGCTACCAAGCCTACCTCGGCTGGCACGAGCAACACTTGGTAAGCCAAGCAAGGGAATTCTCGCGCCAGCAGGATATTCGCAGCAGCCTCCTCAACCTCCACCAGGTGCTGGCTTTGAATCCCACCAACCTCGCGGCCACCCGACTCATGGCGGAACTATCTGCCGGAGCCCGGGCGCCCGAAGCCGTTGCCTGGCGTGCCCGGTTGGATGAATTGCAACCGCACAACTTGGAAAACCAACTGGCTTGGGCGACGGAGGCTTTGCGCGCCGGGGAACTGGGAGCGGCCCGGCAGGCGCTCGAGAAGGTGGATGATGCCGGTCGCAAGACGCTCGCCTACGACCAGGTGATGGGAATCTGGGCTTTCCAAGCGAAGCATTTTGATCTCGCTGAGCGCTATTTCGAAAACGTCCTCAGCCGGCAACGCACCAATGAGTTTTCCCAGTTGAATCTGGCCCTCGCCCGCCTGCAGTCTCCTCGCCTGGGGGCGCGCGCCGAGGCCGTGGCGGCGCTCGAGCAGTTGCGCCGGAATCCCAAATTTCAGACGGTCGCCGGGCGCGGCCTTTTGGTGGCTGCCCAACGCAATCAACAGCCCGCCCAAGTGCTGCGCCTGGCGGGCGAGCTGAAGGATGCACCGCAGTCAGATTTCCAGGACCAACTAACCTACTTGGACGCACTCTTTGAAAACCACCATCCGGAATTCGCCTCGCAATTGAGTCAGTATCAAGCCCGGGCAAAGGCGCAGCCGCAGAATGTTTTCCTGTTGGTCGAATGGCTGAACGCGCGCGGCCTGGCTGCGCAGGCCTTGGAATGGCGCGAGCGACTCACCCCCGAGGCGCGCCTGCGTCGGCCCATTCCCATTGCCATGGCTGAATCCTATCGTCAGCTCACGAATTGGGCCGGGCTG
>JAYTXL010000063.1:0-2952 GCA_043742955.1 Verrucomicrobiota bacterium | reverse complement strand
AAATCCTCTGCCAGGGAAAAGGAATAACGAATGAACACCACCGCACCCGTCATCGAGGTCCGCCAATTGGTCCGCAAATTCGGCCACACCGACGCGGTTAACGGACTCGACCTCACCGTGCGCGCCGGGCGTTGTTACGGCTTCTTCGGTCGCAATGGCGCGGGCAAGACCACCACGATGAAGTGCCTCCTCAATTTGCTCCGCCCGACCTCCGGCACCGTGCGCGTCTTCGGCCTCGACCCGCACCGTGATGAAGTCGCCGTGAAATCGCGCCTCGCCTATGTGCCCGACCAGGTCGCGTTCCATCCGTGGATGACCGTGCGGTCGACCCTTGATTATATTGCGTCGTTCCGTGCGAAGTGGAATCGCAAGACGGAAACCGAGTTGCTCGGCCGGTTTCGGCTCGATCCGGCAAAGCAAGTGAGAGCCCTCTCGAAAGGCCAGCGCACCCAACTCGGCCTCATCGCGGCGATCTGCCCGGAGCCGGAGCTGTTGCTGCTCGACGAACCGACCTCCGGCCTCGACCCGATTGTGCGGCGGGAGTTCATCCAGACGGTCATCGGCGCGCATCAGGAAGCTGACCCGGAACGGCGCACCATCTTCGTCTCCACGCATCTCATCGCCGAGTTTGAGGGGTTGATTGATGAGTTCACCATCATCGACGCCGGGCGCGAAGTGCTGCGGCTGGAGGCGGACGCGGCCCGCGCGCGTTACCAGCGGATCCGTGCGCGCTTCGCCGGCGAACCGCCCGCGCTGCAACTCGCCGGCATCCTCGACTCCCGCCGCGATGGCCGCGAACTGGAGATCACCGCCAACGGGGAATCCGCCGCCATCATCGATCGCCTCAAGTCGTTCTCACCCGAGGCCCTCACCACCGAGGCGCTGACGCTGGAGGAAATCTTCATCGCTACCCTCCAGGGCGGCCACAGCGCCATTCAATGAACCCCGCGACTCATTGCCGGCTGAAGAAGGAAGCCCGTACACTGCTCCCCGCGTGGTCGGCGGTTGCCGGACTCATGGTCGCGCCGCTGCTCCTGCAGCTCCGAGACCCGCTGGCCTATTCACTCCCGGCCTACATCTTTGGCTGCGCCTTGCTTGGACCGGTGTGCATCGGCCACGAGTTCCATCATCGGACCATGGGCCTGCTGCTGTCGCAGCCGGTTCCGCGCCGCCGTTTGTGGTCGGAAAAACTGGCGGTGCTGGGAACCGCGCTCTTGGGCCTGTCTTTGTGGCTGGTGTTTTTGGCGTTGTGGACCTCCGATTGGCAGCAGGATGTTGCGCGGATCAGGCAGGACGACAATGCCACGATTGCGCTCTTCGTCCTGTCCGCGCTCCTGGTTCCGCTCCTCGGCTTTGCCACCAGTCCCGTTTTGACCTTGTTGGCACGAGGCACGATTGGCGGCCTGGCCCTGACGATCATTTGTCCGTGGACCTTGGTGTTTTTCGCCCTGCCCTTCCTGCCGGTTTATGTAGAAGGAAGCGGGGACATCGATGAAAAGTGCCTGTTGAGTTGGCTGCTCCCGATGGGAGTCGTTTATGGTGTCGGCTTGTTCCTGAACGGCTGGCGGCGATTTCAAGAGCTGGAAGACTCGGATTCGCTCGCCGTGGAGATGCAGTTGCCGAAGGCGTTAAGCCGTCCGTTTGCAAAGTTCAGCGAGCGCCTGACTTTTGGATCCCGAAGTGCGTTGAGTAGCCTCATCCGGAAGGAAATCCGCTTGCAACACCCGACGTGCATCCTGGCCGCAGGACTGGTCATGCTCTGGTTGGTGTTCCTCCTCGCCACTTGGACGCGGCTGCTCCATATGAAGGAGCTCCTGCTGCTGCCGATGATTGCGATGTACCTGGGCATCCCTTTTCTGGTGGGCATCATCTCCACGGCGGAGGAGCGGAATCTTGGCCTGTTGGACTGGCAACTCACGCTTCCGTCCACCGCCCACCGCCAATGGTTGGTCAAGTTGTCCGTGACCTTTTCCATCAATGTGATCCTGGGCCTGTTGCTGCCTCTCGCGCTGACGTATGTGTCGGCTTCCTCGGTTGGACTGGGGCGTTTTCAGCCGAGCGAAATGGATGAATACATCGGATTTCTTTCACCAAACCTCGCCATTTTCTGTGCGGCTACCTACGCCTCGACCGTGTCGGGTAACAGCTTGCGGGCATTGGTGGGCACTCTGGGCGTTTGTGTTGCTTTTCCCGTGGCGATTGTGACCGCGGCGAGCGTGCTGAATTTGATCTTGAATGCATTGCCCGCCCCACCTTTTCCGCCTGAATCACATTTGGTGGCACTGCAGGTCACTGATGTGATCGTGAAAGTTGCCTTGTGTCTTGGCTGCCTTGCCTACGGGGTTTGGACGTATCGGATTGGCTTGGCCAACTTTCGCCATTCGCTGGGCTCCTACTGGCAACCCGTGCGGCAGATCTCCGTTTTGATTTTGGTTCCGATGCTCTATCTCGCAACCGTGGCCTTCTTCGGCCATCTCTTCTAGCCGCCGCTTGAATCTTTAGCTCCCACGGCGGCATAGCGCGCGGCCGGTCCCACCCTATTTCCCCTTCGGTTTCACCAGCGCCTGCACCGCCGCCGCGCGGACGGCGTTGTGGAAGACAATGACCGTCTCGCCGGAGCGTTTTGAATCCTTTGCGCCCGCATTCGCGGGTTCGCCGTGGGCGGAGATTTCCGAAACGTGGCCGATTGCGTTTCCCAAATCGTCAAGCACCGCCGCGCCGCTCGAACCCTGCGCCCAGTCCGTGGAGACATTCATCCAAACCGGAAACTTTCCCGCTTCTTGCTCGTTGTGCCAATGCTGATAGAAGCGGTTCACAATGCCCTTGCTGAAATAGCCCGGACGCCCCAGCGGGTCACTGTAACACCACGCGTCGTCGCCCGGATGCACGGTGGAATTCAAGGGCAAAGGATGGAGCGTCTCGTCCGATTTTACCCGCACGATGCAGGAGTCC
>JAYTXL010000062.1:0-8046 GCA_043742955.1 Verrucomicrobiota bacterium | reverse complement strand
CTCACCAATTTTTACCGGTTTACTCACAGCCCCATTGAGCTGTTTTTCCAGACGCTCATTCTGAACTCGGAGTGGGCGGCCCGAGTACAGAATTATGAGGACTATCAGCATTGGAGCCGGACGACCTCCGCGGCGAGCAAGGCCGGGGAGGCCATGATGCTGCCGGAGGCGGACTTCAATTATCGTTACATCGACTGGTCGCGCGAGCGGACGGCGGGACACGGCCGGCCAGCGACACTGGATGACCGGGATTTCCCGGCCTTGCAGAACACCTCCAACTTGTTCGCCCGGAAATTTGATGAAAAAACTTCCAGCACACTGCTGGAATTAATTGACCGGAAATTAAGATGAGCTACCGGGTGGTACTGGAAACCCGGAGCCCTGCCCCAGCACAACTTGGAAAAAATGGATTTGCCGTGCCGTCGGCAAACTGGTTTGCTTCGCCCGCACCGGATCGATCGCTATGCACTTGGGTTTCCTCACGCCGGAATACGTCATGCCAGCAAGGGCCGATGGGGGACTGGCCAATTATTTGCATAAGCTCGGGCGGGCGTTGACCCAGCGGGGCCAGGGCGTTTCCATCCTGGTCCTGACCCACCGCAATGCCCGGTGGCAGGATGGCGCGGTGCGCGTCCACGAAATCAAACGGGTGGTCCTGCCCAATCTTTTTTACCGCACGCGCGTGCTGGGAACCTTGGCCCCCGTCACGGCGCAATATCTTTCGGCGCGCCGGCTGGCCGCAGAGGTTTGGCGCGTTCATCGCGAACAGCCGTTTGACCTGCTGCAGGCCTCCAGTTATTATGCGCCCGGTTATGTCCTGCGGCGCAACGGGTGCCTGCCGCTGGTCTGTCGCATCTCCAGTTATTCGCCGCTGCTCCGGTCCGCTTTTGGACGGCCCTGCCTGACCAGCGATTAACTGACCGATTGGCTGGAGCTCCGCCAAGTGTTGGACGCCGACGCCGCCTTTGCGCCCAGCCAGTTCATCGCCCATGAATTCGTCCGGCAGACGGCGTTTCAACCCACGGTGATCCGCACGCCCGTCGAGAGGTGGCCGGCGGCGGAGCTGGACCCGTCGTATTATCAGACGCACCTGGCGGGCTCACCCTATCTCCTGATGGTGGGTTCGCTCAGCCGGGTCAAAGGCACGGACCTGCTCGCTGAAATCATCCCCGACCTGCTGCAAAGGAACCCGCGACTTAACCTGGTTTTTGTCGGGCGTGACGACGGCTTGCCCGATGGCACCCGGGTGTTCGAACACCTGCGTTCGCGCAGCGGGCCATTCGCGGCAAACCTGCATCATAAATCCGTACTGGCGAAACCCCAATTGGGTCCGGTGATTGCCAACGCGGTTGGCGTGCTCATGCCCTCGCGCGTGGATAATTATCCCAATGCCTGTCTCGAGGCGCAGGCCTTCGGCATTCCGGTGGTCGGCAGCCGCGATTCAAGTCTGGATGAGATGATCGAAGACGGGGTCACTGGTTTTTTGGTGCAGAATGGCTGCGCCGCCAGTTTGCAAGCGGGGATCGAACGGTTGCTGAGCCGCTCGCCCGAGGAGCGGCTCGCCATGAAAACGCGCATCCTCGCGCAGGTCGAAGGGATTCAGGCCGAGGATCGTGTCGGTCAATTGATCACGTTCTACGAAACGGTGTTGGCGCGCTTCAAGCCCAACCCAGATTAGTCATACCTGCCCGTGGAGATCAGCGTCATCATTTGCACCCACAACCGGGCCGGGTTTTTGCAGCGCTGCCTGCAGGCCACGCTGGACCAGATCGGGGCGAAAAATTGGGATGGGGAAATCGTGGTGATCGCCAACGCCTGCACCGATCAAACGCGGGCGGTGGTGTCGGCACTGGCGGCTGCGAACGCCGGGCGGCTCCGCTGCGTGGATGAGGCGCAGTTGGGTCTCTCCCATGCCCGGAACACCGCCGTGGCCGTCGCTGGCGGACGAACACTGTTTTTCCTGGATGACGATGCTCTACCGGCGCCCGGTGCCCTGGCTTCCCTGGCCGAATATGCGGCCGCCCATCCCGAGGTTCATGCCGGCGGCGGACCGATTGAACTCGATTGGGGCACCACGCCAAAACCGCCCTATTGGCAAACCCAATTTGACAGCAACTTGGGACGGCTGGTTTTTGATCCGGCCCCGGATTTTTTTCCACCGGGACAATTCCCTTTCGGCGGCAACATGTTCATCCGCGCGAAAGCATTTCAGGTCGTGGGAAATTTTGATCCCGCGCTCGGCATGCTGGGCCGGCGAGTGTCCCTGGGTGAGGAAACCGATTGGTTCCTCCGTTACGCCGCCGCCGGCGGTCAAATCGGCTATCTGCCAAACCTGCTCGTGCGACACTGGGTGAATCCGGAACGTCTGACCCGCAGGAGTCTGTGGCGACGGTCCTGGCGCGCGGGGATTGCCGCCGCCGCGTTGCATGGTGCCCCGCCGGAGACCCGGGGGCTCGCGCGCTGGACCCGGCACTGCCTCGCCGGAGCAGTGAGTCGGCGGCTCGTGTTGGCCGAACAGCTTTATCTTCTGCGCTGGCTGGGACAGCTTTGGGGGCAGCGGCACGACCCCAGACCGCCCCGCCATTGACGTGGATGAGGGCTGATCGGGTTGTAATTCTAACGGGCAGACCCTATCCTCGATAGGACGGCGGGGGAGTGGGCCTGCCATTTTGAAACATGTGAAACAACTCTTGAAACGTTCAGCCACTTTGGTGGCTTTGGTGCGTGGGGAGCGGGCGCGGGCCGAGCAAAGGCGGCGGGCCAGAAGGATGTCGCCGTCCGTCTATTTGAAACAGATTGACGCGTACCTGCGTGCGCATTCCGTTCTCAAATTGCAAATTGGTTCCGGCCAGGCTTCCCTGCCCGGCTGGTTAAACACCGACTTTTATCCGGTCGCGCCCACCGATGTTTTCCTGGACGCCGCGAAACCTTTCCCTTTCGCCGACCGCACGTTCGATTATATATTCAGCGAGCATATCATCGAGCATCTGACTTATCCGGAAGGCGTTTCGATGTTGCGCGAAAGTTTTCGTGTGCTCAAGCCGGGCGGCTGGATCCGGGTCACCACGCCGGACCTGAAACAGTTTGTGGATTTATTTTCGCGCCCGTTGACTCAACGCCAGCAGCGTTACATTCACTGGTCGATGGCTCAAAATCACCCCGGAATCAAGGCGGCGAATGAATGTTTTGTCTTAAACAGTTTTGTGCGCAATTGGGGGCACCAATTCATCTACGATCTGCCGACCCTTCAGGCGGCCTTAAATGATGCGGGGTTGGTTGCTGTCCGGTGCTGCCGGCCGGGGGAAAGCCCGAACCCGGCGCTGCGCACTCTGGAATCGCACGGCAAACAAATCGGTGAGGAATGGAATGAGTTTGAAACCATGGTGCTCGAGGCACAACGCCCGGAGGTTGGCTGAACGAAGGCAATGGCGTTTTTCTGGCCAGCGTGTTAGAGCCTACGGCCCATGAGCATCACGGCGTTGATCCATACGCGCAACGAGGCCGCCCACCTGCTGGATTGCTTGCGTTCGGTGGCGTGGGCGGACGACATTGTGGTCGCGGACATGGCGAGCACCGATGCCACGCGTGCGATCGCCGTGGCCCAGGGTGCCCGGGTGATTGATATGCCAGTGGCACCGATCGTCGAACCGGTGCGCAACCTGGCCATCGGGCAATGCACTGGGGAATGGGTGCTGATCGTGGATGCCGACGAACGTATTTCCCCCAAGCTGGCCGGACAGCTTCGCGCCATTTCACAGGATGGCACTGCGACTGCGTCCGCGTATGCACTGCCCCGGCGGAATTATTTTATGGGTGAGTGGCTGGAATTCGGGTGCTGGCCGGATTCCCAGATTCGTTTCATCCGCAAGGGCACCACGTTCTGGAATGATCAGGTTCATCAACCGCCGCAGGTCCTGGGCACGTTGGTCGAACTGCCGGCGGATCCCGAGGCGGCGCTCGAACATCTTTTTGTGGGCCACGATCTGTCCAAGTACATCGAGAAGGGAACCCGCTACAGCGCGTTGGATGCCCAGCGTTTGGCGGCGAATTTGCGTCCGCCGATCTGGCCCTATCTTTTACGCCGGCCGCTGAGCGAATTTTATGGGCGTTACATTCTTAATCAGGCCTGGCGCCACGGAATGCGTGGGCTGGTTTGGAGTTTGATCTCGGCCCAATATCAATTGCTGGTGGCCATCCAATATTGGTCCCTGGTGCAAGCCGAGCAGCCGGATCCCCGTTCCCCGGCAACGCTTCGCCGCCGGGTCACTTGGGAGGGAATCCGCACCGGCTTGAAGTGGTTGCGCATGAAATCTCGCTGAGGGGCAAATCAGCGCATGCGTGTCATTTATGATATTTCCTACCTATCCCTGATGGCCATGCATGCCAGCCGGCGGGAAAGCGGTGTTGGGCGTGTTTGCCGGAATATGCTGAGCGAGTTACTGGAACGGCCGGAATGTGCGGTGACTTTGGCGTCTTCCGAGCATATTTGTGGTGCCCCCATTTATGCAGCCCGACGCGGATTGAGCGATCGTTTTCCAGGTCCAGCTTCGCCCGCCGGCCGTTTATTCGTACAGCTGATGGCGGGGATGCATCGGGTCATATATCATTCGGAGCCCTGCGTCGATGTGACGGCTGGCGGACGGTTTGCCCGGCGTGTCTGGCATCGCCTGGCGCGAGTGCCGGTGGACCCGCTGAATGCGTCGCAACTTCAGTCGGCGGAAATTTATCATGCTTCGCACTATCCTCTGCCAGCGCTCCCGTTGGCGGGTCGCCACCTGCGCAAGGTGATTACGGTCTGCGATATCATCCCCTTGGTGAGGCCGGAGTTTTTCGATTCGGGCATCCTGACTTTTTTCAACCGGGTGATTGGCAGCATTGACCGGCACACTTGGGTGATTGCCATCTCGGAATCGACCAAGCGCGATGTTTGTTCTGTCTTGGGCATCCTACCGGAGCGCGTCTTCGTGGCTCCGCTGGCCGCAGAATCAGCGATTTTTTACCCGTGTCACGACAAGGAAAAACGGGCCGCAGTCCGGCACCGATACAATATTCCGGCCGGGCCCTACTTGTTAAGCCTCTGCACGTTGGAACCGCGCAAGAATCTGGCTTCCCTCGTCGGTGCCTTTTGTTTGATGGCCCGCCAAAATCCCGAGATCCAACTCAACCTGGTGCTCGTGGGTGCCAGCGGTTGGCACTTGGAGTTGTTGCACCAGGCCTTGGAGCGGGCGGCAGAACTGCGCCCCCGCATCATTCTTCCGGGCTATGTGGCCGATCAGGATCTGGCATCGTTGTACAGCGAGGCCCACGCCTTTGCCTACCTGTCGGAATATGAGGGCTTCGGCCTGCCGCCGTTGGAAGCCATGCAATGCGGTGTCCCCGTGATTGCTTCCAACAGCACTTCCTTGCCGGAGGTGGTTGGTGAGGGCGGCGTATTGTTGAACCCGCTTGATGAAATGAAGCTGGCCGAGGTGCTTGGCCGGCTGTGCCGGGATGACGTCTGGCGGAAGGAATTGGGGGCGCGCGGCAGCCAGCGCGCGGCCAGGTTTACCTGGGCCCGCTGTGTGGACAATGTAGTGGCAACGTACCAGGCCGCCATGCAAGGTTAGAGCGAGCGCTGGGAAGCAGCAGTAGGATTCAAAAACCTGTTGTCTATCAATCTCACGAGAACATGAAAGCTTTAATCGTCCGTCTTTTGCTCGGTTGGATTGCCCGCAAGAATTTCGATTTCCGCTCCGTACAAGCCAGAATCGACCAACTCAATGCCCGGCATGGGCAGTTGTCTGCCGTCCTGTCCACGGATGATGAACCTGGGCGGACGAACGACCGTTTGCTTGATATCGCGGAAGCGACCATCCGGATTTGCCGCCAACAAACCCTGCCCGAATACACCGGCCGCTTTTGCGGCGGTGCGGTGGCTGACTATTTTTACGAGTGGCCCGGTGAGCACTATTCGGTTCTCGCTGCGCTTTGCCAGGTGCTCGGCGTGCGGCACGCCGTGGAAATCGGCACCTACACCGGGGCGGGCAGTCTTGCGATACTCCCCTTGCTTCCGCCCGAAGGTTCGCTGGTCACCTTCGATGTCATACCGTGGGACCAGATCTCCGGGACAGTATTGCGGCCCGCCGATTTCAAAGGGGGAAAGTTTCGCCAGATCGTGGAGGATTTGTCGGATCCCGCGATCGCCACCGCACATGCGGCCATTCTCCAACAAGCCGACCTGATATTTATCGATGCGGCCAAAGATGGGATCCAAGAACAGCGGTTTCTCGATCACTTTGAGCGGATCGGGCTGAAATCTGGCACTCTGCTGGTATTCGATGACATCAAGATTTGGAACATGCTCGGGATCTGGCGGCGGATTCGCCGACCCAAGCTCGACTTCACTAGCTTTGGCCATTTTACTGGCACCGGGTTTGTTTACTGGGAATGAACTGGAGGGTTGGGTTAACTTTTAGCCCATGAAATCGTGCGCGCCTCGGGTCTTGGTGGTGCCCGCTTCGTACTTCGCGCAGGACCGGGTGGTGGGCGGCGGCGAGCGTTACGCGTTGGAGTACGCCCGGGCCCTGGCTGAGCTTACCCCGACGACACTGGGTCTCTTCGATCTCTCGTCCCGCCGGGAAACTTTCGACCGGCTGGAACTGCGGACTTTTTCGGTGCGACGTTTGACCCAGCGTTGGGGCTTCCCCCTCACGGCGGAAACGTGGCGTGCTTTCCGCGATTTTGACGTGATTCATTGCCTGGTGTTCCCGACGCCTCTGACCGATTTGCTGCTGCTGGCCGCGCGGGTGCGGCACCAGACGGTGGTGCTTACCGACGTCGGTGGCGGCGGCGCATGCTGGAGTACTTACCTGGGAAAAATCCATCCACGGCTCGACTTGAACCGGCTGGCCCATGGGCTGGCGTTGTTGTCCCACCACTCCGCCCAGGCATTTGCCGGCTGGACGCAGCCGAAAACGGTGCTGCACGGCGGCGTCAACCTGGAGCAGTTTCAAGGATCCCACACGCCTCCGCAAGGGTACGCGCTTTTCGTCGGCCGGCTCCTGCCGCACAAAGGCGTTCTGCAGCTGATCCAGGCCCTGGATGCCGGCACGCCGTTGCATGTCGTCGGGCGGCCCTATGATGAAAAATACGTGGGCCAATTGCAGACCGCCGCCTTGGGCAAGCAGGTGCAATTTATTTTTAATGCCGATGATGCCGAATTGCGCCGGCAATACGCCGGCGCCAACGTCGTCCTCCAGCCCTCCCTGCCGTCGGAAAGCGCCCCGACCGATACTTCAGAATTGTTGGGCCTCGTCACTCTGGAAGCGATGGCATGTGGCAAGCCCGTCATTGTTACCCGGGCGGGAAGTCTTCCGGAATTGATGGTGGACGGTGAGACTGGCTGCGTGGTGGCGCCGCATGATCCGGCCGCGCTTCGCGAATGCATCACGCGACTTGTTGCCAATCCCAGCCTCAGCCAGGCCATGGGAGCCGCCGCTCGCAAGCATGTGGCCGCGCATTTTACCTGGGAGCAGGCTGCCCGGCGCGGGCTTGATTTTTATCACAGCCTGGGCGCCGCCCCGCCGTTGCCATGAATCTCCACGAAAAAAATTTCCGGCGGCCGGCGAAAGGGAAGGAAATCACGGGCAGCGGCCGGTGGCGGGCGGGCGCGTCCATTTTATTTTCAGACCGGCACCAAGAATGCATTTTTTCCGTGCCTCGCCCGCACCCGGTTTTGCCCCCGTGTCCCGAATGCTAATGGAACCCGCCGCCTCAGTCTCCGCTGCTGTCTCGCGCTCGTTGGCTGACCGGCTGTTAGCTCGCCTGGCGCGGACGACCTCGTCGGGCAGTTTTATTCCGGAGCTCGACGGGCTCCGCGCGGTGGCGGTGCTGTCGGTTATTTTATTTCACCTCGATTCGCAATTGCACCTGGCCGTGACTCCCGATGTCGCCAGCCAGATGGTGGCCGGGCTGGCGCGCAGAGGTTTTTTCGGGGTGCCCATTTTTTTCGCGATTAGTGCTTTTATCATCAGCCTGCCCTTCGCTCAGCACCACCTTGAGGGGGCT
>JAYTXL010000061.1:0-41356 GCA_043742955.1 Verrucomicrobiota bacterium | reverse complement strand
ACGTGCTGCCCAAGCTGGGCGAGTGGCCGATCAACCGCGTGGCCGAATTGACGCCCACCGCCTGGAAAGCCGCACAGAAATCCTGACATTCCCTGCCAGATTACCCCGGTACCTTTACCCCTTCATAGACGGGGTTGCTAACACGGATACTATTTACCGGTGATGAGGTAGAGCGTGCCCTGACCGTGGCTGGTCTCGACGCCCTGGAGCGAACTGATCTCCATGTTCTGGTGCAGCGTGCCGCGCTGGACGAGATCATGGCAGAAGAACGGCGCGTAAGTGTTGACCGGATCAATGGTCTCACGGCGGCGCACGCCGCCGCCGAAGCGGATGAGAATGACATTGGGACCGCGATACGCGGGCCGCGCTGGTTCCGGAGCGTTGGCCGGGGAGGATTCCGCCGCCAGCAATCCGCCACTGGAAGCGAGAGCGCCCGCGCCAAACGCCATGCCCTTGATGAATTTTCGTCGGGGCAATCCCAAGTCGAGTCGTTGAAGTCCGTTCATAAAAATTGCGCCCTTAAGTTTTGCGGTTTCATCGCATCGTAGCGTGGCGGCGTCAAAAGGGAAGACCCGGATTCGGTGAATAAGTTACTGCAAATATATCTCGAAACCGCGCCGACGGCTGGTAGGCTTCCAGCATGGCCAGAATGATTACATCCGTGTCCCTCTTCGCCGGAATGGAAGACGACGCTCTGGACATCCTACTCGCTCAAGCCCAGAAATCGGAGGTGCTGTCCGGCCACATCATCGTCCGCGAGGGCGACGAGGGTAACCGCTTGTTCCTCATCGAATCGGGCATGGTACGCGTGTGCAAGCGCTACGAAGAGCCGGACGAAGTGGAGTTCGCGGTCTTGTCCGACGGCGACTTCTTCGGCGAGATGTGCATCCTCGAAACCCTGCCGCGCTCTGCTACCGTGCAGGCGCTGACGGACACCACGCTCCGCAGTTTTTCCTCCATGGCCTTCCTTCGGCTGTACGAAACCTTGCCCAAGCAATACGGCATTCTCCTTCTGAACATTGGCCGCGACCTCTCCCGCCGCATCCGCCGGCTTGACGAAATTTTCGCCGCCCGGCATGGGTAACAGTCCGCTGGACTCGTTAAGCCGGAACCATTCTTTAGCCACCGAGGGAACTCGGACGAAACACAGACAGGATTAGCGGTTGGATTGGGAGGTCGGTCAAGCGAGCCAAAGGTGATTTCCATGAGAATATTTTTCGCGCCCGACAAGCCGGTCATCCGTGTTCCGTCTGTGTTCCATCCGTGGCTCAACGGCATTGTTCCAACTCATTGCCCCGGTTAGGAATTGCCACTCAGAGACTCCTCACACCTTCTCCTGCTCCTTTATCGGGCTGCTCACGGTCAATGGCCCGTCAAAGAGGGTCAGGCTAATGACTTCCGTCTTCGCCACATGCGGCCCATGCGCCACGCCTTTCGGGGCGAAGAACAAAGTGCCGGACGTGTAAGTCACCCCGGATTCCTCCCATTCACCGGACAGAATGTAGGCGGACTCGTTGGCGAGCGGATGCGTGTGCGCCGGGATGGTGACGCCCGCGTGAAACTTTCGCAGCACCGTCACGCCGCCGGTCGTGTCATTTTTGTGGAGCATCATCAGTTCGACGCCCGCGTACGGGCCGGGCATCCACGACTTGTCTTTCGCCAGCGCGGTGTAGGGAAACATGGCTTTATGCAACGCGAGCCCTGGAAAAATGCAAGCGCGCAATGCTCCCGAAACCACACGCCGACGTTCACCCGCCCTCTACCTTACTTAATAACTCAAAAAGTTTCACACAGGCTCGCGCATGGTTAGCTTGCTTTTGGGGGGGGCGTGGTGACGTCACACGATTAGCCAAATGAATCAACGATGAGCCAGCCAACGCTATCAGAACGATGGTCGCTCCAGCCCAGGGGCAACAAGCCACGGTAGATTTGGACATCAACTTCATTGCGTGTGGTGATGCGATTGGGCGAGCGACAGCGGTAAACGGGCCGCCGCAAAAAACTATGGTTCCACAACCGACTTGATTGAATCTCCGGTTCACCGCTTGTTCGCCAGCACTCTCCCGAGTCGCTATTTCCACACTGGGATCTGGTTCCGCTACGTGTTGCGCCCCAACTTCTCGAACTCGGGCTTGGAAAGGTAGTGAAGGTTGGGCAGGTAGTCGCCCATCCAGCCGGTGCGGTTATTTTTGCCCAGCAGACTTTCGTCGTAGCGCGGGCTGGCCCAGTCGCTGGTGCGGCCGAGATTTTCCTCGGTGGGAGCTCTGGGGAAGGTCCACTCGGGACCGACAGCCAGATAGCGGAGCATGATCATCGCTTCCGCAGGCGGGCCCCAATCACGCCACGTCACGCCGTTCTCCGCCGTGGCGTTGGCTGGCCGGTCTTCGGGTCGGGAGAAGACGATCGTGAAGTAGCCTTTGGCATCGGTGATGATTTCGTCGTCCATGAGTGACTGGACAGGAATGCCCGTCGGGCCGCCTTTGAGAATGAGGCTGGAGTCGTAAGTGTGCAGCGAGAAGTAACGCAACTGCGCCGCCTTCATGACTGGCTCGCCCTTGCGCGTGGCGGGAGTGGTGGGCAGACGTCCGGTGATGGCCACGATGCGGCCCTGACCGAGCGCCATGCCACGTTGCAAAAAGTGGTTGTGAGTGCAGAGCGTCTGGGAGGATTCGTAGTTGTGTGGCGCGGGGAGATCTTCGTCGCGTGCGTTGCCGCCTTTATCGACGGCACGGATGTAGGCTTTGTCATTGAAGCCGGGCCCTTTGAGCGCGTAGGCCATGCCCACGACGCCACTGCGGACGATGCCCCACATTTTGCGCCAACCTACATTCGGCCCCGCGAGGACATCGGGCTCTTTCGGTTTCCCGGCGGGAACGGGAACACGTTTGTTGAGCATACGGGAATAGGTATCGAGGTCGGTGGCGATGAAGTAGCGACGCCCGTCTGGGAGTTGATAGGTAACCTTGGGCACGGCCACGCCACCGAGCGCGTCCGTGCCGTGGTCCGGCGCGTAGATGCGAACCCACAGTTCGCCGGCATCCCACATGCCATCGCGGGAAACGAGCGGGCTGCGGTCGAAATCCTTCTGCCCTTTTTGATAGTCGGGGTCGCCCCATGGACCTTCGTAAACGAGTCCACTCGTAGTGCGGGTGTTGCCGGGTGCTCGGTAGCCGGGCTTGTAAGCGGGATCAATTTTGGCGCTGTTGCCCACGAGACTGTTGAGTGTGACGCGGTAGGCGCGGGCGGTTGCGTTGCGATTTGCACCAACCCGGTAGGGATTCGTGCTGCCAGGTTGGGGCACGATGTCAGCATCCACGATGACATTTTCGCCGACGCCGTAGGTGCCACCGTAGTGATACTGTTCGGGCTGGAAAGCGGGCGTGAACTGGAGATTGAAAACACGGGCGCGGGGAAAATCGCCATCAATCAGAACCTGGTGGCCGAATGGAGGGAGAAAGTGAGGGAGCAAAAGATACGTGCAGTTCAGATCGGGATAAGCTCCCGGCGAAGCGGCGAAATTCACACCACTGCGCTCACGCACAATCCACTGCCTGGCCGGAACGATCTCGGCTTCGCGTTGCACAAACCACTTCTGATTTTTTAGCTCCTTCTCGCGGCCCACCGGGAGAAGCTTCTCGGGAATCTCGCTGGGTTGCTTCCCATCGAGAACATCTTTCACATACTGCTCGAGCGCCTGCGACTGGCGCTCAGCCCCGGCAATTACGCCATCACGCGTCCCATACGGGCCGTGATACGGGTAAGGCGGTGCGGTTGGGAGTGCACACCCTGCGAGGACGGTGAAGGCTACGGCGAGAAGCTTGCGGTAAAGTGCGATAGAAAGCACACACCCAGCGAAGACGATGAGGGCTGAGGTGAGAAGCTTACAGTAACGTAGTCGTGAATTAGACATAAACCGAACTCCTTGTCTGGCATTGCATTGTCGATGTTGGGCGAACATGGACAAGGCCAGTTCTATTCACTAAGCCCCAGATAAACGGACTTGCGAACTCTTGGAAAGAATTTTGGCGCAACGAAGCCGTCGGTTTTTCCCGCTTGCCGCATGGCCCGCCGAAGATAAAAGTCCGCCATGCTGATGTTTCGCGAAAAAATCCCAACGGACTGGCTCCCGAAAATCCTGGCGGATCTGCCCGCCGTGCTCATCGACCACGCGCACCTCGAACGCAAGGCGGCCACCACCGCCTTAAATCTGGAGAAATACCGCGATCTATACCCGTGTGTCGGCGAACTGAACGCCATCGCCATCGAGGAACTGCAGCACTTCCAACTCGTGCTCGACTTGTTGAAGCGGCGCGGGATTCCCTTCGGCCAGCCACATCCCAGCCCCTATATCACCGGGCTCATGCGTTCGGTCCGCAACGGCCAGCGGCATCAGGCCATTGATCACCTGTTGTGCTGCGCGCTGGTCGAAGGCCGGAGCTGCGAGAAATTTCAAGTGCTGGCCACCGCATTGCACCCAACCGATGCCGAGCTGGCTCGGTTTTACGGAAGCCTGGTCGAATCAGAGGGAAACCATTACGCCACCTATCTCCTGATGGCGCGCGGCATCGACGACGCCGAGACGGATCGACGGCTGGATTTTTATCTGCACCTCGACGCGCAACTCATCCGCCAGCCCAATCCGCTGCCGATGCTGCACTGAACCCAAATTCCGAAGTTGAACGACAAAGGACACGAAGAACACCAAGGGAGGAAAGGATTCGGTAACTTTCGCGAGGCACAATTCCTCGCACGAACTATTCAGCCCCAGTCCCTTTGATTGCTGTCCTTTGCGCTCTGGGTGGTTCATCCATTTCGGTTCTCGGGCTGAACTGAGGCCACTACGGCAATACTTGCACGCGGTAGAATTTGGAGCCGCTCGTGGCCGTCGTGTCCAGAAACGAGGCGGTCACGCCCGCAGCCGTAACCGGCGACCCCGCCGTCTGCCAGGTCGCACCGGACAAATCGGCCCGGCTGAAAACCTGATATTTTTTTCCGGCCACGCTGTGCCAACTCAGCGTGCTGCCACTTCCGTTTTGGAGCACACTCTGGATTTTTAATAACGAAGCCGAATTGGTTGGATTCGTGCCGGCGATGAACTCCGCCAGGTTGTTGTAACCATCCCCATCCGGG
This sequence comes from Verrucomicrobiota bacterium, assembly GCA_043742955.1. GTDB lineage: Bacteria > Verrucomicrobiota > Verrucomicrobiia > Limisphaerales > JAYTXL01 > JAYTXL01. The sequence continues at coordinate 36,226 of JAYTXL010000061.1, read as the reverse complement.
TCGGCGTTCGGCCCGGCCTGGGGGGCGGTAAAAAGCGGAAAATACCGACGTTGAAACAAATCCTCCAAACCATCGAAGTTGTCATCGCGCACCGGGGGCGCGATTTCCAGGAAGCCATTGGCGTATGCGACGCTGATGCCAGCTTGCTGGATGACAAAAGTCCGCAGCCCGGGCGGGGCATTGCTGGCCACGCTGACCGTCGTCGAAATAACGGTCAACCCCTCCGTTCCGAACCGTTCAGCATCGCTGGTGACGGCCCCCATGGTCAAACCGTCCCCCGAAATGTGGAGCGTCAAGCCATTGGTTGGGGCATTGGGAAAAAGCACGCCTACGACGACATTGCTCTGACCGGGGCGAAGCTGAAATGGGGTGCCATACTTCTCCACGCCAGCCAGAATGTGACTGATGCGCAAAGGTGGCGTGCCGCTCGTCACGGCAAAATCAAGGGTGTTGGTGGTGCCGTTGTTTAAGGTCACGCCGGCATTACTGGAGGGTAGAAAATTGGTTTCAACATTTTCATACAGGGAGTTAGCTGCGGCATCCGGCCCAGCGGTGATGTTCAAGCCGGTGATTAGCGAGTAGCCACCCGGCGGGTCAAGGGGGGTCACACGAACCTGATAGCTCCCCACGGGCAGCGCGGGGAGTTCATATACACCATTGGTGCGCGAGACAGTGCCCGCGACCACATTCCCTGCCGAGTCTTCCGCCGTGACCACCGCTCCAAAGACCGGCGCACTGTTCATCGTCACCAACCCGTTGAGATTGCCCAGCGGAATCGGTGATGCGGCCGCCGGATAGAGCGCGCGGGCGGCGGCGATTTCATCACTCGACAGCCCAGCCCATGAATTCACCCCCAAAGTGCCGCTCCAAAACATCGTCGCCCCTCCCACCGGTGAATGTTGCAACCCAATCAAATGGCCGATTTCGTGCTGCACGACACCTTCGATGAAAATATCCCCGTTGTTGGTGGCTTGAATGTCCGTGAACCATGTGTAGCCGACAAGATCCCAGCCGTTCAATACGATGTCGGCCTCGATGAGGGTGTTGTCCGTAGCGTAGCTGGTGTAGGTGATACCCAAAGTGAAACCAATGTTATCCATCCCCCCGTTGACGAGTCCGTCGCCACTTTTATACCAGAACACCACATTAGTTCCATCGGACGTATTGATGGCCACGCCGGGCGCAACCAGGCCAGCGTCTTCAAATTTCAAATGAGTGCCGGGAACCGACTGCCACTGGGCGAAACTCGCCCGTACTGCGTTCAGTTCGGCTGCGGTGTTGGTCGTTGAGAAGGCGTCAGCAGCCAGGAAATACCGGATCGCCTTCGAGTTAGGGTTCAAAACATTCGTGCTGACCCCGGGGGTAGGTGTTAGCAGATTCCAGTGCTGCCGCTGGCCGGCGGGGTTCACATCCATGACGAAGGCGTGGACTTGGGTCGCCGTGACCAAGGCAATCAAGAAAGTTGCTGGGGTCAAATTCATCGCCGAATGCTGGTCACCTGTTGTTTCAAGTCGGCCAGTTTTAGACCGCTCACCGCTGCCTGTGGCAGCGGTACCACCCTGGCTTTGGAACTTGCCGGCACCAATGGCGGCGACCGGCCTGGAGCGGGATTATGGGCCAGCTTCTCGCCGGTTGCAGGGTCTTGCCAGATGTGGAATTGGCCTTGCGCCAGACCGACACTCACTCCTTCGCCACGTGGATTGAGCACGAGAAAGAGCACCACTTCGTCACCGACCTGGTAGTCCGCCTGGCCGGAGACCACCGCTTTCCGATCGCCCAGAATCCCGCCACCATGCACCACCGTGAACCGATTGGTCGTCAACGCCCCTTTCCAAACCTCGGCCACCTGCAATACCACCTTGGTATAAATGCGTCCGGCGGCATCTTGCTGGCAGCTTTTATTCAACACAGTTCCCTGGAGAATCAGTTGCGCTCGGGCCGCCAAATCCTCGACCTTCGCGGGAGCGAATTGTGTCGCGGGCAGGTGAGTCGCCAGCATAAACCAGGTGGCCCAAACCATTTGAAAGACGCATTGTTTCATTGCTATTGAGGTTGTTACTCGAGCGCAGACCTTCAAGGGGACATCTGAATAAGGTAAAAACGCTGATTCATGCCGCTCGCCCGGGTGGTCACCCGGTAGAAAAGGTTGTTGGTCAATATTTGAAATACGGCCGACGAGTCGATGGTCCACGGGCCCGTCATATTGGGCGATGACAGCAGTTGAAACGTCCCGGCGGTGCCGCTGGTGAGCTGGAAATCGAGCAAAGTTTGCGGGACACCGTTCAAGATCGTCCTGGTTATCAGGACCGGAGAGGCGGAGATCAATTTGGCCGGCCCATAGTCGAGCAGGCGGTTCCCCACTTTTGCGCGCGCGCGCAGCGAGTAACCTCCCGGGTTGGCGGGGCTAAAATTGAAAGCCGTGCCCGTCGGAATATTGGTCACCACCGGCTCCACGAGTTCCTCGGCAGCGGAGACCGCAATGTCGTCCAAATAAAAGCCACCATTGGTGTCCGGTGAATAAAAGGTGCCGTCGGTGTAATCGAAAACAAATTGCAACAGGACTTCCTGACCAGCAAAGGCGGCCAGTGAAATACTTCGATTGGTAAAAATCATCTCTCCGCTGCCATCGGTTCCGGCCTGCGTCCAAAGATCCTGCCAAGTCCGGCCGTCAGTGGTTGAAATCTGGCAGCGGGCCACCTCACCGGTGGCGGCGTAGCCCAGGCGACTTGCAAACAGGAGCTCGCTCGTCGCGCTCGGAAGCAACCGGCGATTCAACATCAACACCTGAGCCACCGGCGGGGTGGAAGGTGCCGGCGACGGGTGCGCGAGATGAAAGGAAAAGGCGCCCGAGTTTTTCACCTCATTCGTCACCACTGGATACCCTGATGACGCCGTGATCGTGACGTTGGTAGTCAGCCCGTTTTCCGCCCCTTCCACCGCCGTGAACGCCACCCGGCGGCTTTGCCGCCACTGGTAATTCGTGGCGGCACCCACCGGCGAAAAGGTAAAGGCACTGACCTGACCCGCGCTTACCAAAGCCGAGCCACTGATCGTTGGCGGAGTGTAGCCGGGCCGATAATCCTGTTTAACCGGATTGCCGCCGCTCACCACGGCGGACACTTGATTGGAGAGATTGGTGGCCGTGAAGGTTACCGCAAAGTTGCCATTCAAAACCGGCACGGAATAGCCCCCGGAATCAGCCGTCACGGCGTAATAATTCTCACCGGCAACCTTCACCGTGACCCCGCCGATCCCTTCGCCGACATCATAAAACCCGTTATTGTTAAAATCGTAATAGACCACGCCGGTAATAAACGTCGAGGTGCCGAATTCCGTGGCAAAATCCTGGGTCACCAACTGCGGACCAACTTGTCCATTGCGGCCATTCACCACACCAATACCCACCTCCAAAAAGAAGCCATCGTGGAGGGTGTCCCGATGTCCAGGGGGCGTCTGCATGCCGCCTTGCGTGGCAGGATCCCCACCCCAGTCCACTTCAAATCCAGCGTGGCCGTAGAGGACCGATTGTGCAAAGGCATAAACATTCTCCCCCGAACCAATGGCATTGTACTGCTGCGCGGCGATCCGGGATGCGGGCAAGCCGCCATCACTAAAATTCGTGTGGCCCTGGAAGTTGTGATCAAACATGTCCTGACTATGAAGGCGCGCCGAGTTTAATAACTTTGCGTTCATGGACAGCGGCGGCTGCGGAGAGATGGTCGAAAACTGAGAAACCATCAAAGCAAGATCCACTCCGAAACTTGTAATAGCGTTACGGATCATCGGGTCCGGCGTGTTCTTGAGTCGGATCCCTTCACCCACGGGGTCAGCGCGGGCACGATTAATCAGCTCCAGGTAAAGCTGCTCTTCATCGGTCGGACTACCGATGGAATACAAGGTTGGCACCGACGGGAGGGCGCGGGGCACAGTCGCTTTCGGAACTCGGCGGGTTTGGATCGGCGGCGCGGGTGGCGGAGCCCGGAGAACGGGTGGGGGGACGGCTTGCGGAACTGGATCCGAGGCCCCCAGGGCAGACGGCGTCATTCCCGCCAGCACCAGAAACCCAACGAATAAAAATCGCAATAACGCCCCGCGCAAACTCCGTTCGCGGCGGCACAACCCAGCCCTGCAGCATTTCTTGAACCGGACAACATTCATCAACAACGTGTCTTTTGATTACGTCAGACAGATAGCACACTCTTCGCGTGGAGGACAGCGCATATTTCATTTGTGGCTATGGCGTTTGCCGGGTTTGGCCGCCCCCGATACGGGCGTAGTAGCCGGCCCGATGCCCCAACTCGGTCGGGCTACCCGATTCCGTCAAGCAACCCCCTTCGAGCACCAGAATTTTGTCCACGTGCCGGAGGGTGGTGAGCCGGTGCGCGACCATCAACGTCGTCCGCCCGCGCATTAAATCCCGCAAACTGGCGGCCACCAACTCCTCGCTCTCGGCATCGAGCGCGCTCGTCGGCTCATCCAGCAACAAAATCGGCGCGTCCTTGAGAAAGGCCCGGGCCAGGTTTAGCCGCTGTTTCTCGCCCACACTCAAACGGGCCGCGCCGTCCCCCACGACGGTGTCATACTGCCGGGGCAGTAGACGGATGAACCCGTCGGCATTGGCCGCACGCGCCGCTGCTTCAATCTCCGCGCGCGAGGCGTCCGGCTTGCCGTAGGCGATATTCTCCAGGATGGTTGCCGGCAACAAAATCGGTTCCTGCAAAACGACGGAAATCAAGGCGCGCAAATCCTGCAGCCGAAGCTCGCGCAAATCTACGCCGTCCAGCCTCACCGCGCCCTCCGCCGGATCGAAGAAACGTGGCAGCAGATTCAAAACCGTGGTTTTCCCCACGCCACTCGGCCCGATGAGCGCCGCCGATTCGCCTGCGGCAATGGAGAAACTCACGCCGTGGAGGATTTTCCGATCCTGCTGGTAGCCGAAGGTCACGTTGTCGAAGGTGATTTCGCCGCGAATGGCGAGCGGCGCGGTTTCTGGGGTGGTTGAGTTTTGGGCCGTGGACGTTGCACGTTCGGCGGGGCGCGCATCCGGCGCGTCTTTGACTTCTTCCGGCGTGTCGAGAATTTCAAACACCCGCCGCACGCCCGCGCCCGCGCCGGTAATGGTCGAGCCGACGTGCGAGAGCTGGTTCAACGGATCGTACAGCTGGCCAAGGTAGGCGAGGAAGATGAGCAATTCACCCACGCTCAGACGTCCGGCCAGCACTTCGCGCGCGCCGAGCCAGCAAATGCCGGCCGTGCCGACTCCAAACACGACCGCGATGGCCAGCAGATACCACACTTCCCAGCCATGCTGCGCGAGTCGCAACTCTTGCGCCACGAGCGTCTGCGCCTGGAAGCGCGCGGTCTCGTGCGCCTCGCGCGTATTGCTTTGGGTGAGCGGCAGCGCCGCGATGGCCTGCTGCACCAGGGAGGTGACCCGGCTGTCGGCGGCTTGGGCGGCCTGGCTGCGTTCGCCCATGCGGCCGATGAAAAACCGCATTGTCAGCAGCAGCAAAGGCACCGTACCCAGAGCGACCAGCGTCAGCCGAACATTCAACTGCCACATCACCCCGACCATCAACAGCAGCGAAATCACTGCGCTGGTAAATGCGATCAGGCCTTGCTGGAACAATGTTTGAAACGCATAGGTGTCCCACGCTGCGCGCTGAATGACATCACCCGCCTGGGTGCTTTGATGAAAGCGGAGCGAGAGCCGCAAAAGCCAGCGAAATACTTCGTTGCGCACGCGCGTCAAGCCGTGCAGGCCGACCTTGATCGAGAGGTAGGTGTAGGCACTGGCGATCGCTGCCTGCCCGAAATGAAGCCACACAATCGCCCCGCCCAGCGCCACGAGCGCCGGCGATTTATCCGTGTCAGCGAAGCCGAGTTTCGCGAGCCACGGCGGCCACGGACGGCCGCCCAGCACGTGGTCCACAATCCATGCCAGCGGCCACGGCTTCAACAGACCGGCGGCAGCGCTCGCCAGCATCAGTCCGAATACAGCGGCGAGGCGCGGCGAATCCGGACGGAAGAATTGCAGCGCGCGAAGCAGCGTTTTCACAGAGGGACGAGTGTAGGGATCGGCCGGAGCTGAAGCCAGTGTTAACAGTCCTTGAAAAAGCATGCCGGGCGGCCTCGGTACGGGTGGGCTCCCCCGGCCGGCCGGCCGGCGAGCGGATTACAGCCACAATGATCTCACTACCACCGTGGCCAGGGAAACGATGGAATCCGGGAAGAGTCCAAGGTAGAACATCCCACCGATACAGACATAGAGGGAAATCTTGATGGGCCGGGATAATTCGATCGGGGTCAGGTCGGCTGGATCCTTGGCCCAATAGATCGCGCGGATGACGCCAAAATAATAGTAGAGTGAGATCACCACGCCAATGAGCGCGATGCCCAGGAGCCAGTAATAGGCTGGGTAGTTGACCGCGTGTTCGACCACCGCCTTAAGCAGGAGAAATTTACCGAAGAAGCCAGCGAGCGGCGGAATGCCGGCGAGCGAAACCATCGAGAGCGTCAGCGCGGCCGCCAGGAGGGGCGAGCGTTGGTTCAGACCGGCCAGGGCGGTGATATCTTCAATGTCAGACTGGCGAATGACCACGCACAGCACGGTGAAGGCCGCGAGCACGGTGAACAGGTAACCCGCGAGGTAGTAGAGCACAGCCACGGATCCGGATTGGTTCATGGCGGCAAAGCCCAGCAGCAGATAGCCGGCGCTGGCGATGCTGGAATACCCCAGCAACCGCTTCAAGTTGCGTTGCGGGATGGCGCACATGCTGCCGTAAAGAATGGTCACGGCGGAGAGGATCATCAGCAGTTTCTCCCAGCGCAAGGCCACGTCCGGCACTGCGCTGCCGAGCAGGCGCAGCAATAACACTACGCCCGCCGCCTTGGAGCCGAGGGCGAGGAACGCGGTGGTGGGCACCGGCGAACCTTGATAGACATCGGGCGCCCACATTTGGAACGGAAAGGCGGCGATCTTAAAGCCGAGGCCGACGAGCACCAACAGCAGCCCGGCTTGCAACACGGGCTGCGTGGCGAGTTGCTTGTCCGCCGCCAACTCCGCCGTCAACTTGCCAAAATCCATCGTGCCGCTCGTCCCATAGACCAGCGCGATGCCATACACGAGGAAAGCGGAGGAAAGCGCGCCGAGGATCAAATATTTGACGCCTGCTTCCAGCGATTGGAGCCGGCGACGTTGAAAACTGGTGAGTATGTAAAACGTGACCGTGATCAATTCCAGGGAGACGAACAGCAGGGTGAAATCGTTGGCCGAGGCCGCGAGCATCATGCCGGACAGCGCGAACAGGATCAGGGCGTAATACTCTGCAATACCGCTGTCGAAGCGTTCGGCGAAGTCCACCGACATCACCAGCACAATCAACGCGGCGAACAGAAAAAAGCGCTTGAAGAAGAGGGCCAGATCGTCGAGCACATACATGCCCTCAAAAACGCTGCGCGTTTCGCCCGTATCGATGAGACTGGTAAAACTAAAGACCAACACGATGCCCACGGCGGCAGCGGCCACGTAGCCGAGTTGCCGTTTTCGTTCGGCCGACGTCCACAAATCGAGCAGCAACAGGCCGAGGCCCGCGAGCACAATCGCAATTTCCAGACTCAAAACATTCATGGCAGACAACAGTTATTTCGCTGCGGACGGCGGCTTGTCGGCCTTGGCCGGTTTGGGGATCTTCACCTTCCTGGCCGGCAGCGGCACTCCGCGCTTTTTCTTCGACGGCTTGGCATCCATGTATTTCATCGCGGGGCTCAGGAGGAGCCGGGCGCTGGGCTCAATTTTATCGGTTATCAGCCGCGGCCAGCAACCGAGAGCCAGCAGCGCCGTTAACAGCAGCACGAAAGGAATTTTCGCGAGCGCATTTGCATCCTTGAGCGCTGCCCATTTCTCCGGCAATGGCCCGTGCAGAATCTGGCGCCCCGCCCGCAGCATATAGACCGCGCCGATCACCAACGCTCCCCAGGCGGCGAAGGCGACCACCGTCGGGGACGTTTTCCAGACGCCAAACAGCACCAGGATTTCACCGGCAAAATTTCCAAACCCCGGCAGGCCGCAGCCGGCCAGCAGGGCCATCAACAGCGCCGACCCGATGAACGGCATCCGGCGGAGGAATCCGCCCATTTCATCCATGTTCAGCGTGCCCGTTTGTTGATAGAGATAGCCGCTTAACCCAAAGGTCAGCGCGGCGAGCAACCCGTGCGCAATCATCACGAGCACGGCGCCCGTCACGCCGATGAGGCTGAGGCTCGCAATCCCGAGGAACACAAACCCCATATGGGCGACGCTGGAATTGCCGATCAGCAAATTCAAATTGCGCTGACGCATCGCCACCAGGCCGCAGTAAAAGATATTGCCGAGCGCAAGCAGGCCCGCGATCTGCAGCCAGACCTTGGCCCCTTCGGGCAGGAGCGGCACCGCAATGCGAAGGAGTCCGTAGACCCCGAATTTCTTGAGCACTCCGGCGTGCAGCATGGCGGTGGCGGTCGGGGCCGCGCCATAACCCAGCGGGGCCCAGGTGTGGAACGGCCAGAGCGACACCAGGATTCCGAAACCAAAAAGCAGGAGCGGAAAAATCACGTTCTGAGTGGCAAACTTAAGGGGTTTGGCCTGGAGATGGCGGCTCAATTCCACCAGATCGAAGGTATGGGCACCCGATTGAACGTAGAGGGCGATCAAACCAAACAGAGCCAGCAACGCGCCGATGCTGAGATAAAGTGTTATTTGAAATGTTGCGTAGTTTTTATTTTCACCGCGCCCCCAGACCCCGATCATGATAAACGTCGGCACCAGCGCCAGCTCGTGAAAGAAATAAAAATAGAAGAGATCCAGCGAGGCGAACGCACCGAGGATGCCGCCGACCATCAGCAGGAGCAGAATATAGTATTCCTTTTCACGCGTCTTGATCTCCCACGACACGCACGCCGCCGCGAAGGCGACAATGGCACCCATGACGATCAATCCCAGGTTGATGCCATCCACCCCCACATGGTAGCGGATGCCCAGGGATTCCACCCCCAGCGGGAAACCGATGCCGGCATCCTTGAATCCAAGCCAGGTCGATTGCTCGTCGAATTTGAACCCGTTGAGAGCCTCGGCCCCCTCAAATTGGAAAAACAACATCAAGGCCAGCACCAGGGTCGACAGCGTCGACAGCCAGGTGAGCCAACCGAACACCGGCCGATAGCTTCGTGGAATAAAAACCAGCACCAGCGCGGTCAGCAGCGGCAGAACAATGATGGCAGTGAGCAAGGACATGGTTTATCGCAGGAGAACAAAATAGAGCAGCACGGCGACGCCGGTGACAAACAGGAAGGTGTAGGTCTGAAGATTTCCCGTCTGCGCGAGGCGCAATGCGCGGCCGAACAGTTCCGTGGTGCCGTGCGTACCGCGAACCAGCAGGCCGGCGATGACCCAGCGATCAATGAAGTCGGCGAATTCCGCCAGGGCATCCTGTGTTTTGGCGATGATCTCCGCGTAAATCTCATCGAGGTAAAACCGGTTGCGCATCGCCCGCGACAGGCTCCCGAGCATTTCCGGCAGTGGATCCTTGGTCGCATTCCAATAGAGCTTGCAGGCGAAGCTCGCGCCGATCATGACCGCGAGCAACCCAAACAAGGCCGCCACCGGTGAATGATTCAGCGGCGCGAGCAGCTGGTCATACCAGGCCAGATCGTGAATCGCCTCCCCGGCTGGGAACGCCCGGCCAATGAAATGTTCGAGGCCCCCAAAGCCGGCCAGCGCCGCAGGAACCGCCAGGAGTCGCAACGGCCAGGTAATAACACCCGGCGATTCGTGCGCGTGCCCGGCCGCCGCAGACCGGGCCGGGCCGAAGAAAGCAACGAATACCAAACGCAGCATATAGAAGGTCGTCAGGGTGGCGACCAGAATCGCGACGACAAACAACGCGACGCTGCCGTGGGCCGACTGCAACGCCGCCGCCAGGATGGAATCCTTGCTGTAAAAGCCGCTGAAGGGAGGCACTCCGCAGAGGGCCAGGGTGCCAATGAAAAACGTGCCGGCGGTCCACTTCATTTTTTCGCCTAGCCCGCCCATTTTCCAAATGTCCTGTTCGTGATGCAGGGCGAGGATGACGGAGCCGGCGCCGAGAAAAAGCAGCGCCTTGAAAAACGCGTGGGTCACGAGGTGAAACATCGCCGCCGTCGGGCCGTGGAGACCGACAGCCATGACCATGTAGCCGAGTTGCGAAAGCGTCGAGTAGGCCAGAATACGTTTAATATCGTTTTGCTGGACGGCCATGAGCGCGGCTAGCAGCGCCGTAATACCGCCAATCCACGCGATTACTTCCAGGGCGTGCGAGCCAGGCAGATCGAGCACGAAGAAGGCGCGGCAGAGCATGTACACCCCCGCCGCCACCATCGTCGCGGCGTGGATCAACGCGCTGACGGGCGTGGGGCCTTCCATGGCATCCGGCAGCCAGACGTGGAGCGGAAATTGCGCGGATTTTCCCATGGCGCCGCAGAAGATCAGCAGGCCGGCGACCGTGGCCAGGCCGCCCAAAGCCTGCGGATTAACCGCCAGCTTCTGTTTTAGTGCCAGAAAATTCAGGCCGTTGAAGTTCGAGGTTCCCAGCGCCGCCCAAATCAGGATGATGCCCAGCAGAAATCCAAAATCGCCTAGGCGATTGGTCAGAAAGGCCTTCTTGCACGCCTCCGCGGCCGAGGCCTTTTCAAACCAAAAACCAATCAACAAATAACTGGAGACGCCGACCAATTCCCAGAAAATGAACATCATCACGAAGTTGTTGGCCAGCACAATGCCCAGCATCGAGAATGTGAACAGACTCAGGCTGGCGAAGTAGCGGGACATGCTGCGGTCGTCGTGCATGTACCCGTAGGAATAAACATGAATCGCGCCGCCCACGCCGGTGACAATCAGCAACATCAGCGCACTCAAGGGATCGATGAGCAGGCCGAGGTCCACCTTGAAGGCGTCAATCTCCAGCCAGGAGACCAGCATTTCGAGCGGCGCCTCCGGCAGCGCGAAAAACAGGATCAGGCTGGCCACGAAGGAGAGTCCGACCGCGCCGATCGACAGTTGCGCACTGAATTTCCGGTCTTTTTGGAAGAACAGAGTGATCCCCACGGCCGCAGCGAGCGGCAGGAACAGGATGATCCAAGGCAGAATTTCCTGCGGTGATGACAAATCGTTCATGAGCTAAAGCTTCAGCGAGGCCAGGTCCTCGACGTGGGCGGTTTGCCGCTTGCGATACAGCGCCACGATGAGCGCGAGGCCAACCGAGACCTCGGCGGCGGCGACCGTAATGATGAAGAACACCATGACCTGGCCGTCCAGATTGTTGTTGAAACGCGAGAAGGCAACCAGCGCAAGATTCGCCGCGTTGAGCATGAGCTCCAGCGACATGTAGATCACCAGCAGATTGCGTCGCATGATGACCCCCAGCAACCCCAGGCTGAATAGCAGGGCGCTGACGATCAAATAATGTTCCAGGCCGACGTTCATTTTTTTGTTTTGCCCGCGATCACCAGGTTAACACGGATCATTCTCTATCCGCGCCATCTGCGTCATCCGCGGGCGGTTCTTATTTCAAATCTTTCTTGCTCAATAGAATCACGCCCACCATCGCCACAAGCAGAAGCACGGATAGGAATTCAAACGGCAACAGGTAATGCGTAAAGAGCAGCTTTCCGAGCGGGGCGGTGCCTCCTTCCAACTCTGGTCTCGCCACCCCTCCCGGGCTGGAAAACCAGAAGGTTTTCAACAGCAAACCGCTCAAGGCGCCGACCGACAGCAGGCCCGTCACCAGTCCAAACACCTTGATCCGCCGCCGCTCTTCCGCCCGAATGTCGAGCAGCATGATGATGAAAAGGAAGAGCACGATCACCGCGCCGGCATAGACGAGGATTTGCACCGCCGCGAGGAAGAAGGCGTGCAGCAGCACGAACAACCCCGCCATCGAGACGATGGTGAGCACGAGGAACATCGCGCTCGAAACCGGGTTGCGGCTGAACGGATTCGCGACGACCAGGAAGCCGCAGAGCAGCGTCAGGAAGGCAAAAACGTAAAAGAAAATGTCGTGCAGTGTCATGCTCTGAAACCGGCGAACCACGAATGAACAAGAATGAAAACTAAGGTGGAGACACGAATTGCACCGATGAGCACGGATTCATTTCGGATTACGGTCAAGCCGTGGAATTCGTGTCTGGCCTTGGATTCGTGTTGCTTCGTGTGCATTCGCAGTTACCCTTAAATCTTCACCGGAAACGTCTCCTGCTCCTGGGCCTCCTCCAGCTTGTGTTTCCACTTCTGGATGCCGCCGTGCGTGCCGCCGAGGGACAGGAGTTTTTCCTTGTTGTAAATCATCTCACCGCGGCTCAGGCCAACGAGCGAAAAATCGTTTTGCAGGAAGATCGCCTCCTCCGGGCAGACTTCCTGGCAGAAGCCGCAGAAGATGCAGCGAAGCATGTTGATCTCAAACTCGCGCGGCATCTTCTCCGCGTTCGCGCGATCGGCGGGTTGGCCGGTGGGACCGGGCGGGACGATCCTGATGGCCTTGGGCGGACAGACGAATTCGCAAAGCTGGCAGCTTACGCACTTGGTGTTTCCCTCCTGATCCTTCACCAGATACGGCGCACCGCGATAGCCGGGCGGCACCGTGGTCGGCTCCTCCGGGTATTGCTGCGTCACCTTGGTCTTGCCGGTGATGGTGTTGATGAAATGCCGGACGGTGACCTTGAACCCGCCCATGATGGCGGGCAGGTACAGCCGTTCCGCGAAGGTCAAGGGTTTGCGGTCAACAATCATGCGGCGACCTCGTGCTTGCGTTGTTGCTTGATGAACTCAATGGACGGCTTGCCCAGCGCAAGCCCCTTGGCGCTCAAATCCTCGTCGACATCGGGCCAATGAACGCCCAAGCCTTTGCCCAGGAGTTCGTAATTGCCGCGTTGCGCCCGGGTGGCGCGGAACAGGCGCGGAAACCACATGAGCGGCAGGCTCACCGAGCGGCCATCGTCGAAGTCAACCTTGAGGGTGTCGGCGGTGGTGTTCACGCGCGTTACGCGAATGTCATCCAAAGTATTCATGCCAGGCACTCAATAGTTCTTGTTGGTGTTCGCTCAAAATGTCGTGGACTTCGTTCAATTCGTGCCGGGAAAACCCGGCGTCTTTCGCCAGTTGCACTGGGTCGAGCCAGAATTTGGCAATGTTGCCCGCTTTGCTGACGTGGACGTGCGGCGGCTCATCGCCATTGGCGCTAAAGAAGCCGAAGCGATAACCTTTAACACGCAACACTGTTGGCATATCATCATTTGGCCAGCAACCACAGCACCACGGCCGTAATCATAATGTTCGCCAGCGCCAGTGGAATAAACCGGCGCCAGCCCAAATCCATCAACTGGTCGTAACGAAAACGCGGGAGCATCCACCGCACCCAGATGAACACCCCCATTAAGCCGATCACCTTCGCCAAAAAAATGCCGATGTGCACCAACCCACCCAGCAGCGAGCTTGCGATTTGATCCAGGCCAAACCACGGCAGCGACCAACCGCCGAAGAACAACGTCACCATCATGGCCGACGCGGCGATCATGTTGGCGTACTCGCCCATGAAAAACAGCGCGAATTTCATCGAGCTGTATTCGGTGTGATAGCCGCTGACCAACTCGGTTTCCGATTCCGGCAGATCGAACGGCAGCCGGTTCGTTTCGGCAAACGCCGCCACCAGAAAGATCACAAAGGAAACCGGCTGCTTGAAAATAAGCCAGTTGGGCAGGAAACCCAACAGGGTCCCCGCCTGATAGCCGACGACCTGGCTCAGATTCAAATCGCCCACCAGCATAAACAACGGGACCACGCTCATCCCCATCGCGATTTCATACGAAATCATTTGCGCGCTGGCACGAATGCCGCCGAGGAACGGATACTTCGAATTCGCCGCGTAGCCCGCCAATACGATGCCGTACACGCCGAGTGAAACGATGCCGAAAGTGTAGAGGATGCCGACGTTCAGGTCAGCGATAACCATCTTCTGGTGGCCCAGCGTGGAACCGAAGGGAATCACCGCCACCACCAGGAATGACGGGATCAGCGTGAGGGCCGGGGCGAGCCAAAAATACACCTTGCGCACATGCGCCGGGGTGAAGTCTTCCTTCAGAAAACTCTTCGCGCCGTCCACCACGGGTTGCCAGAAACCCAGCCGCGTCAGGAACGGGCCCAGCACCGGAATGCTCCCGATCAGTGGCAGCGCGACACGATTTGGCCCCACGCGATCCTGGATCCAGGCCGAGATCTTGCGTTCGGCAAGCACTCCGTAGGCAAACATCGTGAGCACGGCCGCGAGGACACAGGCGATCTTCAACAAGCCGTAAACGACCAGCTCATGTTCGGAAATAAAATGTGTGACCCAGTCCATTGAGTTCTTTTTACCGCAGAGGCGCGGAGGCGCGGAGAGGAATGAAGGCTATCCTTTCGGAAGCCTCTTCCACTCGCCTCACGTTCTTCGCATTATCTTTCATCAGGTTTTTCTCTGCGCCTCTGCGTCTCTGCGGTTCAATTAAATTGTCACCGTCACTCCGGTGTCGCCCAGCTTGCCCCATTCGAGGCCGGCGAAGGCGGGCACTTCCTGCGCCATCTGGTTGAACAGGCCCTCAATGCTCGAATAGCCGTTCTTGCCGGTAAGGTTCTCGACGAGGTCGTGCAGGAGTTCCCACTCGGGCCGAGCATCGCCCTTCGGCTCGACGGCCTTCATGAACTTCTGCACGCGGCCCTTCACGTTCACGAATGTGCCGCGCTTCTCGACGTGGGCGCAGCCGGGCAACAGGTAATGCGCCTTCTTGGTCGTCTCGTTCGGCAAAATGTCGCTGACGATGAGGGTGTCGAGCTTCGCGAGCACTTCGGCGCCAATGCCGCACTTGGTCACGTCCTCACCGAAGACGATGAGCGTCTTGATGCGGCCCGCGCGGATGCCGTCGGCAATCTTCGGCAGATTGATGCCCATCTCGGTAAACGCAATGCCCGTGAGCCGCACGCCGTGGCTGTTGGGATTCTGGTCGGCATTGACGAGCAGTTTGTCGCCCTCACCCTCGCGCGGGACGGAGTCGGTGAGAGCGCCCAGCTTGGTTGCAAGTTTCTTGAGCAGGTAAAGCTCCTCAGTCGTCTGCCGCGCGCTCGCGACGATGGCGACGGAACCTTGCGGCGCCTTTACAAGCTTCTCGGAAATTTCCTTGATGGCCGTAGTCCATGTGGATTTCTGGCCGCTCACGAGCACGTCCTTGAGCCGGTCCTCGCGGTTGATCCACCTATAGTTCAGGCGGCCCGCGTCGCACATCCAGCAGGCGTTCACCGCGTCATTCTCCCGCGGTTCGTAACGGTAAATCCTCCCCTCGCGCGAACCAATGACGGTATTGCAGCCGGTGCCACAGCTCGTGCACAGGCTCTTGGTCTCCTTCAAAAACCACACCCGCATCTGGAAACGAAAATCCTTCGACGTCAGCGCGCCCACGGGACAAAGGTCCACGGTGTTGAGCGTGTAGTTGTTGTCGAACGCGCCGGGCTTCCACGCCGCAATGGTGTTGTACGAGCCGCGATTGACAATGCCGAGCGCGTCGTCCCCCGCGATGTCCTTTGTGAAACGGATGCAGCGCGTGCAAAGGATGCAACGCTCGTCATCGAGCACAATGCGCGGACCGAGATCCACGGCCTTCGGTTTGTGCACCTTCGCCTCGACGAAGCTGCTCTGCGCCTGGCCATGTTCCACCGAATATTCCTGGAGTTTGCACTCGCCCGCCTGGTCACAAATCGGACAATCGAGCGGGTGATTGATCAGTAGCGATTCGAGCACGGCCTCGCGCATCTGCTTCGTCGCGGGCGAGCTGGGATAAATCTCCATGCCCGGCGAAATCGGGGTGGCGCAGGCAATGGCGCCGCGCGGCGTGCCCGGCTCGTAGGGCAGGACCGATTTCGCAATTTTGGTCGTGCCATCCTCGTTGAGCACCGGCTTGCGATCGGGGCCGATCATCGGCGTGCCAAACTCGACGAGGCACATGCGGCAATTGCCCGCGATGGGCAGCTTCGGATGATAACAATAGTGCGGCACTTCCTGCGCCGCCAGCTGACAGGCCTGCAGCATCGTGGTGGGCTGGAGCTTGCCCTGCCAATCCGGCATCAGCTTCGGCACCTCAAGCTCGCGGCCGTCCACCTTGAGCTTGATTTTCTCAATCGGCGGCGGCGCCGCGGATGCGGGCTTCGTTTCAATTGTTGGTGTCGTGGACATCGTTCAAAGCAAGAAGCCGCGTTCCAATCCATGCGGAACGCCGCCTTCCCAGTTGGAAATCAAATGCGTCCGAACCGTGTTGAACAGATGCGCGACGACGTCCTCGAAAACTGGGTTCTTCTGGTAGCCGGGCAGGTAGCGGAACTCCCGATCCGTGTTCTTCTGTTTCCGCAGGACGTAAATCTGGTCCACTTTGAATTTCCGAAGATTCACATTCTCCGTGAGTTTGAGCCATTCGGAGACGACCAGGTAAATCGCGTTCGGGTTTCGGGTCTTGAGTTGCTCGGCGGCGGTGGATGAACCTTCCAGCATCGTCTTGTCGAGGTAGGTTTTGCACTCGATGGCGACAGCGGGAATCTGAAACTGATGCTCTTCTTCCGTCTCCTGTCCTTCGCATTTGAGCTTCGCCGTGATGCTGACGCCGATGGCGAAGTCGTGGTCTTTCTTTTCGATTCGCGCGTGTGGGAGCGAAATCATCGAATCGTAGTTTGGAGGCAGAAAGAAAATATCCTTGAAGGTGTGCGCCTTGCCGATGAGGGCATCCCCCGCGAAACTCTTAACCAAGTCCCGAAACAGGTAGAAGACGAATTCCTCAAGAACCGTCGAATGCAAGTTGGAGCGTGAGTCGAACTTCTCCGCGTATTGCTGCTGGTCAATGAAATCCTTGTAACTAGTGAACAGCTTTGTGCGCTGAGAAATGATTTCAGCGTCGCCGGCGGCCGGCCTCTTGGTCGGCCCCTTGAGAGCCTTGTTGGCCTTCTTCCAGCGGTCGTATTCTTTCCGAATCTCCGCGAGAAAACGGCGTGACTCCACATCAGCATACTTCACGTCGCTCGTCTCTTTCTGTATCAAATTGTCACCGTGAACTTGCATATTCGTTGTGGGGTTTCCATTTCGCTTGGGAAAGCAGATTTAACGCAACCGCCCTCGCCAGCAAAGGTGGCACGGCGTTGCCGATTTGGTTGTATTGGCAGAGGTGCTTCTCGTCCGTGCGCCCTTCGCGCGCCAACAGCTTCTGACTGACAACGGTCGGCTTGCCCTTGAACACGAACCAGTCTGGGAAGGATTGGAGTCGTGCGCCTTCACGAGGCGTGAAGTTCCTGTGCTGAAACGGATGCACGAAGTTGGCGTAGAACGAAGCCGGAATCGTGTGGCACGGACGGCCTGGATGCATCCGGCGATTGTTTTGGTCGTAAACCTTCCGGGAAATCTCACCGTTGCCATTGCGCTTGAGCGGGCGCAAGTGCTCCGCCACATCCGATACAGATTGGCCGCAACTCATCGAGGCAAATCGTTCGACTATCCGCTTCGAGTGGTGCATCGCTGTATGGTTCCAAAGTGTCCGTGCCCTCAGACGCGAACTCACCTGGTAATCGGTTTCCGGCTGGCGGGTGTAGTCTTGCGACTCGTCGCCCTCGCCTGCCTCAAGCTCCGGCAAATCTGAGATGGCCTCCCACAAAGTGGGGCACCGTTCCAATGAGCCACCAAACAAGTCTGACTCGCCATTGTTGACAGAATGCGTGGGCTTTGGAAAAGGCCGTTCGAGCGGGTGAACCGACGCCACAACAAAGAGTCGGCGACGAATCTGCGGGATGCCGAAATCCGTAGCCTGCAAAACCGAGTGGGCAACGTGGTAGCCCAAATCCATCAACTCCCGTTTGATGATTCCGATGACCAAATCGCCGCCAGCAGTGCGTGCGTTCTCGATGTTCGGCACATTTTCCATCACCACGTAATCCGGTTTCAACAACCGTGCGACGCGAAGGAACTCAACGAAAAGCGAGTTGCGCGGGTCAATCGGGTCGCCAGCATTCTTTCGGCAGATGGAGAAGCCCTGGCACGGCGGGCCTCCGAGCAAAATATCAGGCTGACTCTTGGAGAAGGCGTCGCTGAGTTCGTCATCACTGACCTGCCGAATGTCTCGCACAATGACGGTCGCGTCCTTGTGATTTCTGGCAAAGGTCTCACTCGCCCACGAGTCAACCTCGACGCCTCCGACGACACGGCAGCCTGCCATTTCAAAGCCGAGGCTGAATCCACCAGCGCCTGAAAATGTATCGAGAACTTTCATTTGGCGAGCCGCTTGCGCGCATCACGCACGGCCTGCTTCGCGTCACGGGCGGTCGTCTTGTCCGTCTTTAAATTCTCAAAGCGCAGCTCGGCGACTTCCTTCCATGCCTCTTCCACTTCTGGCGTCGCCGATTCGTCTTCGAGACTCACCAAAAGGCGGTGGGCCAAATCCGCCCGCGCCTGGCGCGGAAGGCTGAGGGCTTCGACACAGATTTTCAGGGCGGTGGTGCTCATAGTCAGGAGATTTCTCCTCGATGAAGGTCGATGATCGGGAAGATCATCTGGTAATCACCCCAAACGAGGTCGCCGCTGTGGATGCGGAAGCTCTTGAACTTCTTCAAATCGCGGTAGTCCGTCGTGTCCGGATTGCGCGCCTTGGCGAGAAACGGGCCGAAGTCAACGATGCGTTCCGTTCCATCGTTGAACGAGACGTGAATCTTGTAGCCCGACACGTAGCAGGCTTTGGTCACTTCGAGATAATCAACTGCGGTCGTTTTCATTTGATCCTCCGAGTGATGGTTTCAGGTTTGGCGCGGATGTTGTTTACGAAAAAGTTAATCCAGCGTTCGACAATCTCAACGGCTCTGGCTTCCACAAAGGCTTCAAAGTCACGGAGCTTCTGACCTTCGAGCGGGCGCTTGCCGGCAATGTCGCCGACTTCAATCCGTATAACACGGCCATTTTCCACGATGATTTCCGCGCGGCTTTCGCGCCCTGCATGCTTGCCGTGGACATGAATTGGCTCGTGCTCATTCGAGTAGAAGTAAATGAGGATGCCGAGATATTCGTAGAGCTTGGGCATTGTTTCCTCATGGGTTGGAGGTCGTGGCGATTCTCTGCGGAGCTGCCGCGCCATGCTTCGCCTCATCCGCCGCGCCTTTCGACTCAAAATCTTCTTTGAACTTCTTCACGAAGCTCAACACCGGCCACGCCGCCGCCTCCCCGAAGGCGCAAATGGTGCGGCCCTGGATATTTTGCGCGATGTGCAGGAGATAGTCCGCGTCGGCCTTGCGGCCCTCCCCGTGCGACAGGCGGTGCAGTCCCTTGCTCATCCACAAAACCCCCTCGCGGCAGGGTGTGCACTGCCCGCAGCTTTCGTGCGCGTAAAAATCAGCGAGGTTGGCCAGGGTATCCACCATGCTGCGCGAATCATCCAGCACAATGATGGCGCTGGAACCGGACATCGTGCCGGCGGCTTGCAGCGAATCGAAATCGTACGGCAAATCGAGCAACGGCACGTCCACCTTCGCCATCTGGCCGTCGGAACCCTTGCGGTTGAGTTTGAAGATTTCACCGGCTTTCAGAACCTTGGATGAGGAGCCGCCGGGAATGATGGCTTTCAGGGTTCGTCCCTCGCGCAGGCCACCGCCGAAGGCCGGCTCATTGATGAGTTCACCCAGGGTAACCTTGCCGACTTCGATCTCGTAATACCCGGGACGTTTCACATCGCCGCTCAGGCTGACGATGCGCGTGCCCGTGTTGTTCGGAGTCCCGAGCTTGGCGTATTCCGATGCCCCCATCGCCAGGATGTGCTTCACATGGCAGAGGGTCTCCACGTTATTCACGATGGTCGGGCACATGTAGAGGCCGAGCACAGCGGGAAAGTAAGGCGGCTTGATGCGCGGGTAGGCACGCTTGCCTTCGAGTGATTCAATGAGGCCGGTCTCCTCACCGCAAATGTAAGCCCCCGCGCCCCGGTGAATATAAATCTCCAGATCGTAGCCGGTGCCGAGGATGTTTTTGCCCAGGAAATTCTTCGCCCGCGCCTCGGCGAGGGCCTGCTTGAGCAGTTTGGCACCCAGGGGCATCTCGCCGCGAATATAGATGTAGGCGAGCTTAACGTCGTTCGCCCAGCAGGAGATGATCATCCCCTCGATGAGCTGGTGCGGATCCTTGTGGATGATCTGCCGGTCCTTGAACGTACCCGGCTCGGATTCGTCGGCGTTGCAGATGAGGTAGATCGGCTTGCCGCTCCGGCGGTCCACGAAGCTCCACTTGAGCCCGGCACTGAATCCGGCACCGCCCCGACCGCGCAAGCCGGAGGCCTTCACCGTTTCACGCACCTGCTCCTGCGGCGACATTTTTTTGCCGTCCGGTAGGTCGCGCGGCGTCATGGCCAGTGCCTGCTGGAGCATCGCGTAGCCGCCGTGGCGCCGATAGCAGTCCATATCCGGCGTGTAACCGGGCTGGTCAATGTTCTTTAAGATGAGGCGGAATTCCTGGGGCATATCAACGGCTTGACTCCGTCAGCGAAATCTCTAGGTTATGGCGCGCCTCACACTGCCCGATGGTGTAACGGTAGCACAACAGACTCTGAATCTGTTTGTCATGGTTCAAATCCATGTCGGGCAGCCAATTTCCATTTGCGATTTCAGATTTACGATTTACGAGTTGCATCAGGCGTTGATCGTTTTCGAGTTGACCCAAACCTTCGACCACACGTGCGTTCCTCGTTTGAAAGCCGGAACTTCCAAAGCTTCGATTCTTCCATGCGCCTCAGTTTCGCTTTCCGCTGCTCCAAGTCCCGACGGGAACGAACACCTCCAAAAAGCCCCAACGATTTAAGGCAATTCTCATTCATTTCCCATCGCTCCTCGGGTGTTGCGGCAATCCCCCGCGCAAATTGGATCCTTTCGCCCTTACTCATTCCATGAATCCAACCTAGCTTTTGATAAATCGCTGGCCAGTCTTTGAGGGTGGTATTCATTTTTTTCCTTGGTTTCCAAGAGCGGCATCACTTTCCTCCGCATTTCGCAACAATCTCATCCGCCTTCGCGTGGCTCACACCCTCGTGAAAATCCTCGTTGCACATCATCACCGGGGCGGTGCCGCAGCTCGCCAGGCATTCGACGAATTCGATGGAAAATGTCCCGTCCTTCGTCGTTTGCAGGCCGTGCTTGTGTGCGTCGAGACCCAGCTGGTCGCAAACGTGGTGATAAAGCTGGTGCGAACCGCCCAGGGCGCAGCTGAGGGTGCGACAAACCTTGATTTGGTATTTCCCCGCCGGCTCCTGCCGGAACATCGGGTAAAACGTTACCAGCTCCCAGATATTAATCGGTTGCAGATCGAGCTTCCGGGCGACCCATTCGATGGCCTCCTTTGAAACGTAGCCGAAGTGTTCCTGCACCGCGTGCAACAGCATGAGCGAGGCGCTCCGCTTCACGGGATAATGCGTGATCAACTCGTCGATCTCGGCTTCCAAATTGGTTGGAACGGTGAAGCTCATTTTTCAGTTGGCCGCAAAAGAGCACAAATTGACTTCCACGGAGCGCGGCTCTGTGAGCCGCAGCACGAGCGATTGCAAAACGGGTTGCTGCGGGTCACAGACCCGCGCTCCTTTGCGTTCTCTGCGTTCTTTCGCGGTAAAGTTCATCGGTCACACTCCCCCATCACGAAATCCACCGATCCCAAAATGCTCACCACATCGCTGATCATGTGACCGGGCAACAACGCCGGCAGGATGCTCAGATTCACGAAGGACGGCGCGCGAATCTTCATCCGGTGCGGGGTCCCGCCCCCCTTGCTGTGGATATAGAAACCCAGCTCACCCTTCGGATTTTCCGCGCCGAAATACACCTCGCCCACCGGCGCGTTCACCCCCTGAGTCACCAGCATGAATTGATGGATCAACTCCTCCATGCTCGTCAGCACCTTGTTCTTGGGTGGCAGGACGGTCTTGCCATCAGGAATGTTGATCGGCTCGCCCACCTGATTGTCAGGGCCACCCGGCAGCTGGTCGAAGCATTGATGCAAAATACGCACGCTTTGCCGCATCTCTTCCATCCGGACGAGATAACGGTCATAGCAATCACCCACCGAGCCCAGCGGCACCTCAAACTGCAGCTGGTCATAAACGAGGTACGGATGCGCCTTGCGCAGGTCGTAATCCACGCCGCTGCCGCGCAGATTCGGCCCGGTCAAGCCAAAGTCGATTGCCATTTCCTTCGAGATGACGCCCACGTCGCGGGTGCGATCCACCCAGATGCGATTGCGCGTGAGCAGCTTTTCTGTTTCGTCGATGTTGACCACCACCTCACCCAGAAACTTGCGGCATTCCGCGACCCAGCCCGGCGGCAGGTCGCGCGCGAGCCCGCCAATGCGCGTGTAAGTCGTCGTGAAACGTGCGCCGGTGAGCTTCTCGATGAGGCTGTAAATCTTTTCGCGCTCGGTGAATGTGTGCAGGAAAACCGTCAATGCGCCCACGTCCATCGCATAACACCCCACGCCCAGCAGATGCGCCGAGAGGCGCGCCAATTCGCAGCAGATGACCCGGATGTATTGGCAGCGCGGCGGGAGCGCCTTATCGATGCCCATGAGCTTCTCGACCGCGAGCGCGTAGGCGACGTTGTTGGCGAGGGGCGCGAGGTAATCCAGCCGGTCGGTGTACGGAATAAACTGGGTGTAGGTCATGTTCTCGGCGATTTTTTCATCGCCGCGATGCAGATAACCTATGTCCGGGGTGGCCTTGGTGATGATTTCACCGTCGAGTTCGAGAATAATGCGCAGCACGCCATGCGTGGACGGATGCGAAGGCCCCATGTTGAGCACCATCTTTTCGCCCTGCATGTCTTGCAGATCATCCAACGGCGACGCAGCTGGCAACGCCTCCGCCGCTCGAGCGGCGGGTTCTTTGAATTGAATGTCTTGAACGGTGGCCACAATTATAAGTTCTCCGGTAACCGCACCCGCGGCTCGCGCGCCAGCGTGTCCTTGCCGCCCGCCACCGTCACGAACGGCCCACCCTCCAGCGGTGCCTGCTTCGTGAAGGCAATATCCGGCAGATCGGTCGGTTTGCCCGCCAATGGAAAATCCTTGCGCAACGGAAAGTACGGATACCCTTCCCACATCAGAATACGCCGCAGGTCGGGATGCCCGCGGAAACGAACTCCCATCATGTCATAAATCTCGCGCTCATGCCAGTCGGCGGTGCGCCAGACGCCCGTGACCGTGGGCAGCTCGGACTTCTCCTCGCTCACGTCGGTCTTCAGACGCAAATGGCAGTGGTGCGCCATTCCATAGATCTCATAAACCACGGTCCAGCGTGGATCATCGCCGTAGTTATCCACGCTGCTTACGTCCACCAGGTAGTCAAAACCCAGTTCCCGTTTCGCAAACGCGCACACGTCGGCGATCTTTTCGGCATCGGCAATCTGCAGGGTGGTCTCCCCGCGAAACTCCTTGGGCGCGGAGATGAGCTCACCAAATTGCGCCATCAATTTCTGTGCTAATTCGAGGGCCGTCATTTCCGTGATCGAATGGGAGAAAAATCTAAGCCACCTGGCGCGGTGCGGAGAGGACCTCCTCCTTCGCCACCTGGTTCTGCAGTTTAATCAACGCGTCGAGCAACGCCTCGGGGCGGGGCGGGCACCCGGCAATATAAATGTCCACCGGAACAATGTTGTCCACGCCCTGCAACACGGAATAGCTGCGATACATGCCCCCCGTGGAAGCGCACGCCCCCATTGCGATCACCCATTTCGGCTCCGGCATCTGGTCGTAGATCCGGCGCACCGCCAGCGCCATCTTGTAGGTCACCGTGCCCGCGACGATCATGACGTCGGATTGGCGCGGCGAAAACCGCATCACCTCGGAACCGAAGCGGGAGATGTCGAACCGGCTCGCGCCCGCAGCCATCAATTCGATGGCGCAACAAGCCAACCCCATTGGCATCGGCCAGAGCGAGTATTTTCGGAACCAATTCAGGGCCGCATCGACTCGGGTAACCACGACGTCGCCTTCGATTTTGGAGTTATAGCCGATCTCAGTATTGGTTTGCATAAGCGGCGGCGGGCGGGTGCCGCCCACGAATCAACGCAGGCTAAACAGGCACAAAATCCGGTGCAAGTTGAAATTGTGATTTTTTTCACAAGCGGTGGGAAACGCAGAGTTTCCTTCGCTGGAATACGCGGTCAATAGGCCACGGACGATACCCGAGGCGTGGGTTAGTTGCTCTCCGGCACCTTCATCAACTCGGGAGCGGTCCACGGCTCGGACCGGTCGCTGACCTCTTTATCGATGGCTTTGATTTGCGCCGGGGTGACGGGCGGGGAGTTGTTTCCCCACTCCTTGTTCTGGCGGATGTAGGTCAAGACGGCGGCGATCTCCTCGTCCGTCAGCACCCCTTTCCAGGGGGGCATCACGTTATTGAAATCCACGCCGTTGACTTTGATGGGTCCTTGAATCCCCTGAAGCACCAGGCGGATAATCCGGTTGGGGCTGGGGGCGTTGACCCAGTCGGAGCCAGCCAAAGGCGGGAATTGGCCGGGTGTTCCCAAACCGCTGTTCTGGTGGCAGGCCGCACAACCTTTTTGTTCGAAAATAAGTTTCCCCTTGGCATAACCGCCATCGTCCCCCTTAACCTGCAAATCGTTCACGTAGTCGATTGAGGGATACGGTTCATAAACCTGGGCGTGAAAGCCACCCGAGTGCCCATCGACGTAAAGCTGGCTCCCGTAAAATAAAGTGCCCAGCAGTACGAAAAGCCACATGGGGGGGCGCGCGGAACCGACCGTGGGCTCGGCGGATTCCGAGGTGGCTGGGCTATTGGAAACCTGCGACGCTAAGTGCTTTCTAGGCTCCGTATTCATTTTACTGGGGCGCTGGCGGTGGCCCCGGATGGCGGCAGCGGTTTGGCCGCGGGTGCTTCCAGGAGCGGGGTTTCCGATTGCAGGCTGAGCAGGTAGGCGGCGAGGGCTTTGGCCTCGTTCCGGGGGGTGACTTCCAAACCGTTTGCGGGATAGAATTTTCCATCCCGTTGCAGCTGGCCGAGCAGCTCTTCCGGCTTCGGGTCATGCCAGATTTTCTGGCTCGGGACCGGGCGCTTTTCAAAGAGAAAGCGATACGGGGGCATGGGGGACTTCACGCTGGCGGTCGCCAGGAGTTGGGGTTCATAGAGATGGAGCAAATGCCAGGCGGTGGCTTCCTCGACCTGGTTGGTTTTGGATTGATACTTCCAGGGTAAGGAAAAGTTCTTCGGCTGGCGCGCGCCGACATTGGCGAGATCGGGACCAATCCGCTGGGAGCCGGTTTGGACCGGGTAATCATAAATAAAATCCTGCGCAACGCTCGGTCGGGAGCCCCAGCCGTGATCAAGATCCCGGCCCAGCGGAACCACACTGACGTCAGCCTTGCCGCCGACGGCCTCGATTTGCCTCTTGAGATTGTCGGCGGCCATTTTGTTCACCCCTCTTAAAATCGGTTTGGGCGCGGATGCCACGAGTTTTTCCGCATCGTCCCAGCGCCCGCCTTTGATTTCGAAAATCGTCATGGTCACGGCCAGCCTGACTTTCCCCGCTTTGACGAGCGCCTTGGTGATTGCTGCGACGGCCCGTTCACGCGCCTCGGTATTTTTTGCCACCAGCAGAGCACTCTTGTGATCACCGGCGAGGGCATAGCCGGTGGCGATCTCGATCAGCGCCCCGACCTTTTCATCAGCGGGCAATGATTTTGCCCCCGACAATGCCTGGCTGGCAGCCTCTGCGGCGAGTGCGGTATCACCGGATTGGACTAGGCTGGGATAAATCCCGCTCATCGCGATGGTTTTCCAGTAACCGACCAGCTGATTGGCGATCGCGACCGCCTGTTTGGATTCGCCCGCCAGGGCAAAGCCTTTGGCGCTGCGCGCCAGGGCGTACCATTTCGCCTCCCCTTTGAGCAGGTTGGCTTCGGCGAGGTAATTGTTGGCAGTCTTCAGAACGTCCTCGCGTTTTAGGGCGGGTGTTTCGTCTTTGGCCGCTGGGATCGGCGCGAGGATGACGTCAAATTCGCTGTCGTTCTGGCGAACCTGCTGGCTGTGACACTGCACGCAACCATTCGCGCAATAGACTTCTGCGCCTTGCTGCGCAAGGCCGGGACGGGCCGAGGGGTAGAGCAGGCCCGTGGCCTCGATCCGGACCGGCTGCTGGCTCCCCAGCTGCAATTGCGGGGCGAAAATCATTCCGCACCACGAAGTTATCAGGGTGAAAAATACACCCAGGAAAATCAAGGGTCCGTGGTTCATCGTGCGACCTCCGCCGGCTTGGACTCAACGGTCCACCCAACCGAGAGCTGGCAGCATTGCGCGCCGACGCGGCGCATCATCAGGCCCAGATTCAACAGCAGGGCCACTTGTCCCGCGACGAGCAGCACATTGGCGAACGTGGCGAGCTGGAGGAAGCTGGTAATGCTTTTGATAATTCCTACCAGGGAACCACCGGAATCCAGGGCCATACCTTGGGCGACTCCCCCCGCCACCAGCGCAAACGCATGGAGGCACACACCGAGCACCGAGAGCTGGAGTTGGACTTTCGTCAGGAAAGCGGATGGCCAGGCCTGCCCAAGGAGACGCGGGAGGATGTAGTTGATGGCGCCAAAAATGGTCAGGGTATAGAACCCGTAAAGCAGGAGGTGGGACACCCCGTTCTCATAGTGGGTGAACCGAAGCAGGGCAGCCAAAGGGCGGACGGTCCCCAGAATTTCAAGCAAGCTGCCCAAAAGGTAGAAAATCAAAGCAGCCAGCATGAAATCCAGCGTGCGGTCCTGACCCTGGTTCGCGCCGGACCGCGGCCGGGTTAGGAAAAGGTTCGTGACGACCGCGAGCACCGGAATGCTCATCATCAAGGCGGCACCGGTGCTGATACTGCCGATCCAAGCGGGAAGTGGTAAACCCGTGGCGATGCCACCCCAAGCGCCGAATAGAGCGAGGGTCCAAAAACCGAGCAAGGCAAGCTGGCGACTATGCAATGGCCGGCCGGAAAGTTTTGGGATGAAATAGATCATCGTTGCCAGCCCGATGGGGGTGAGCCAGAGCGTTTGCAGGTTGTGGCTGTACCAGCCATTGACGACCGTTTGCATTACCCCGCGGACCGGCTGGAACAGCAATAGATAAATGGCGGCGGAATAAATCCAGGGGAACCACACGAGGGCGGCGAGCAGATACCATTGCGAAACGTAAAGCGCACGTTCCCGCCGGAAATGAAACGCGATCAGGGCCCAGACCCCCATGACCGCGTAGGAAACAAACAGGATCAGGGCGGCGGAGCGCGGCATTTCCAAACCGGAAAAGCCGGTGCTGTCCCCCGCGAGAATCCCCAGCACGCCGATCGTGACCCCCAGATTCCAGAAGATTGCGGCGACCACGACCACGAGGGGTTGCGCGAGCGGGGCCCGGCCGAGCCGGCAGAGCAGCCAGAGGGCGGTGCCGAGACCGGCCTGCGAAGCGAATCCATAGACAAAGGCGTTCTGAGCGGCGGGTTGCAATCGCCCGTAAGTGAGCCAGGGACAGTGCGCGAGAAACCCAGGTGAGTGCAATTGAATGGACGTGAGCAGGGCCAGCGCAGTGGCTAGCAGGATCCAGAGAAAACCGCTGACAAACAGGAAAGTGACGGGCAGCCGGCACGACGAGTCGATCCCGGTCAGCGAGGCCGGGGCATCCCCGGTCGCAGGGGCGGCAACGGCGGTCGGCAATGGTGAAGACAGCGGCGCGCTCATTAAATCGTCAGGCAAATAACCGGCGACGGCTATTCGAATTCACTCTTTTTCTCGGGCGGCTTGGCCAGGGCTTTTTCCATCCGGGCGATCAAATTTGCGCGCGCCTTGGCCGGGTTTTTCCCTTCCTGGACCGCGAGTTCCATGGCGGTCTTGATGGGCAGTCGGACCACATCCTTGAGGGGATCTTTGGCCAGATTGTTTAGGGCTTCGGCGTTTTCGGCCTGATGTGCCTTGAGATTGGTCTGGCGCTCCAGGGTCCGGGCCTGTCCGACGGGAGCCACCTTGGTGTAATGGTTCATCATCCCGGCCAGGGCGATCAGCAGCAGAAACGAGCCGGAAAGGGCGACGGCATAAACGACGATGGTTTTGCACCGCGCGCTGCACAGGGAAGATTCGTCACTCACATGGCACCTCCGGAAATTGGTTAATCGCGTTGCGGAGCCAGTTCATTTACGGCCTCCGATGGTGGGGGCGTGGTGGCGGGCCGGTTCGACATAGATATCCAGCGCTTCCGCGAGGCGCGGATCCCGCTGCGGAAAGGCTGGATAAGCGCCGAAAGTCTTGAAGAACATCTTGAACAGCACCGTGCCGATCACGCCGAGGCAGACCAGATCCAGCCAGCTGACATTGATGCCCTGCGGATACAGCGTGGGCATGATGTTGTATTGCATGTCAAAATAATGCATCACCCAGGCCCAGATGCAGACGGGCAGCATGATCTCGAGTTTGAGCTTGAAGTCGATGCGCAGCAGCGTCAGGAACGGAAGGAAAAAGTGACCAAAAATAATCAGGTAGCCGATGTATTTCCAGCTGCCCTTCTCACGGGCGATGAAGAAGAAGGTCTCCTCCGGCATATTGGCGTTCCAGATGATGAAATATTGGGAGAACGTGACGTAGGAATAAAACACGGTGAACGCGAACAGCATGGAACCGATGAAATAGAACTGTTTTTCCTGAAGCACATCGCGGAGCGGGCCGGTGCGCTTGAAGTGGCAGGCAAGGAGATAGACCGTGGCAAGGGTGATCCAGACGCTGGCGGCGAAATATTGCACGGCATACATCGTGGAGAACCATTCGTGCTGCAGGGCTTTCATCCACATGATGGCCGCCAGCGTCAGGCTGACCGCAAAGGCGAAGATTCCCCAGTAGGCCAGGAAGCGCATCTTGAAGGTGCAACTGGCTGCGCCGGTTTGGTCCTGTTCCAGCGACAGGCGGCGCAGCGAATGAGACAGCCAACCCCAGACGCCGAAGCAGAACGCCATCACGACATAAAACATGATCGGGGTGAACAAGGGCAGCTTCGCGTTCAAAGCATGATCCGCGTGCGGATCGGCGATGCTCATCCACGGGAAAATTTGTTTGGCCAGAATCGCAATCGGCACGAAAAGAACCGCCATCCAGGGAAATGACAGGCACGCGATTTGTTCCATTAACCGGCGGATGGGGACCGACCAGCTGGCGTCCACCAAGTGGTGCAAGATTACCAGGAAAAGTGCCCCCAAAGGAAGGCTCAGAAAAAACATGTACGCCGTCAGATAGGAGAAGGCAAACCGCTTCAAAAACGAAGGGGGTTCACCCGTGCCGCCGTGATGGCTGACGGCGGTGGCCGACTCCAAGTGGCCGGCTTTGGCAACCTCCGACACATTGTGCTTGGCGGCCCCTTCGGCGGCCTTGGCGGCGTGGGACGGGATCAGCAGGATGGCGAGGCAGCCGATCCCGGCAACCCAACCGGCCAGCGTGCGCCAACCGCTGCCGCGCGGTTTCAGGGAAGAAATGGCGTGCGAATTCATAATTACTTTTTCAACGTCGAACGCAACTCGGCCGGCACATCGCTCCCGGTCGCCACCTTGCTTAGTTGCAGGGCGCGCAGGTAGGCGATGATGGCCCAGCGATCATTGACCGCGACGTTGGCCCCGTAGGCGCCCATCAAATTTTTTCCGTTGGTAATGATGCTGAAAATTTCACCATCCGGCATTTTCACAATGCGCGGGTCGTGCAGATTCGCCACCACGGCCATGCCGTATTTTTTGGTGATGCCATTGCCGTCGGCCTGCGGGCCATGACACGGGACGCAGCTGATGGCATAACGCTCCCGGCCGCGTTCCATGAGTTGCGCGGTGAGGGGCAGGGGAATGGTGTCGACGAGGTTGGTGAGCCCGGTGAGCCGTCCGGTATTGACCGGAATATCTTCGTAGGCCGACCCCCGGGCAATCGTGCCGGCGACCAAGGGTTGCGAACTCTGGCCATTGGCGAAAAAGCTGTTGGGCTCCTGCGGCCGCAGCTTCGGCTGGCGATCCATGTCCGGAAACAATTCGATGGGTGGTTTGCGCGACAGGCTGCCACGCTTGCCGGCGATGCCGAGCACTGTTACGACCATCAGGGCGAAGATTAACAGGAAGTAGCGCATTATTCCTCCACCGCCTCGATGTGCCTGCTGCCGGTCGATTCCAACAACTTGCGGGTTTCAGTTTCTGAATATTTCGGGTCGCTACATTCAATGACCACCAGAAATTTGTCGTGGGTGGCCCCGGCGGTGAAGCAGCGATTTTTCAGCAGCGGATGGTGCAGCCGCGGCAGGCGATTCAAGAATAACATTCCCAGCAGCGCCCCGAAGGAGCCAAACAGGATCGTCAATTCATAAGAGGGCGGAAACGCCGCCATCGGGCTGAACATCGGTTTGCCGCCCACGGGAATGGCGTAGTCCACGGAGTTCATCCACCAGATCATCACCATGCCGGTGGTGTAGCCGGCGACCCCGCCACAAAATGAAAACCAGCCCACCTTGGAATTCTTTAATCCCATGGCCTTGTCCATGCCGTGGACGGGGAAGGGGGTGAACACGTCCCAGTTGCGAAAGCCAGCATCGCGGACTTTTTCGGCGGCATGCATTGCGTCGGCCGGGGTTTCGAACTGGGCAATCAGCCCGTAGGTTTGAGTTGCGGCAGGCATTAGTGATGTCCTCCATGCTTGGCGCCGCCCAGCGGGTGATGTGGATCGGCTTGCGGCGTCACCCCCTTGACCTCCGAGATGGCGATCAGCGGGATGAAGCGCAGGAACAGCAGGAAAAGGGTGAAAAACAAACCGAACGTCCCGATGTACGTCAGGATGTCAATCGGGGTCGGTTTGAAGTAGCTCCAGTTAGCGGGGAGGAACTCGCGGTTGAGCGAAGTTACAATGATGACGAACCGCTCAAACCACATGCCAATATTTACGAAGATGGAGATGATAAATACCGTGGCAATATGGCTGCGCACGCGCTTGAACCAGAACAGCTGCGGGATCACCACATTGCAGACAATCATGATCCAATAGGACCAGCCGTACGGGCCAAAGGCCCGATTGTAGAAGGCGAAGCGCTCGTAGGGATTGCCGCTATACCAGGCGATAAACACTTCCATCCCGTAGGCGTAACCGACAATCGAACCCGTGCCCAGGGTGACTTTGCACATCAGATCGATATGCCGAATCGTGATAATGTCCTTGAGATTGAGCAGGCTGCGCAGCGGGATCAACAGGGTGAGCACCATGCCGAAGCCGGAAAACACAGCGCCCGCGACGAAATAGGGCGGGAAGATCGTCGTGTGCCAGCCCGGGAGCTGGGACACCGCAAAGTCGAGGGATACGATCGAGTGCACCGACAGCACCAGCGGCGTCGACAGGCCGGCCAGAATCAAATACGCCTTTTCATAATTGCTCCAGTGCCGGTTCGAGCCGGTCCAGCCGAGTGAAAACAGACCGTAGGCAAATTTTCGGATTTTCGTCTTCGACCGGTCGCGCATCACCGCGAGGTCAGGAATCAGCCCCATATACCAGAACAGCGAGGAAACGGTAAAATAGGTGGATACGGCAAACACGTCCCACATCAGCGGGGAACGGAATTGCGGCCAGATATCATTGGCGTTGGGCAGCGGGAACAACCACCAGCCCAGCCAGATCCGGCCGACATGAATGAGTGGATAAATTCCGGCGCACATGACGGCAAAAATCGTCATGGCCTCCGCTGCGCGGTTCACCGAGGTGCGCCATTTCTGGCGCAGCAGAAACAAAATCGCGGAAATCAGGGTGCCGGCGTGGCCGATGCCGATCCACCACACGAAGTTGACAATCCCCCAGCCCCACATGACCGGGTGGGCCACCCCCCAGACACCGACGCCCGTGGACATCAGATAGAGAATCAGGTAGCCGAGCATCGCCAGCAAAAAGAGGCTGGGAACAAAGGCGCACCACCACCAGACCGGAGTTTTACCTTCGGCCACGCCGGCAATCTGGTCGGAGAGCCAGCCGATCGATCGCTGGTTTTGCACCAGCGGCTCGCGCTCAAGTTCAATGGGTGGCGCGTGTATCTTCAACTGGTTGATGGAATCAGACATTAGTGCGCTCCCTTCTTGGCCTCGGTCGCCGGGTGGGCGGCAGGAGCCCCGTGGTCAGCCGGGTGGTGTCCATTCTTGGCGGTGTATTCCTGGGAACTAAAGGGAAATTCCTTGAAGTCCGGCATCAAAGGATTTGGATTGCGAATGCGCGCCAGATAGGTCGTCCGCGGTTTCGTGGCAAGGAAATCCAACACCGTGTAATTTCGCTGCTGCGATTTCAGCTTGGAAACCGCGCTCTCCGGATCGGAAACATCGCCAAACACAATCGCCTCCGCCGGACAGGCCTGCTGGCAGGCCGTCTTCGGAATGGTGTGGGCCGTTTCCGTGAGCCGCACCTCTCCCGAGGCGCCCGCCTTGACCTTCTGGGTGATTTTTGCGCCTTCGATGCGCTGGACGCAGTAGGTGCATTTTTCCATGACGCCACGCATGCGCACGGTCACCTCGGGATTCTTCACCAGCTTGAGCAAATCCCACTCGTCCGTCGGCTTGTTGCCCCGATCCGGGTCTTTAAACCACCGGAGCAAGTCCAGTTTCCCATCCGTGGTGTGGGTCAACGGCGTGGGATAAAACGGACCAGCCAGTTGGTCAAGCGGGCGACGGTTGTAATCAAAAAAGTTAAAGCGCCGGACTTTATACGGACAGTTGTTCGAGCAATACCGGGTGCCGACGCAGCGGTTGTAAACCATCACGTTCAACCCTTCCTCGTCATGCACGGTGGCATTGACGGGGCAGACGCTCTCGCACGGCGCGGACTCGCAATGCAGGCACATCATCGGCTGATTGATCATCTGCGGATCCGTCTTTTCGCCCGTGAAATAGCGGTCGATACGAATCCAATGCATCTCGCGGTTGCGATAAACCTGCTCTTTGCCGACGATGGGAATATTGTTTTCGCTCTGGCAGGCAACCATGCAGGCCGAGCAGCCCACACACGAGCCCAGATCAATCGACATGCCCCATTGGTGCATGACGTTGGGTTTCTTGCGGAGTTCATCCAGCGGATTGGGATAGAGCGGCTGATTGGACGGCGGCTCCGGCATGTTCATGCCTTTGGCGAAATTCGGGTTGTCCCGATACTCCTGGAGATTCGCCTCGCGGATTATGGGGCGACCTTCCATCGACCAATGATTCTGGGTGCAGGAAAGCTGATAGGTGCGCGCCGGCGGATTGAGTTTCGCTCCGCTCGCGAAATTCGGCGCCGCGACGGTGCGCAGACGATACGCGTCGAACCCGGAGTTGCGGCCGATGCGGCCGGTTTCCTTGCGGCCATAGCCCAGGGCCATGCCGAGGGTGTTGTCCGCCTGACCGGGTGAAAGCCAGACCGGTCCCTCCACGGAACGTCCGTTCAAATCAATCTTCACCCAGGGGACCTGAAGATTCATGTCTTCATTGTCCTTGATGACTAAATTCAGGTCTTGCGCCGTCTGCGGGCTGATCGAGATGACATTTTCCCACACCATCTTGGAGATGGGATCGGGCAGTTCTTGCAACCAGCCGTTGTTGTTGTAACGGCCGTCATCCACGCTGTAGTCGCGATGGAAAATGATCTCAAGTTTGTCCTTGGTGGCGGCCGGTGCCGTCGCCGTGTCCTCGATGGCTTTGTTGGCCGCCTCGGCGTTGAAGTTGACCGCAATCGATTTGTGAGCACTGTTGGCGAGAAAGCCATCGTGCAAAAATTGCTTCCAACTCGCTTCGAAATCGTCCGCCGTGCTCAAGGTCCGGAAAGTCGCGCGAACAATATCGTGCGGCTTGATGGTGTCCAAACCAGCCAGCCGCGCGAGCACCTCGATTTCGGTCACGCCGCCAAATAACGGCTCGATGAGCGGCTGAACGGGGACCACTGTGCCATCGCTCGTGCGGGCATCTCCCCACGACTCAAGGTAATGTGCCTGTTGGAGATGCCAATCATTCGCCCGTTTGGTTGCCTGAAACGTTTCATCCTCAAAATAACCGAGCCGGATCACGGACTTGGCCCCGCCTTGAAGCTTGGCCCAATCCAAATCAGCCGGCGCGTTGTAGGCCGGATTGCCCCCGAGAATAACCAGGGTTTCAACCTTGCCGTCCTTCAAATCTTGCGCGAGTTCAGCGATGCTGATTTCGTACGCTTTGGGCGCCTGATGAAATAAAACGGTGCTGCCGAGGTTGCCCAGTGCCACATTTATTTTGTGGGCAATAACATGGGCTGCAAGTGGTTGCCTGTGTCCAGCTACCACCAGGCATTTCCCTTTGTTGGCCACCAGATCTTTGGCGCATTCGGTGATCCATTTCTCGTGCTGCTTCACCGCCGTGCCCAATTCAACGAGTTTGTTGCCCGGTGATCCGCCCGTGAGCGTTTCGATCTCGGCACCCAAGCGCGCGGCCACGGCCAGCACCTGGCTGGGAGCCACCCGCAAACGGTGATCCGCATTGGCTCCGGTCAGAGTCATCAGCGTCTCGACCGCATATAAGCGGTTCATCGAATCCGTCGGCTTGGCGATCTTGCGCTTGGCCGCCCAACCACGAATCAAACGGGTGCTATCCTCTTCACCACCCGCAAAATCGAAATCCAGTGAGACTATGACGTTCGCCTGGTCGAGCTTGTAATACGGGGTTACGGATTGGTTGAAAGCCAGTGTGGACGCCTCGCGGTGATGGTCAAAGGTGACCGGTTCGTAAACCGCCCACTGGCATTGGGAATACTTTTGGCGGAGCATCGCCTGCAACCGGGCGCGCGAGGGCGAACTGCTCCGTTCGGCGAGAAAACGCAGGCCCTGGCCGTTGTTTTCAGCGAACTTGCCTGCGGATTGAGCCAGAAAATCCAAGGCCGTTTCCCGCGCTACCGTATTGCCACCCCGGGTAAAACGCTGGGCGCGATCTGGATCGTAAAGGTTTAATATTGAAGCCTGTGCGAAAGTATCGGTCGCGCCATTGCTATCCGGATGCTGGGCGTTGCCCTCAATTTTCGTCGGCCGGCCCTCGTGGGATTTGACCACCAGCGGTATGGCGCTGCCCCGATTCGGCATGGACGTCGCAAAGTATTGCGCTACCCCGTGGGTATAGCCTTCCGGCAGCTTGGAGAATGGATAGATTTTTTCTTCCGGCCGACGGCAGCCCGTGCCGAAAGCACCCAAGCCCGCCAGCAGAAATGAGGCCGACATTATCTTCACGAAATCGCGGCGCGTGGCGCCATCCTTGAGTTCGCTGGCACCGGCCGGGAATTCGCGCTCCGCCCAGGCCCGGAATTCGGGCGTGTCCGCCAATTGCTCCAGACTGCGCCAGTATTTTGGTCCGGTTTCCGGCTCCGGACAAAGGGGGGGGATCGTTTTCATCGGTGACAGGCAGAGCAGTTTTGGGAGGAGTTGACCTTCCAGTCATGGACGAATTGCTTGCCCATTTTCTCCTGGACCTCGGGGTTGATTTCCAGGCTGAGGTTGTAAACGTCCTTCGGATCGCGAATCTGGCTTTCCGGATTCCGATGGCAATCCAGACAAAAGCCCATGCTTAAGGGCTTGGCATGGCGAACTTCATCCATCTTATTGATTTCACCGTGGCATTTTACGCAGCTAACCCCGCGGGTCACATGCACGGAATGATTGAAATAGACGTAATCCGGCGTCTTGTGGATTTGCACCCACGGAATCGCCTTGCCCGTCGCGGCGCTCTCCCGGACCAGTGCGAGTTTCGGATCATCTTTGAGCACCTGATTGTGACAGTTCATGCACGTGCCCGCCGATGGAATATTGGAATACCACGATTTCTCGACGCCGTTGTGGCAATAACGGCAATCCATGCCCAGTTGATCTGCGTGGATGGCGTGGGAAAAGGCCACCGGCTGTTTTGGCTGGTAGCCGACCCGCGTGTATTTGGGGGTGAAATAGTACCACACGCCCGCTGTCACGCTGGTGCCCACCAACAGCGCCCCGGCAATGACCAGGCCGGGCAGCTTGTTCGTCCTCTTGGGAAAAATGTCAGACATGCGGAAATTTCAGGTGGTTCGTTTAAGCGGGTCTTAGGGCACCGGTCGAGTGAAAATCCGTTGAATATCCCAGCCACATAAGCGTCTTCACATTAACC
>JAYTXL010000060.1:0-16067 GCA_043742955.1 Verrucomicrobiota bacterium | reverse complement strand
GACCCCGAAAGGCGGCGTCACCCCGCACACCAAATTCCGCATCGCCGCGAAGAAGGCCGAGGTGCTCTTCACCGACTACATCGCCGAGCACCTCACCGCCGACGGACGCGGCGGCGTCATCGTGCCCAACGGCATCGTCGCCACCACGCAGAACGCCTACGTGAAACTGCGCCGCTTCCTCGTCGAGGACTCGCTCGTGGCCGTCGTCTCGCTCCCGGCGGGCGTGTTCAAGCCCTACTCCGGCGTGAAGACCAGCATCCTCCTGCTCGACAAAAAACTCGCGCGGCAGACGAAGGAAATCCTCTTCCTCAAAATCACCGCCGACGGCTTCGACCTCGGCGACAAACGCACGCCCAGCGCGGCCAACGACCTGCCGGAAGCGGAGCGCGTGGTGAAGGCGTGGTTGAAGGGTCAAATCGGAAGGGCCAACGGCCCGACAATATCCCAGCCTGGGGCAACGCCCCAGAAAACGAATCCCCAAAACAAATCGAAGGGCCAACGGCCCGCCCCATCTCATCGCGCCAAACAATCCGCCGCCGATGGATCGGGCCTTCAGCCCTCGGAAATGATTTTGCACGACGCACCTGGGGCGTTGCCCCAGGCTGGGATGGATGCGGGCCTTTGGCCCTCAATCCGCGGCGTCCACCACTGTCGCGTTCGCCACGCCATCGAAATCCCCCTGCCGCCGCTGCCCGAGCAACGGCGGATCGTGTCGGAGTTGGACGCGGAGGCGGCGCAGCTGGAGGCGGTGCGCGGCCTGCTCCCCCGCTTCGAGGCCAAAATCCAGCGCGTCCTTGATCGGGTGTGGGGCAATCAGGAAACGCTCGCTACTGTGGTAGATTGATGCCAACATCCCTCAACTGCATGATTTCACACATTCACATCGAAAATTTCAAGTCGTTGGTGAATTTCGATCTGCCGCCAAAGGGATATGAGCTTGGTGGATTTACCTGTCTCATCGGCATGAATGGTGCCGGGAAATCCACACTCCTGCAGGCGTTTGACTTTGTCGCCCACGTCGCCACCGGCAATGTGCAGGAGTGGCTGAAAAACCGGGATTGGAAAAAGGGTGAACTGGTCAGTCATTTGGGAAAGAAAAACCCGATCATCACGTTTGAAGTGGGGGTGAAAGGAGGCGACGGGAAGCGGATTGTGTGGCACGCGCGGTTCAACACCACGATGCTCAAATGCACGTATGAGACCATCACGTGCAATGAGGTGGCAATACTGAAGCTGGAGGACGGAAAACTCGCGGTGAAGCGGACTGAGGGCGAAACACGATCCGCTGATGAAGTGCTTTTTGATTACGAAGGCTCGGTATTTGGAAAACTGCGGCTGGAGGGGATTCACCCCGGCATCGGCGAGATGCGGACGATGCTGCAAAGCCTGAGTTCGCTTGAACTTCTCTCGCCACAGCTCATGCGCAAAAAGGCGCGTGCGGCTCAGGATATCGGTGCCAGCGGAGAGAAGCTGTCCCCGTTTTTGGATCAGCTTTCATCCGAGTCGAAGGAGAAACTCCTGAAACAACTGCAAGAGTTTTATCCGCACCTGATCAAGTGGAACGTGAAGGGATACCGCGCGGGCTGGAAAATTCTGCGTATGCAGGAGAACTATCGCGAAAGCGCGGCTGTGGAGGCGGGGCACATCAACGATGGCTTCCTCCGGGTGATCGCGATTCTCTCGCAGGCGTTCACCGGACACAAGACGCTGCTGCTTGATGAGATTGAAAACGGGATCAATCCCGCCATCGTCGAGCGGCTCGTGGATTTTCTTGTTAGCCTTGGGCAGCAAGGCAAGCAGGTTGTGGTCACCACGCACAGTCCGCTGATTCTCAATTTTCTCGAGGATGCCGTGGCGAAGGAGGCCGTGGTTCTTCTCTACAAAACGGAGGATGGCAGCACCCGGGCCTGCCGCTATTTTGACCAGCCGGAGACGCGCGATAAACTGCGCGCGCTCGGCCCGGGCGAGGTCTTTGCCGATACCGACCTGCGGAAAATGGTTACAAGGCTTGCCGCCATTCTCCCAGAAAAAGAAACCCGCAACGCCAACGGCAAATGATCTTCATGGTCTCGGGCGAGGGGTCAAGCGACATTGGCGCCTGCATCCATCAAACAGGCGAATGCAGCGGAGCCGATTTTCGCGCTGGGCCGATGGCCGTTATCGTGGACAAACTGGTGGAGGGTGTGGCCGGATATTCACTTCTGGATTCCGAGGCGTTTGAGTTCATCGCGGAGGCCCGGCTCGCCAGATTGGCAAAGGATCTGCCAATGGCCCTCTCGGCGGGCAAAAAGCGCGATTACGAGACGGCTTACTTTTTCAAAGGTGCACGGGCCTTGGCCAGGCTTGCTGTGGCAAGAAAAGCGCAGGCGCAATGCGAGGTTGGCGCGGTGCTTTTTCGCGATGCGGACGGAACCCGCGCGACTGAGCAAGGACTTTTTGAGGCGAAATGGGCTTCGATTGAAGGCGGATTCCAAGCGGAGGGGTTTCCTCACGGTATTCCGATGGTGCCGAAGCCAAAGAGCGAGGCATGGGTTCTTTGTGCCCTTAAAATCAATCCCTATCAAAGCTGCGAGGTCTTGGAGAAATCACTTTCGGGGAACGACAACAGCCCGAATCCAGCAAAGGCGCAGCTAGAAGCGATTTTGACCGACTCGGGCAAGGAAGTGACCGACCTCGCCGACATGGTGGCCGATGGAACGATTGATCCGAATCGGATTGATATGCCGAGCTTTAATCGGTTCCGGGCACGAATGGAAGAAGCCACACGCCAAATGCTCGGCTTGCCGCAAACCGACTAAAAACCCATCCTGCCCTCCGAAGCCCAAGCCCGCATCACGATCAACAAGCTGCTCGAAGAAGCGGGCTGGCGTTTTCTGCCGGACGCGCAAGGCCGGCGCGAGAACATCGTGTGCGAGCATCGCGTCTCCCGGCGCACGTTTTCCCCGAGCCAGGATTTGGGCAAGGACTTCGACCACGCGCCGGATGGCTTCGTGGATTATGTGTTGTTGAACATCGACCAAAGGCCGGTGGCGGTCACGGAAGCCAAGCGCGAGGGAATTGATCCGTTGACCGGCAAAGAGCAGGCGCGCGCCTACGCGATAAGTCTTGGCGTCTGGCACATTTTCCTGAGCAACGGGCTGGTGCATTACTACTGGAATCTGCGGCAAGGGAATCCGGTGAAGGTGTCGCGCTTCCTGCCGTTGGAGCAACTCGGCCAGGCGGCGGAGTGGCGGCCCGATGCCGCCCGGCTCGCCGCCGTGACGGTGGATGAGAATTACATCGCTGTTTCGCAAGATGCAGATTGGCTTAAGTATTCCGCCGCCGACCGCGCGGCGGTGATGGTATACAAGAAAATCCGGTTGCTGCGGGATTACCAGATTGATGCGGTGCGAGAGTTGCAAAAGGCTGCGTCGCCGTCGCAACAACGGTTTCTGTTCGAGATGGCCACGGGCACGGGCAAGACGCTCTTGAGTGCGGCCATCGCCAAGCTGTATCTGCGGACGGAGAACGCCACGCGCATTCTGTTTCTGGTGGACCGGCTGGAGCTGGAAACTCAGGCGTGGAAAAACTTCAATGCCTACCTCGCGAACGACGGCATCCAGACGGTCATCTACAAACAGAAGCGGCAGGAATGGAAGCAGGCGCAAGTGATGGTGACGACGATTCAAAGCCTCGCCGCGCGCAACCGTGTCCTGCACGAGTTCGCCCCGACGGATTTCCAACTCATCATCAGCGACGAAGCGCACCGTACCATCAGCGGCAACAACCGCGCCATTTTCGAGTATTTCGTCGGCGCAAAGCTCGGCCTCACCGCCACGCCGCGCGATTATCTGA
Organism: Verrucomicrobiota bacterium; assembly: GCA_043742955.1. Classification (GTDB taxonomy): domain Bacteria; phylum Verrucomicrobiota; class Verrucomicrobiia; order Limisphaerales; family JAYTXL01; genus JAYTXL01. The sequence goes on along the minus strand of JAYTXL010000060.1, from coordinate 12,233 downwards.
AAGGATTGAAGGACGCCGACCGCCAGAACGACCCGCGCGAATACGAGCGGCGGCTGTTGCTCGACACCTATCGCACCTTCGGCAGCGACGACGGCAAGCCGACCTTCCGCTACACGCTGCTCGACGCCGTCCAGCACGTCCCGCCCTACCTCTGCAATCCCGTCACGCTCGACGCCCGCACGGACATCACCACCCAAATGCTGGCGGATGAGGGTTACACCGTGACGGTACCGGCCAACGAGGACGGGCAGGAACAGGAGTTGGTATTTGGTAAAAAGGATTACGAGCGGAAGTTTTTCTCGGACGAAACGAACCTGAGTTTCGTCCGCTGCTTCTTCGACAACGCCAAGCGCGACCTACTCACGGGCGAAATCGGCAAGACGATTTGCTTCGCGGTCAGCCGCACACACGACCAAGCTCGTGACGCTGCTGAACGAGGAAGCGACCCGCCGCTGGCCTGCGGAATACGCGGCGGGCTCGACGTTCGCCGTGCAGGTCACGTCGGACATTCCCGGCGCGCAACAGATGACGATTGATTTCGCCAATAACAACCTCAGTGGCAAGTCCCGCTGGCGGGCGGATGCTTTCCGCGACTACGACACCAGCCGCACGCGCGTCTGTGTGACCGTCGGCATGATGACCACCGGCTACGATTGTGAGGATGTGCTCAATGTGGTGCTGGCGCGTCCCATCATGTCGCCGATGGACTTCATCCAGATCAAAGGCCGTGGCACGCGCCTGTTCACCTTCAAACACGGCGAGGGAGCGGAGCAACGCAGCGCCAAGAAAGACGGCTTTGCGCTCTTCGACTTCTTTGCCAACTGCGAATATCTTGAGGAGGATTTTGACTACGACCAGAACTTGAATCTGCCCAAAGGCCCGCCGGAAGCAGGTGGCGGTAGCGGGGGCGGGGGCGGAGGCATCCGCATTGACGATTTCACCAACACCTCGCCCGACCCGATGGCGAGCGTTATCCGTGATGAGATCGGGTTGTTCGGGATGCGGATTGACCGTGAAATGTATCGCGAGCGTTTCGCGCAACAGGCCAGCGAAGCCGTGGCTGCTGACACAGCCTTGCGGGAGGCGTTCGATGCGGAAGACTGGGCCGCCGTCGAGGAACGGGTGCGGCGCCTACTCTTCGAGAAGCCGCAAGAGTTTTGGAATCTGCCTAAACTCCAGGAACTCTACAAGACCGACCGCCTGCCGAGCCTGCGCGAAATCCTCGCCCGGGTGTTCGGATTAACACCAGCCATCCCGACGCGCAGCCAGCTGGCAGAGGAGGCGTTTGAAAAGTTTGTCGCCACCCAGGAGACGGACGCCACCCATAGCCGGGAACTGCGCACCGTGTTTATCGCCTTTCTGCTCGATAGCCGGGCCCGCGATTTTCTCATGGGTGGCCAGTTTCCTGAACTGCGAGCGCGGGACGCGGGACTGTACAACGCCCTTTCGAGACTGTCTCCGCCGGAACGCGAGGCCTTGATTGCCTATCTTCAATCGCACGTGCCGCTCAAAGAGTTTGAGCAGGCGGCGTGAGGTGATTTTGGCCTGCGTCCCAAATCGCGGCAGTCGAGACTGCCCTTGTTGCCTTTCAAACCTTGCTTGTGGCAGGGCTATCGCCGCTGGTTGTGAAGCGCCTGCGAATATTTCTCCCGGGCCAGCGCCTCCGCCCGCTCCCGCAACCGCGTGGCGGGTTCGAAGACCTCCCACTTGATCTGCCATTGTTCTGCCGCCACATCGCCCATCGCCTGTTGCCAGTCGGCTTTGGCCACGCCGACCGGCGGCTGCACTGATCCCTGGATGAGCAAACCGTCGCGATTGCGGCGCTGCGCAGCCCCAGCAATTTTTCGACCCTGCCACAGCACGTCGAACGGCTCGGCGCCGACGAAACATTGGCCGGGTGATTCGCCCACACAACCCGGGGATAATTCGGTTGCGGTGTGCAATCGGGCGAAGGCGGCGACCACCCATTCGTGCATCCGCTGATAACTCGCCACCGCTTTAAGCGTGTACCATTCGTGGCACGGGGGAATCACCAGGCTGTAGGTCCAATCGGCGTCGTGGGGCACCAGTCCACCGCCGGTAGTTCGGCGGATCAGCGGTCGCAAAGGCGTGAAGCGCTCCACCTCGGCAAATTTCTGGGAATAGCCAAACGTGGCCGTTGCCTCGGTCCAACTATAGAAACGGAGGACCGGGTGGCCCACCGATGCCGCCGCTTCGAGCAGGGCCTCGTCCAGCGCCATGTTGAACGCCGGTTCGCCGGGGCCGGACTGGAGCAGGAGCCAATTCATCTAGCCACAAATTAAACACAGATGAAACACGGATGAAACCTTCCTTTGCTGAACGAGCACCAACCATGACCTGTGCTTTATCCGGGTTTCATCCGTGGCGAACCTTTTTTACACCTTTGCGCGGGCAGTGCTGCTGGATTTCGCAATTCACGCAATCCGGAGTGCGCGCGGCGCAACGACGGCGGCCATGCCAGATGAGCCAATGACTGAGCAACGCCCAAAGTTCGCGCGGCACCAGCTGCTGCAAGGCGAGTTCGATTTTCTCCGGCGTCGTTTCGTTCGTCCAATCAAGCCGTCCGGACAGGCGCGCGACATGGGTGTCCACCACGACGCCATGATTGAGGCCGAACGCATTTCCCAAAACGACATTCGCCGTCTTGCGGCCCACGCCGGCCAGGGCGGTCAATTCCGCCATCGTGCGCGGGACTTCGCCACCGTGTCGCTCCAGGAGCGCACGGCAGGCGGCTTGAATGTGCTTCGCTTTGTTCCGGTACAGGCCGATGCGCCGGATGTCCGCGCTGAACTCGTCGGGATGTGCACGCGCGTAGTCCGCCGCCGTGTGGTATTTCTGGAACAGGTTCGCCGTGACGAGATTGACCTGTTTGTCGGTGCATTGCGCGGACAGAATGGTGGCGATGAGCAACTCCAGCGGGGTAGAATAGTTCAACTCGCAGTGCGCGTCCGGGTAAGAACGTCGCAGTCCGGTGATGATTTGCCGCACGCGGGCGGCCTTGGCGAGGTTGGTTTCGCGGGGCATGGCCAGTTCAGAAATCCCGGTAAACCTCGCGCCGGTGACGAATCACGGATACATCCACAACCTTCGAAGAATCGTCGATGGCATCGATGACGCGGTAGTCGCCCGTCACTTCCCAATGATTCCCGGTTTCGCGGTGCCGAGGCGGCCTTCGGTCCACTCGCTGATGTAGCCCATGCTGTTGAGCACGGTGTAGGTGAGCCACAACAAGATGACGAGCACGATGACGGAGGGCCACGGGCTTTTCTTTTCCGCGTAGGGATCGTGCAAATCGCGCCGGGCGCCCTCGGGCAACTCTGCGACGGCCGTGAGCGACGCACCAAAAGGAACATTGATGCGGGCCTTGGCATTCACCGCCCAGCCATTGGCGTCCAGGATCGGGCCCAGGTTGCGCTTCCGTAGCTTGAGCCACGCAATCAACATCGAGGGGCTGGAGACGAGCAGCATCAGCCCGACAAACACGAGCGGAACCTGCCAGTAGTCCAGCCGGAGCAGGCCAGTGGCGAGGGCGGAAAGCGCCGTTCCGATGGCCCCGAAGGCGACCCCCAATGCGGCCACCGCACCCACATCTATTTTTTTGGGTTCCACCGGCTTGGCCTTGTCCACGTTGGCCGTGGCCACGGCGGCATCACTCAATTTCTTTTGCGCCTCGGCATCCGCCGCCGCCGCGCGCTTGGCAATTTGCTCTTCCATCATGCGGACGAACTTCTTGTACGGAGCCCAAAATGCCTGCCGGATGCTGATCGGATTATCCACGATCTTGGTGATCGTCGCGTCCCAGTCGCGGCCTTTGCGGTCGTAGAAAATGCCGTTGCGACCCGCCATGAGATTGTCGGAATCACCATCCGTGAACGCGGCGACGATCTGGATTTTTTCGCCCGTGCTTTTGCGGACGCAATCGCAGTAGGCGAGATAGGTCCCCGCCAGACCGGCCAGGGTGGCGTGTTTGCCGGCATCCTCAACGAGCAGGCAGAGATCGCAGCTCCGCTGATCCAGGAACAGGGTGCCGGCCTGGAAAATCGCCTTGTCGCGGCGGCTATAAAAATTGCTAAAGGTGACGAAGTTGTTGAGCAACTGCCCGAGGTGGTGATGATAGCGGATCAGCTGGTCCACGGCGTTGATTTGATCGAACTCCGCCTGCAAGGCCAGGTCCTGCTGAATCAGACTACCAATGGCCGCGCGCGCCGGGCTGGCCAGGATTTGACGCACACGCGGCAAACCCAGTTTTTCCACACTCGCGCCCGCCTTCGCGCCCAGCCACGCCTCATAGGCGGCGAACTTCGCAGCGAGCTCCCGCCAATCCGCCTCGGTGAGCGCCAGTTTTTGCGCACCGAATACCGGGGTGACAACGGCGACCCGGAATTGAGCCACGAGACCGGCCCACGCAGGGTTCACTCCGCCGCCCAAAGGCAGCGGTTGTCCCGCTTCCACATGCGCGAGCGGGAGCCGGGCGATCTCGGCGCTGGTCGCCGTGAGTTCCTGCGCGGCAATGAATGCCAGGTCGGCCTCGGTCCGGTTCAGCGCCGCCGCCGCGCGGACATCGAAAGCCGCGAGCCGAGCGCGCGCAAAGTAGTCTTCGACTTTGGCCCGGACGGCCTTCATGGATTCGTACGCCGCACCGGTGCCTTCACCCAGCGGCAGCACCGCCGGGACTTCCGCCTGCTGGCACCAGTCCGAAAACTGCTGCAGCGCCTCGAAAAATGCGTCCACCCGCGCCTGCGTGACCCCCGGTTTTCCGCTGCGATCCACATCGGCACCCGCAGTGGCGAGGATATCCTCAATGACCTGCTTGGTTTCCGCCTCGGTGGCCGAATCCGCCGGGACGATGCCATCGCCATTGAATTGGGTTTGGGCAAAAATCCGGCCGGTGTCGGTAGTATCCTCCAGCGTGATGGCGGTTGCGTCCGGGCGGCCAAGATTCTTGAGGATATGCCGCGCGCTCAGCAGCAGCTTGGCCCCGGATTCATTGGCATCATTGATCGCGCTCAACGGCAACGCGTGGCCGCCGGCGACCACATCGTCCAGATTCTTGAGATGCAGACCGGCCCACCGGACCGCCGCCAGAATCTCGGGCACGCGAATCCGACCGTCCTTGTCGGTGTCAATCAGCTCCAAGGTGCGGGCGTCAAATTCCAACCCGCGCGTGGGGCAGCTCAAAGCCACCCAGAGTTTTTGATCGAGCTGATCGAGCGCGCGTAAATCGGCTCCGTTTTGCAGGCTGACCTGGTCGAGGCCGCCGGCGCGAAAAAAGGTCCAGCTATGGCGGGCGGTGGGGTGGGCGAGCGGGGCGTTTGACATGGGGTTGAGCAGGGGCAGGGGGTTGCTAGGACGGGACTGGGTGGGCCATTAAATTGGTGATTCGCGGTACTGCGCTGGCTTTTCTGATGGTCAGGCCCACTCCGGCGCCGTGAAATTCTCGGAAGCCTTATAAACCGGCTTACTATTGGCGGCCTCGATATACTCGAAGATTTTCCCCTCGAAATTGCGGATGACCACCCGGTCCGCATTGTGGCTGAGCACATATTCGGGATTGACCGGCACCTTGCCGCCGCCACCGGGGGCGTCGATGACATATTGCGGGACCGCGTAGCCCGTCGTGTGGCCGCGCAGCTGGTCCATGACCTCGATGCCCTGGCGCACACTCGCGCGCAAGTGCGCCGAGCCGGCAATCAAGTCGCATTGGTAGATGTAATACGGGCGCACCCGGCACATCAGCAATTTCTGGACATGCGCCTTCATGACGGACGCGTGGTCGTTGACATGCTTGAGCAGCACCGATTGATTGCCCAGCGGAATGCCGGCGTCGGCGAGGCGGCCCAGGGCGTCACGCACCTCGGTGGTCAATTCGCGCGGGTGGTTCGAGTGGAGGCTGACGAAGAGCGGATGAAATTGCTTCAGCATCGTGCACAACTCGGGCGTGATCCGCTGCGGCAGAAAGATCGGGATCCGCGTCCCAATGCGGAGAAACTCGACGTGCTTGATGGCGCGCAGCCGGCTCAGCAAATTCTCGAGCTTCTCATCGCTCAACAGCAGCGGGTCCCCGCCGGAAAGCAACACGTCGCGAATCTCCGGATGCCGGGCGATGTACTCGATCTGCCGGTCGAACTCCGGATGAAAATCATAGCCGGTGGCATTGCTGACCAGCCGTGAACGCGTGCAATACCGGCAATAAGCGGCACAGCGGTCGGTCACCAGAAAAAGGACCCGATCGGGATACCGATGCACCAAGCCGGGCACGGGCGAGTGGGAATCCTCGCCACAGGGATCACTCATTTCCCACGGGGCGGTGGTGGTTTCTTCGAGGCGCGGAATCACCTGCCAACGGATCGGACAGAGCTCATCCGCTGGATCAATCAGGTTGAAAAAATACGGGGTGATCGCCATCGCCAGCTTGGTATTGGCAAGGATGGCCCCCGCGCGCTCCTCGGCCGTGAGGCTGGGCAGCAGGCGTTCGAGCTGCTCGACGCGGGTGATGCGGTGCTTGAGCTGCCAGCGCCAGTCATTCCAGTCGGCGTCAGAAATATGCGCCCAGTGGCCGCGACCGGCCGCGTGGAATTCTTTGAGCGTGTTCAATTGCGGGTCGGTGGGCGGGTTCGCACCCGCCCCTGATGCAGCGTCCTTTGACATCTTGACAGCACTATATGTTTGAAGCCTGACCTGTCAAGCGGGACGCACCCACGGCCCGGGAACTGGAAAGTCGGTCAAGGCGAGGCGGTGGGGGAGGTTGCCGGCGGGCCAAATTTTCTAAAATCCTCCCGAATGACATCCAGCAGATCCAGTTTTGCAACCGTCTCACGCACAAATGGATGCATTCCAGATGCGGGGCCGCCTTTGACATCGGTTTCGCCCACCACTTTGTTTCGCTTCTGCAGATAGGTTTCCAATGTGAAGCGATAGTCATCGACTAATTTCAACATGTCCGGCGGCACGTTCCACTGGAGGGCGCGCAGTTGGTTAACCGCTTTTTGCAGCACCTCCTTCTGCTGTGCGTATTTCATCTTGGTAAACAACCATTGCAACTTTACCTCGGCCCGCTCCGGCAAGGCGTTCGCCGCCGCGCGGACGGCGACCGGTGCCCGCAGGATTTCATCCAGCCGCAACAGGCTCGCCTCGGCGGTCCATTTCAGGTGCTGGTCGCGCCCCGTGAAATTGAGCAGGGTCACCGACCACCATTTTTCGACCTCCAGGGGGCTGCGGAAATGGGGGTTGAAGCCGCGGTAAAAGGCGAACTGCCAGTTCAGATACTCCGGCAGCGCGCTCAGCATTCCCCGCATGGCCGCGCGACCGTCCTTCAGCCGCAACAACTCCAGCACGAACAAATGAGCGCAACTGCGGTAGGTTTCCCAAGCCTCGCCTTGCAACTGATCCGAGGTGGGCAGGCTCAGATCGGCATAAGGCAGCGGCGGCACGGCTTTGAGCCGGGCGCGCACCAGCGCCAGGGCATCTGTTTTCACCCGGTCCCGCGTGGTAACCGAGGCCGCCAGCGCATTAAACCGCTTGTCCCTCAGGGGTTGTTCGGGCAGCAGGTTTAAACTCGCTTCCGGAGAGGCCAGCAAATGGGCGGTGAATCCTTCCGACAACCACAACGGAATTTCTGCCGAACGATCCCCGGCGCTGCGGTTGGCCAATTCCAGCAACAGCGTTCGCACCAACACGCGCGCCAGCATGGCCGGCTCGATTTGTTGCGGCAGCTCGACCTGATATTGCCAGCCGTTATTGAACCGCTCGGACGTGATGTATACCTCCGGATCGGTTTCCTCGGCCCGCCGGATGGTGACAAATATCTTCCCCTGCCACTTGTCGGCGGCCCCCAGCTCCCGCAGCAGCTCCACCTTGACCCGATCCGCGATCACGGCGAGCAACGGCGGTTCCAGCTCCAGCAGGGTAACCGCCGGCTCCGGCTTGCCGTTGGGCAGCAGGTGTTTGAGCTTCTTGGGCGCGATGGTCATGACGCCGTTGATCACAAATTGATCGGAACGGCTCCGCACCGTCATCATCGGATCCGGCAGCGCGGCCCCCACCTCGCCGGCCAGCATCAAACCGAGCAGTAGCCCCGCGCGCGTCATCGCTTCAACCTGGAAAAACGGGCGTTATCACGCGCACCTTAGTCGGTGGAGGATTTCGTTTTGGCGGGCTTGGCGGCGGGTTTGGACTCCGGTTTGGCGGCCGGCTTGGCGTCCGGGGCGGGCTTGCTCTCCGCCGCTTTGCTTTCCGCCGGAGCCGCGGTGGCCGGGGCATCCTTCTTCTGGCCCGCCTTGTAGTTCTCGCTGCGGTAATCGGTGATATAGAATCCGCTACCCTTGAAAATGATGCCCGCGCCGGTGCCAATGGCCCGTTTCACCTTGCCTTTGCCCCACTTCTTCTGGCCGCAGAGTTCCTTCGGACAGACGGTCAGCGCGTTGTCCGACATGGACTGAACCTTATCAAATTGATGGCCGCACTTGGCGCAGCTATATTCGTATGTTGGCATAGATTTTTGTACCTTGATCGACCCCTCCACTAAACACAATGCGCAGCGTCGCGTCAAGGCAGGCGCGACGATGATTTCAAACGGGGCATTGTGCCGCGCCCCATTCTCCGCTAAGTTGACCCAACAATTACGACTATGACACGCCAGCAAATCCTCGACCTCTACTTCATGGACGCCCGCAGCAAGCTCATTGATCTGGCGGCGTTCCTCGACCGCGTGGATCGTGCGCCGGGCGAGGATGATTTTCGCATCCGGGCCTTCCGCCAGGCGATGAAAGAACTCGGCAACAAGAAACCGCAGCGCGCGAAACAAGTCCTGCTCTCCTTCAGCGACCCGACCACGAAGCCGCTGGCGAAGGCGACCGTGAAGGGCGCCACCGGTGCCTGGCCCGGGAAACTGAATCAACCTGCCAATAATTTGCCAACACCATGAAAACTCCAAGTGTGAGCCTCACTGAGATCAGGCTTGATTTCGAGTCGGTGGAAAGAAAGCTCAGCCAACACGGTGCAGTCGTGGTGACGGAATGGGGAATCGCTCGGTATTTGCTACGACGACTCCAAAAGAGAAGCACGGCTCCGAAGCTAGTGTTGAAATCGACTAAGCTCTGATGAATACCGTGGGAAAAATCAGCGACCCGACGAGGAAGCCGTTGGCAAAAGCAACGGTGAAAGGCACGACGGTCGCGTGGATGAGCATGTCGGTTTCAAGATGAGCATGAAGATCATCCTGAGCCGGAAAGGCATTGATAGTGGAGTCGGGAGACGTCCGAGCCCTTTGATCGAGACCTCGGATGGTCACTGGACTCCCATTTCCATTCCGATTCCTGGCGACAACGAGAAGCGAAAATACCAAGAGGTTTCTGTTAATGGATACAATCTTGGTCCATTAGTGGAAGACCTTGGTTTGCGCGGAGCGAATCGCAAATGTCTTTCTAGAAAAAACCCTGTTCATTTCGACCCCGACTTGGATCCAGCCTCAATTGGTCGTCCTTCAGGTTGGAAGCCTTTGTTTGGTCAGGCCGGTGCGGCTTGTGGACACCTTGAGAAACAGGAAGTGGGAGTAAATGATGTGTTCCTGTTTTTTGGGTGGTTTAGGAAGGCGAAGTATCAGGATGGACATTGGGTATATGTCAAAAACGCCCCAGATATTCACTCTTTTTTTGGCTGGTTGGAAATTCAAGAATTGAAAGCTGCAGCTCAGCTTGAAAAATGGGCTGATGGTCATCCTCATGTTAATGGGGACCATAAGTGCCCGCATTATGGTAATGTTTACATTGGCAAAGAGAAACTTGAACTAGGTAAGCCTGGGAAAACCAGCAATTTACCAGGTAGCGGCATTTTCAAAACCTTTTCGCCGGCAGCTCAATTGACAGTGGAGGGAATGGGACGTTCGGTCTGGAAGCTCCCGGCATTTTTCCTGCCCAATCCATTCCGGCCTCTTTTGAGCTATCATTGGAATCCTAAGAGGTGGAAAGCGCACGATGGTTACGCGCAACTTGAAGCCGTAGCTCGCGGTCAGGAGTTTGTGTTCGACTTGGATCAGTTGGACGAATCTAATCAAACTGCTGCTAAAAAGTGGGCGCTTGATTTGATTCGGCGTCACTTTTAGCTATTCGCGTTGGTTTCCAAATTATTTCCCATGCGCTACATCGAACCCCACGGACACATGGTCAGCCGCACGACCGATGATTACCATGACATGGTCACCGCCGGGTGCGCCGCCGTCTGCGAACCCGCCTTCTGGGCCGGCTACGACCGCAGTTCCGTCGACGGTTTCCACGATTATTTCTGCCAGCTCACGGATTATGAGCCCAAGCGCGCCGCCAAGTTTGGGCTGCCGCACTTCTGCTGGCTCTGCATCAACCCGAAGGAATCCGAGGACACGCAACTCGCGACGGAAGTCATCGGGATCATCCCGCAATTTCTCGACCGCTCGACCGTGCTGGGCATCGGCGAAATCGGCCTCAACAAAAATTCGCGCAACGAACTCAAGGTTCTGGAAATGCACATTGACCTCGCCGCGCGCACCAACTCGCTCATCCTCGTCCACACGCCGCACCTCGAGGACAAGCTCAAGGGCACGCGCCTGATTTGCGATGCGCTCAAGAACGACAAACGCATCCGGCCGGAGCGCTGCATCATCGATCACGTCGAGGAACACACCGTCCAGCATGTGCTCGACCGCGGTTTCTGGGCGGGCATGACGCTTTATCCCGAGAGCAAATGCACGCCGGCGCGCGCGATCGACATCGTCGAGTGCTACGGCAACGAGCGCATTTGGATGAACAGCGCGTGCGACTGGGGCATCAGTGTGCCGCTGGCCGTGCCGCGGACCGCGCTCGAGATGCGCAAGCGCGGCCACAGCGCCGAGGCGATTGACAAATTGATTTATCAGAATCCGGTGCGCTTCATGAGCCAGACCCCGAAGTTTAGATTGCCGCCGCCATGAAAACGCAGTCGCCCGACACCAGTCCCGAAGCCGAACGCGCGCTGATCGAGATCACGCGGCGGCTGTCTCCTGAACGAAAGTTGCAGCTTGGTGACAGGTTGGGCCATTCGATGCGCGCGTTGATGAAGAGCGGGCTGCGGGAGCGTTATCCTCAGGCCAGCCCCGAGGAACTCGATCAACGATTCGTGGAACTTTGGCTGGGACCCGAGCTGGCCCCGGCTTTCCTCGCCGCCCGCGCGGCGCGCCGCCATGCTTGACGAGCAAACCCACGTTCTGCTGAAGGTCACCCGAACGCTGGAGCGCTTGGAGGTTCCCTATTTCGTCGCCGGTTCATTCGCCAGCAACGTCCATGGGTTTTACCGCGCGACGGCGGATGCCGACCTTGTCGCGGACATGAAGCTGCGCCACCTCGAGCCATTCGTAGAAGAACATTGGGCCGGGGAACTCAGATTGACCGACCTGCTGCAACGCGCCCTGGAAGAAAGTGGATTGGCTTGAACACGTTCTTCGTGCACATTTCCCCCCGATGAAACTGAACCACGGCCTGCACCTCGCCTATTGCACCAACATCCATCGGGGGGAGGATTGGGCGCAGACCTTCGACTCGCTCCAAAAATACACGCTGGCCGTGCGCGCGCAAGTTTGCCCGGACAAACCGTACGCCATCGGGCTGCGTTTGAGCGACCAGGCGTCCCGCGAGTTGAGCGACCGCGCCACGTTGTCGGCCTTCCAGCATTGGCTCCACGACAATCACTGCTACGTTTTTACCATTAACGGATTTCCCTTTGGCCGTTTTCATGGCGGCCCCGTCAAGGAGCAGGTTTATGTGCCGGACTGGACTTCGCCCGAGCGACTCGCCTACACGAACCGCCTGTTCGATTTGCTCGCGCAACTGGTGCCCAAGGGCATCGAAGGCAGCGTGAGCACGCTGCCCGGCTCGTTCAAGGAATTCGTGAAAGACACCGGCCAGCTCAAGGCGATCCGCACCAATCTCTGGCATTGTGTGGAGCACATTGCGCGGCTCAGCCACGAGACCGGCCGCAAACTGCACCTCGGCTTGGAGCCGGAGCCGCTCGGCCTTTTTGAAACCAGCACCGAGACCGTGCAATTCTTCGAACGCTTCCGCGCCGAGCATCATCACGATCTCCGGATCAACGAGCACCTCGGCGTCAACTATGACACCTGCCATCTGGCGGTGGAATTCGAGGAGCCGCTGGAGGCCATTCAGCGGCTGCACGATCACCACATCAAAATCAGCAAACTCCATCTCAGT
>JAYTXL010000059.1:0-3857 GCA_043742955.1 Verrucomicrobiota bacterium | reverse complement strand
GCGTGGACGGCAAAAACAAAAATCCGTCCCGCCTCTCCCGCCTGCCCGGTGTCACCCGCACCGTCGGGGCCATCGGCGACGGGATGCAAGACCTGCTCTTTCTCAATCCCCACCCCGAACAAAAGGCCATTCTGTGAAGCTCGATCTCGAAGTCCTCGCCGCTGATATTGGCGCGGACCCGCAACTCCAACCCGCCACCGCGACACCCGCGCCGGACCCGTTGGAGCCGGGCGAGTTTCCGATTCACTCATTGAACCCGACGATGCGCGCAATAGCGGAGGCGGCGGCGCGCGTCTATCGCACCCCGGTGCAACTCGCGGGCATGATCGCCGTGGCGACTCTTAGCGGCGCGCTTGGCAACGCCTTTCGACTCACCGGAGCCGTGGACGGGCGCGACTCATTCGGGAATCTGTTTGTGATTCCGGCGGCACCCAAAGGCGGCGGCAAAGGCGGCACCGCCTCCCCGCTCATGCGGCCCCTGCTCGAAGCCTCCGCCGAAATGGGCGAGAAATTCCGCCAGACCCAACGCCCCGCTTTGCTGGCGGAGAAGCAAATTCTCACGAAGCGAATCGGCTTCCTCGTGAATGACCTCGCGGACGGGCACTGCGGACGCGGCAAGGCCCGGCGCGCCATGGGCGAACTTGAGCGCACGGAAACCCGGCGCGAGCTTGAGCAGGCGCAGGCACGGCTCGAAGCCCTCGAACCCTTGCTGGACCCGCCCTCCCTTTGGGTGGGCAACGCCACGAGCGAAGCCATGTCCCGACAATTCGCGCGGAACAATCGCGGCTTGTTTTGCTACTCGCCCGAAGCCGGTGAAAATGTCCGCGTGCTGCTGGGGAAATATCGCGGCGACGGCGCGGCGGACATCGACCTCGCGCTCTCCGGTTTCAGCGTGGAGCCGTATCGCTCCGACAGAATCGGGCGCGGCGTCTGCGAAATCACTCCCTGCCTTGCGATGCTCTTGCTCATGCAACCACTCCTTCTCCGCGAATTGATGGGGAACGAGGAGGCCTTCGAGCGCGGACTCGGCGCGCGAATTATCCCATTCATCGTGGAGGAGGAACCCCACGAGGACGACGGACTCCCCCGAAGCATCGGCGAGGAGACGGAGGCGGCGTGGAGCGCGCTGGTTAAAGGTATCCTCGCGCGGCGCGAAGCCCTTGCCGGTAATCCGCAGATCATCCGCTGCACGCCGGGCGCGCGGGAAGTATTCCGGCACTTTCACAATGAAAGCGTGCGGCTCCGGCGCGGCGAGTTTCGGGACATCGGGGCGGAGCTTGGCCGCTGGCGCGAGAACGCCATCCGCATCGCCCACGGGCAATGCCTTGCCGACAGCCTCGACGCCAGCGAACTAACCGAATCGCAAGCCGTCCGTGGCGTGGAAATCATGCGTTGGTGTGCCCGCTCCGGCCTGCAAGTCATTAACGGGGCACGAACCCAAAAGCTCGCCAAGCGCGCCGAAGAATTGCAGCTCATTCTCGCCCGGAACCGTGGGCAGGAAACACTTCGCAACCTAGATCGAAGCCACAGCTTCCTCGCCGCCGAAGTCGAATCCCTCGCGCGGCAGTTCCCCGAGCGATTCAACCTAGAGCGCGAGAACACGGGGGGACGGCCAAGCGACGTCATCCGGCTCCGCCCGATTTCCAAATGAGCAAAACCCCTCCGCCAAAACTGCCAAAACTGCCAAATGCCCCATTTTGGCACTTCTGGCACTTTTGGCACGGAGAAAAACCCAAACCATGAAAACTCGATCACCCACCCCCGAAGCCTGCCGCCACAGAGCTTCCGCCCGCCGACGCCTCACCGCCGGAATGGTGCAAGCGCTCGGCAAAGCGACCGCGTGAATGCCCCGCAATCGCCCCACGTTGACCGCTGGCGAGCGTGGACTGCCCACGCCGCCCACGCCCCCCCCGGCCCTTTTTTTTTCGCGTAGGTTCTTCCCAAGCGTTCCGCCGCGCGGGTTAAAGAACTACAACCCAAACCTAGCGTCAGAAATTTTTCATCTTTTACGCCGTTTCCGAAGCAAATCCCATGAGTGAAGAAACCTTACCCCGCGCGCGCGAGGCCTCCGGCGTGCCCGTTTACTGCTCCTTTACAGAGCTGGCCGACGTGACAACCCTTGTCGCAAACCCGCGCAACCCAACAAACATCCTGACCGGCAGATTGCGAGGCTCGCGAAGGCGATTCGGCATCAGGGCTGGCGCGCGCCCTGCTTGGAATCCGCGACACCATCTGGTCAACGACCACCATCCCCGAAACCACCCGCCGCGAAATCCTGACCACCCTTTCCGAACTGCCCGTTGAAGATTACCTCACTGGCGACATTACTCCTGAAAAAAAGGGGTGAATCGTTTTCTAGCGGCGAAGAATCCCACGAAGTGCCCAGAAAACGTTGACCCGAACGCGATGATTCGGCAGCTTCCAAGGAAGGATTCCCAAACGAAACAACGCTATGAAATCGATCCTCCTTTTTCTCACCGTAATCGCCGCTTGCGTAGTTCATGCCGCAACGGGCGCTGAACCGATCACAATCACCAATCGGCATGGGAAAGTTTTCAACCAGATTGAGATTATCCGGAAGCAGCCCGATTCACTCCTTTTCCGGTCAGCCTCCGGAGGTGGGCGGATCATGGGGCTGGATTTATCGGAGGAACAGCAAAAGCAATTTGGCTTTGATCCGGCGACACTGGCCAAAGCAACAGGGGACGTGAAAAAGAAAAAAGATGACGCAGAGCGCGCCTATAACGAAGCCGCCGCCCGCGCCAAGACCGCCGCGGCGGCAAGGACACAAGACAATGCAACCGTTGGCCCTGTCCGGTTCCGAATCGCACAGGGAAGTCGCCTGATTTCCGGGAAGGTTTCGCAAAACGTTCGTTCTGGCCTTTTGATCGTCTCGGGTGACGACGAGTGGAAAAAATTCGTTGATATAGAGATCGCTGCGGGCCGCACTCCGAAACTAGAAAACTACCCCAACGACAAACAACCGGCGGGTTCGGTTTTTGTCGGACGCTGCTTACTTGAAGGTCACCCCCAGAAAGAGAGCATCGCTGACGGCGATGTGATTACGGTGATGGGGTATCCAGCCGGGACGCACTCTTACACGAGCGTCGAGCAGGCAGCGAGGACCGTAAAAAAGTTCTCAGCAAGTCTCGAAACCGTTGTCGATCGCGAGTTGAAAAGGGTTCCATGACGAGCACCGTCGCGAATTTCGTCATTCATCGCGCCCGCCCTCTCGCCGCCAGCAAGGACAATCCGCCACCACGTTGACCACCATCGCACCCTCTGCGAACGCGCAAAAACCGCTGTGCCAGATTGTGCCACTTTTTGTGCCACTTTCATCCGTGGAACCCTCCACCCTGATTCCACACTAAAAACCCGATTCCGACCAATAAAAACAAGGTCAAAACTACTGTTTGATGAATTGAGAAGAAACCCCCTGAAACCGGCCAAAATAGAATTTTAAGTCCTGTGCGTCTGCCATTTCGCCATGCCGGCATTTGCGGTGTTCCGCGACTGGACGCGGAGGAAAAAAAACGCGCTTCTGACCTTGCTGGAGCTGGATTCTAGGAAGGCGTTGGGACGGTCAAAACCGCGCGCCGTTTCTACCAGACGCACGCCGCGCGCCGCAAGCAACCGATTCGCGGCGAAGTTTCGCGGGGCGCAGCTTGACACTGCCATCAGGGCGGCGATGTCGGCCGCTACGAAAACAGCGACCTCCACGCGCTGCGAATTCTCGTGATGGAACCCACCACCGACCGCCAGCGCGGCGCCAATTCCGGCCGCCTCTTTTTCAATCACGCCAACGAGCGCCTCCGCATTCTCGGCGAAATTCCCGTGCGCAAATTCTCCGCCGACGG
>JAYTXL010000058.1:0-2112 GCA_043742955.1 Verrucomicrobiota bacterium | reverse complement strand
ATCACCTGCGCCATCGTGGACGCCGCCGCACAGGTGCGTGATCTGAATTTCAAATACATGGCGGAAGGCAAAGGCGCGACCGTCACCGCCCGTTTCGGCAAGGACGGCATCACCATCTGCGACCCCAACCGCGCGCGCGAAGACGCGGACAAGGTGTTTCAAAGGATTTACGAGAAAGCGATTTGAACCATGAGACCACGGAAGGTTTACGAAAAGATTCTGGCCGGATCGCGCAATGTGCGGTTTGAGGACGCGTACCGGCTGGCCGAAGGCTTCGGCTTCTACCGCGACCTCATCAGGGGCAGCCACCACATTTACCGCCATCCGCGCGGACGGATGCTCAACCCGCAACCCGACCGCAGCGGACAGGCCAAGATTTATCAAATCCGCCAGTTGCTTGATTTAGTGGAAGAAAACGGTTTAACTCTGAATGACTGATATGAGCGAATACCACATTAATCTGTTTTGGAGCGCGGAGGACGCATGCTAGATCGCAGATATCCCCGACCTGAAGTTCTGCTCCGCGCACGGTGAGACGCCCGACGAGGCGCTGCGTGAAGTGCAGATTGCAAGGAAAGCGTGGCTCGCCAGCGCCAAGGCGAGCGGATATCCGGGACGCGCAGCCCCGCATGCTTACCCACGATTGGGAGGTGCGACCCGTTGGTCGTCCTTTTGAAAGTAAGGAAAGAAGGAAAGAGGAAAGAAGGAAAGAGTTGCCAAACAGAGTGACTGTGGCAGTTTAGCGGCACTGGATTGAATCATATGAATAAACCAACGATCATTGCTTATCTGAAACCGTCGTGCGGCTGGAGCCAGGGCGTCCGCGCCATCATGCGCAAATACGATCTTCCCTTTGAAGACCGCGACATTATCAACGACGCCGCCCAGCGCGCCGAGATGATCGAAAAAAGCGGCCAGATGCTCAGTCCATGCGTTGAAATCAACGGCCGGATGCTCCCCGACATCAGTGGCGACGAAGTGGAAGCCTATTTGCTGGCCAACAGCCTAGTGGGCACCACGGACCGGTCGGCTGACGCGCCGACAAATGCGGCGTGTGCCTCGCACGAAACAGAACCGAAGGCCCTGCAGTTCCACCGTTAGTTTTGCCCCGCAAGTATTGTGCCGGCATAACGCGCCCGCAAAAATTCCCGGTTTGCGGGCGAGGGGTCGTATAAAACTTTCCCCAGCGCGATGAGCGCGGGCTGTGGCCAGTCGGCCATCTGCTGGCGGATGGCGGGCCAGCCGGTGGCGCGGATCGGAGACTGAGGTTTGGCCTTCATGCGCGGCAGTGTGTCCACAATCTGACTTGGCCGCGAGGAGGCTGTTCCGCAGACACCTTATTCGCGACAACCTTTTGTTGCATATGCAACAAAAGGTTGCGTTGCCTTTTCTCCGCCGTTCAACGATGCTTCCGCCATGCAACCCAAAACCGAGGAATTTCTGAACCTCCTGCTCTGGTCCGCCGACCTGCTCGCCCGCCCGACGTTTCGCAACCTGACCGACTCCTATGAAAGCTGGGCCTATCGCGACGGCCTCCTGCGCCAGGCCGCCACTCTGGAGCGGCAACATCTGCTGGAACGCGACGTCCGCTCGCCCGAGGACCGGTTGTATCGTCTCACGGCGCAGGGGCGGTTGCACGTCCTGGGCGGGCGCGACCCGGAGGAACGCTGGGCGCGACCGTGGGACGGTCAATGGCGACTGGTTCTCTTCGACGTGCCCACGGGACAAAATGCCCAGCGCGAACGGCTGCGACGCTACCTGCGCGCCAAAGGCTTCGGCTTTCTGCAAAACAGCGTGTGGATTGCGCCTGATCCACTGGTGGAGGAACGGCAGATTCTCGGCGGCGGTAAGATCAATGTGGAATCCCTCCTCCTGCTGGAGGCGCGGCCGTGCGCGGGGGAATCGGACGCGGAAATCGTCGTGGGTGCGTGGGACTTCGAGCGCATCAACCGTCGCTATGCCCGGCATCTGAAAGTGCTGGGGGAGCGCCCGGGCGGCGCGCTGCGGAACGATGCGGCGGCGAAGGCGTTGCTGCGCTGGGCGGCGGCGGAGCGCGAGGCGTGGCTGGACGCGGTGACGAACGACCCGCTGCTGCCGGGCCGGATTCTGCCG
>JAYTXL010000057.1:0-2356 GCA_043742955.1 Verrucomicrobiota bacterium | reverse complement strand
GCTTTCGCTGGGCCAGCCGCTGGGGTATCGTTTCGTGCTGCCGCCGGTGAACCACACCCTGCTGCCCGGCCACCGGCTGATGGTGCAGGTGCAGTCGAGCTGGTTTCCACTCTACGACCGAAACCCGCAGACGTACGTCGAGAATATTTTCTTCGCGCGGCCGGCCGATTACGTGAAGGCAACGCAGCGGGTCTACCGCGCCGCGGGCCGGGCGAGTTTCATCGATTTGCCGGTCGTAAAATAACCGGTGCGAAGGCAAGGAACATGGCTCACCCCGACGGTCAATTTTCACGCATGGCCGAAGATGCCTTAACGGCCCTTCCTTTGTGCACTCTGTGCCTTTGTGGTGAAATTCAGCTGCCGGCGTTTGGTTCATGACTTCCCGGCTCCTGGATTATCCGCGTTCATCCGTCTAATCCGCGGTCAAAGGATTTTCCGGTTTCCTGCGGTTGTGGCCTCCGGCCGCGGGGGTAGAGTCGAGGAGTGGCGCGGTGACGGCAAGGCCGCTCCGTTTCCACTCCCCGCTCATCAAACCGGACGTGCGGATTTCCCGCATCCGGCTTTCGGACCAAGGTCGTTTCATGCTTTCGCCCACGGGAGGTTGGCGGTCGTTTGGGTGAGCCGGACCAAGCCGAGCGTCTCATAGAGATACTCGTCGGGATACTGTCCCGTCCCGGCCCCGCGCACTTTGTGTTTGCGACACAACCACTGGCGCAGCCGATGTCGCGCGTGCGCGTCCACCGCCCGATACGCTTTGCTGACGGAGCCAAGACAGAAGTATTGGCCCCATCCGCGCAGCAGAGCGTTGCGCTCGCCGACAACATCGGTCGCTTCGTCGCACAGCCGATTTCGTTCCGTCAACTGGCTGATTCGTTGGGTGACTCCTGCTAGCTTCTTCCGACTGGGCTTGGTGCCAAGGTAGGCGCGTCCGGTCCCCGCAGCATAGCATCGCTCGAAGCTGTAGCCAAGGAACTCGCAACGCTCCTGCGGCACCCGGCACAGGCGGGTCTTCTCTTCGTTCACCGTCAGCTTCAGCACCTGCATCGTTCCGCGCATCGTGGCGCTGGCTTGCTCGCCAGTGTCGCGACACAGGATGACGAAGTCATCGGCATAGTTGACGATGCGTGCTTGCAGCCGTGCGGCGTGGCCGAGGATTTTCCACCCCAGCACAAACCGTCGCCTGGAGAGGTTTGAAAGCAGCGGCGAGATCGGCGCCCCTTGCGGAGTGCCGCGTTTCTCCCGGCGCGCCGGATTGCTCCGGCGTTTGCCGCCACGCCCATCGCTTTCCTCCACCGGCATCTGCAACCATTGTTTGAGCAACGCCAGCATCGCGCCATCGCTGATGCGGCGAGCCAGACATTGGAGCAGCTCGGGGTGCGGAATCGTGTCGAAGTAGCCGCTCAAATCGGCGTCCACGACTTCGCGCAGTCCCTGATTAAGCCCTCGATGCACCTCACGCACCGCATCCAACGCGCTGCGCTGCGCCCGATAGGCGTATTGCTCCGGTGGCAGATCGGCCTCGAAGATCGGTGCCAGAATCGGAACCGCCGCCATCTGGATCACGCGATCCTGGATGGTCGGGATGCCCAATGGTCTCTGCTTGCCGTTGGGCTTTGGGATCTACACCCGGCGAACCGCCAGCGGACAGTAGGTCTTCGTCCGCAACGTTTGCGCCCGTTCTTCCAGCCATGCGCTCACCCCGCGCTGTTCGATTTGCTCGAACGTGACGCCGTCCACGCCGGGCGCGCCGCCGTTGGCGCGGCATCGCCGCCACGCCTCCGCCAGCACATCCTTGCGATGGAGTTTGTCATACAGCGCGTAGAACCGGTAGGCCGGATTTCCCTTCGCTTTAGCATGCAGCGCTGCTTGCAGTTCCTGGAGCTTTCCGGGAGGTGCGAGGCTTGCGCCAATCTCCGCTCCTTCGCCGCGGCTCACGCTGCCTTGGAACTGAGGCTCCTTCGCTCCGCGGTCGTTACCCGCTTCCTCCCTACTACGAGCCTCTCCGTCATCCGCTCCGGCCCGGCCGGTCCCTCGCGGGGTGCCGGTTGGGGCCGCTTGGCCCCACCGAAGCGGACTTCCCGTGTTCCTCTGGGACTCCCCTGCACGCATGCCATCACCCCGACTCCGGCGGACTCCTCCGGTGCGCTTGTCGCTCGTTGCGTCCTTGTGCCCCGGACCCAGGGGGTTCTTCCCGGAGGCTGCCAGCCTTCCCCCAATCCCGACGGGGTCGGCGTCCGCATTGCCCTTTTCGAAGCTTGCTAGCCCGACTTTCCGATTTTTTGGCCATTTGCAGGTGCGGTTCTCCTCTGAGGAGGAGGTGGCCGGTTCATAGTTGAAGAAAGTGAGGGGATCCAGC
>JAYTXL010000056.1:0-18352 GCA_043742955.1 Verrucomicrobiota bacterium | reverse complement strand
GATCCGGCGCATGCCCCGGAGCAGGCGCGGCTGTGCGCGAGCGGCTTTCGCGACACGACGCGCATCGCCAGCGGTTCGCCGGGAATGTGGCGCGACATCGCGCTGGCCAATCGCCGGAATTTATCGCACGCGATTGGGGTGTTCATTGAGGATTTGCAGGCGTTCCGCCGCGCGCTCGACGCCGGCGACGCACGCCGGGTCGAAGGGATGTTTGAAAAGGCAAAGCAGCGGCGTGATGCCTGGTCTGCCGGGCAGGCGACGCCTTCAGTTTCGCCGGAATAATTTCATCCGTGGCTAATTAGCGATTTCTTGTTCCATGCCGCTACCCGACCTCATCGAAATCATCCCGCTCACCGCGCCGGTGCGCGCGGAGATCACCGTGCCCGGCTCCAAGAGCATCACCAATCGCGCGCTCGTCCTGGCGGCGCTGGCCGAGGGCGAGGTGACCCTGCAAGGCGCGCTGTGGAGCGAGGACACGCAGGTGATGGTCGAGTGCCTACAGGAACTGGGCTACATGGTGAACGTGGCGCGCGATCCCGAGGAGGATTGCAACCGGACCATCACGGTTTATGGATTGGGTGGTCGCGTGCCGCGCGGCGGAACAGTGGAGCAGCCGCTCGAATTGTTCGTTGGCAACGCCGGGACCGTGGCGCGCTTTCTCGCGGCGATGGTGTGTCTGGGCGAGGGGGTGTATCGGCTGCATGGGGTGCCGCGGATGCACGAGCGGCCGCAGGCGGCGTTGTTCCAGGCGTTGCGCGAGCTGGGTTATCGGGTGGACTCGCCGAATGACAAATTGCCGGCGCTGATTCATGGCGGTTTGATGGAGCCTGGCTCGGCGAGGCACAGCACGTCCGCGAGCCAGGGCGACCGCTCTGAAGCGCGCTACGTTTCTCCGGGCGAAGCGGCTGCGGGTCACAGACCCGCGCTCCGACCGCGCCGCGCGGCCACGGTCAGTATTGTGGACAGCTCACAGTTTGCCTCGGCGTTGCTGCTGGGCGCGAAGGTGGGCGGGTGGGAAGTGGCAATCGTTGGGGAGAATGCGGAGGAATCGCCGTATGTGGCGATGACCGGCGAGATGGTGAAGGTATTTCCGCATCGCGGCGGCAGATTTCAAATTGAGCCGGATGCGAGCAGTGGGAGTTATTTTTGGGGTGCGGCGACGTGGACTTGGGGCGAGCCTGAACTCGACAAACAAGATGGACAGATGTGGAATAAAAGCATCCCGTGCGTGATGGTGAGAGCGTGGCCGGAGTCCGGCTGGCAGGTCGATGCAAAATTCCTAACCTGGATCATCAAATTCGCGACGGACGCGACTTGGAGCGGTTATTATCCTCCAGATTTCTTGGAAGAAAAGTATGGGCCTGATTGGCGAGGCAAGGAGACTGCGTTGGAGAAGGATGGCTACGAACGACTCACAACCTCTCGCAAAACAGACTTGGGTGATAGCACCATGACGGCAATCACGCTGGCTCCATTCTCTATTCTACCAGCGAAGTTCACCGAACTTGGCCGCCTGCGCGTGCAGGAATGCGAGCGCGTCGTGGCGTTGCGCACGGAGCTGACCAAGTGCGGCGCGAAAGTCGTGGAGGAAGGCGTCACGCTGACGGTTTATCCATCGACGCTTCACGGCGCGGAGATCGAGACGTACAATGATCATCGGATGGCGATGTGTTTTGCGATGCTGGGATTGAAAGTGGCGGGCATCAAAATCAAGAATCCGGCGTGCGTGAAGAAAACTTTCCCGAATTTTTTCCAGAAGCTCGCCGCCCCGCCGCCGCATGGCCTCGGCGCAACGATGCTCGACGGCCAGACCGGTCGCAAATTGGACATGCGGGAATTGTTTGCGGACTGACCGCCGAGGGATCGTAATTGATCGTAGCCGCAACCTTCAGGTTGCGTCCGGAAAGTGGGTCGAAGCCGGTGGTGGGCGTGGTGCTGTCCGTGGGAACGCAGCCTAAAGGCTGCGGCTACGACGGCCAGAAATACGGTGGGAAGAAACTTTGAACTTGAAACCTGAAATCTTGAACTCATCCAGGATCGTTATTGCGATCGACGGCACCAGCGCCAGCGGCAAGAGTACCAACGCCCGGCTCATCGCCCAGGCGCTGGGATACGTCTATGTGGACACCGGTGCGATGTATCGCACGCTCGCGTGGTATTGTTTGCAAAAGCACGCCGACATCGATGACGCGAAGGCGGTCGCGGCGGTGTGCCGCAAATGGAAGACGGAGTTGCGCTGTGTGGCGGGCGACTTCCGCTCCGTGCGTTTGCTGGTGGACGGCTATTATCCCGACCAGGAAATCCGCACGGCGGAGACGAGTTCGGCGGTGCCGCATGTGGCGGCGGTGCCGTACGTGCGCGATTGGATGAAGAAAAAACAACGCGAATGCGCCCGGTTCGGCTCGCTGGTGATGGAGGGCCGGGACATCGGGTCCAATGTTTTTCCGGAGACGGATTTTAAATTTTACATGGACGCCTCGCTCGACGAGCGCACCAAGCGCCGCGCGGCCGACGGCCTGCACGAAAACCTGGCCGCACGGGATCACCGTGACAGCCAGCGCGCTGCGGCGCCGCTCATGATTCCGCTGGGGGCGACGATCATCAACAACTCCGGCGAGACGCCGGCGCAGACAAGCGCGCGCATGCTGGCCGAGATCCAGCGGAAGCTGGCCGAACGGGGTTGAACGCCGGGACCGCGCCACGATGAACTTCGTCTATACCGTCACTTGGTTGACCGGCCGGCTGCTCTACGCCACCTATTTTCGATGGCGGGTTTTTCATCCGGAACATGTGCCGCTGACTGGGCCGGTGATCCTGGCGGCGAACCATGCCAGCTACATGGACCCGCCGCTCGTGGGGTGTGGCCTGCCCCGCACCCTGAACTATCTCGCGCGCGAAAACCTCTTCAACAACCCGGTCTTTGGCTGGTTTCTGCGGCAACTCAGCTCGGTGCCGGTGGATCGCGATGGCGGCGGGGCGGCTGGCCTGCGCGCGATCATCAGCCGATTGGAGGCCGGCGGGGTCATTTTGCTTTTCCCGGAGGGCACGCGCACGCACGACGGAAAATTGCAACCCGCGCGTTCGGGGATCGGCTTGACGGTCATCAAATCCACGGCCCCGGTGGTGCCGGTGCGGGTGTTTGGAACTTTCGAGGCGTTTGGCCGGCATCTGAAATTTCCCCGTCCCCGCCCGATCGCCGTTAAATATGGCGCGCCGATGACCTTCGCCGCCTTGCGTGCGGAAGCCAAAACCTGCACCAAGCCGCGCCTGAAGGAAATTTACCAGCAGGTGGCGGACGAGATCATGGCCGCGATTGCGAAACTGGAAGCCGTGAAGGATTAGTTGGCAATGCCGACGGCCTGACGCAGCTCCGTCAGACCCTGTTCGGCGAGCCGGGTGCGCAGGCCTTCGATGATGGTTTTGACGACCGACGGTCCTTCGTAGACCAGGCTGGTATAAATTTGGACCAGCGTGGCGCCGGCCGTTATTTTTTCCCACGCATCGGCGGCGTCGAAAATGCCGCCCACTCCAATTATCGGGAGCGCGCCCCCGGTTTGACGGTAAAGATGGCGGATGACTTCCGTGCTGCGCGCGCGCAGGGGTCGGCCGCTCAGCCCCCCGGTCTCGGCGTAAATCTCCCGCAGAACCTCGTCGGTCGTTTCCGGCCGCGCCAGGGTGGTATTCGTGGCCACGATGCCCGCGAGGCCGCGGGTTTCGACGAGCGCCAGAATTTCATCCAGCGCGGCAAATGAAAGGTCTGGGGCGATTTTTACCAAGACCGGTTTCAGCGCGCTCTTGGATTTGAGCGGCCCACCGAGGGCGGCGGCCCCGCGCTGGCGGGTGCGGGCCGCCCGGCTCTGCTCCGCATTGGCGGCCTGCACTGCCGCCAGAACTTCATCCAGGGCGGCCTTGTCCTGGAGCAGGCGCAAATTTGGTGTGTTCGGTGAACTGACATTGACCACCAAGAAATCGGCGAATGGCCAGAGCACGCGGCACGAATCCGCATAGTCGGTGGCGGCGGCTTCGAGCGGGGTGATTTTTGATTTTCCGAGGTTGAGGCCAACCGGATGCGCGGGCCAGCGGCCCTGCTGTTGCCAGCGGGCGAGTTGCGCGGCCATCGCTTCGGCACCGCCGTTGTTGAACCCCATCCGGTTGATGAGCGCCTGGTCGTCCACCGCCCGAAACATGCGCGGCGCGGGATTGCCCGGCTGGGCGTGCCAAGTCACCCCGCCGAGCTCGCTGAAGCCGAATCCGAAGGCGGGCCAGATCGGAGCGGCGGCGGCCTGCTTGTCCATACCCGCCGCGAGCCCGACGGGATTGGGGAAGTGCAGCCCGAACAGTTCGACGGGCAAGGGCGGGGCGGTCAGGAAGGTGGCCGCCGCGTCGCAAACGATTTCGTGCCGGCTGGCCCAGCCCAGGGCGGCGAGCGTGCGGTTGTGGATCACCTCCGACTCGAGCGAGAAAAGCGATGGGCGGATGCAATTGCGGTAGAGCCAGCTCATGCGGGGAAAATATCTCCCCGCCAGTTTGAAGGCGAGAATTGTATTCGCCGAACGGCGCCACGGCGCGCTGGCGGGTCGGCCTGGGGGCGGAAAAAAAGCCGGGGCCGGGCGGCAATTTCCTGTTTACAGGCGGAAGCCGGTTGCTACTATCAAATCTCGCGACCACGCCACATCATGAAAAAAATCGAAGCCATCATCAAGCCGTTCAAGCTGGAGAATGTTAAGGAAGCCCTCACGAGCCTCGGCATCGAGGGGATGACGGTCAGCGAAGTTAAAGGATTTGGCCGGCAAAAAGGCCATACCGAGATTTACCGCGGCAGTGAATATACGGTGGATTTTCTGCCCAAGCTGAAAATCGAGATCGTGCTGTCGGACAGCCGGGTGGCTGGAGCTGTCAAAGCGATTGTCGAGGCGGCCAAGACCGGGAAAATCGGTGATGGCAAGGTGTTTGTCAGTCCGGTCGAGAACGCGATTCGCATTCGAACCGAGGAAAGCGGCGACCAAGCCGTCTAGGTATCCTGCGGCCTTGTTCCTGAGGCGGTGGGGGAGGGATTTTTCCATGATGCTAAACTGCGCGGGCACAAGCGGACGCGGTCTTTCCAGAAGGGCTCACGAGCTGGCATCCAAAATGGCGTCGAAGTCCGGGCTGAAAATTAAGGGGAAGCCCTGTTCACGGAAGCCTGTTTCTGGGTGGGAGAATTAAAAAACGCCCGATTTTATTGGCCAAACGAGGTTGTTAATAACTTGCGAACAAAAGTTAATATGTTGTCCTCGTCAGCGTGACGGGCAACGTCTAGAAAGTTCCCCGCATCCAGAAAGACGCGGAATCATCCGGGTTAATGCGCCGTGGCGGGAAAGCCGGGTTGGTTGTGTGATTTGTAACGTGTTTAACATTATTTAGTTACGTAATTTTTGTCGGGTGTTGTAATGGGTGGGATTGGGTAGGGGCTTGATTTTGTTGGCGGAGCGGAATTGCCGGGTTGTAAGCGGCTGAGAAACGACAGGTTACAAGCGGGTGCGGCGGTCAAGTGAATAAACTGGAATAATTTGCAAGTGGAAAAACGAAGTAACATGCAGGCAACTGGGGAAAAAACTTGGATCGCGGCCCGGGAGCAGCTCCGGACGATGCTGAACGCGGATACGTTTAATCTCTGGTTTGCGCCGCTGCGCGCCCTGAGCCTGGAGAGCGATTCGCTCACCCTGGAAGTGGCGAATGATTTTTGCGAAGTGTGGCTTAAGGATAATTATCTGGGGTTGTTGCAGGATGTGCTCTCGCGCGCCGCCAACAGTCCGCTGCGGGTGAAATTCAAAGTGGCGACGGTTGCCGAGGCAATCCCCGCCGTCGGGGCGGGTTTGGCCGCGAAAACCAAGCCGGTGGAGGAAACGGCGGTGCGCGCCTCCGCCAACGGCGAAGCAATCTTCAATCCCAAAAACACGTTCGACACCTTTGTCGTCGGCAACAATAACAACTTCGCGCATGCGGCCGCCTTGGCCGTCGCGCAGGCCCCCGGGAAATCCTACAACCCCCTGTTTCTTTATGGCGGGGTGGGCCTGGGCAAGACCCACCTTCTCCACGCCATCGGGCAATACGTCAGCGGGCACAAAAAAGGGGCGCGGGTGGCTTATTTGTCATCGGAAAAATTTACCAACGAATATATCGATGCGATTCAGAACAACCAACTGGTGCGATTCCGGAAAAAATACCGGCAGACGGATGTGCTGTTGATTGACGATATCCAGTTCCTGGCCGGCAAGGAGCGCATTCAGGAGGAATTTTTTCACACCTTCAACGCCCTCCATGAGGCGCACAAGCAGATCGTGTTGACCTGTGACCGGCCCGCCAGCGAGATTCAAAATCTGGAGCATCGGCTGGTGTCCCGCTTTGAATGGGGTTTGGTGACCGATCTGCAACTGCCGGATGTCGAAACCCGCCTCGCTATTTTGAACAAGAAGGCGAAGTTGATGGGCGTGGAATTGCCGGCCGAGATCCTGGATTTTCTAGCCAACCGCATTCGCACCAACATCCGCCGGCTGGAAGGGGCGCTGACGCGCGTGGCTTCCTACGCCTCGCTCACGGGAAAGAAATTGTCCCTCGAAGTGGTGGAGAGCCTGCTGCGCGAGGTGCTGCACGAAGAAGGCCGCTTCACCATCAATATCGATGTCATCCAGAAAAAGGTGGCCGAGCATTTCGACATCCGGCTCGCCGACATGACCAGCAAACGCCGGCCCGAAAACATCGCCTTCCCGCGCCAGATCGCCATGTTCCTCGCCCGGCAGATGACCGAAAGTTCGCTCAACACCATTGGCGAGGCCTTTGGCGGACGCGACCACGGCACGGTTCTGCATGCCTGCCGGCTGGTGAAAGGCCGGATGGAAGTCGATCCCAACGTGCGCCAGGTGGTCCACTATCTGGAAAAGCACCTGCAGCGTTAAGCCGGGTCGCGCCGGCCGGGATTTGCCATCGGGTATTTCAAATGAGGTTTCTCCCATGCCCGTCATTCACGTCCAAGGCCTGACCAAAGCCTACCGCACCTACAAGAAACAGCCCGGTTTCAAGGGGGCGGTCCGGGGATTATTTCATCGCGAATACGAGCAGACGCTCGCCGCCAAGGAAGTCACGTTCGAGGTCGAGGAGGGGGAACTGGTCGGCTTTCTGGGCCCGAATGGCGCGGGTAAAACGACCACGCTGAAAATGCTGGCCGGCCTGCTTTATCCCACGAGCGGCACGGCGCGCGTGCTCGGCTATGTGCCTTGGGAACGCGACGACGGGTATCGCCGGCAATTTGCGCTCCTGCTCGGCCAGAAAAACCAGCTGTGGTGGGATTTGCCCGCGCGGGAATCACTGGAACTGAATAGCAAAATTTACGGCCTCGAGACCGCCCTCTTTGAGCGCACCGTTGCGGAGCTGACCGAGTTGCTCCAGGTGAAGGACAAGCTCAATGTCATGGTGCGCGAATTGTCGCTCGGTGAGCGGATGAAGATGGAGCTGATCGCGGCCTTGTTGCACCAGCCCAAGGTGCTCTTTCTCGACGAGCCGACCATCGGGCTCGACGTTGTTTCGCAAAAGACCGTCCGCGAATTTTTGCGCCACCACAACGCCACGCGCAAGACGACGATCCTGCTCACCAGCCATTACATGGCCGACATCCAGGAGCTGTGCCAGCGCGTGATCATCATCGATCACGGCACGATTTTCTTCGACGGCAAACTCAGCGAGATCATCGACCGCTTCGCGGATTTCAAGCTGATCACGATCCAATGCGGCCACGCGGCTGGTTACCCGGCGGAGAATCTCACCAAATACGGCGAGGTGATGGAGCAAACCGCGGTGAGCATCAAACTCAAGGTGAAACGCGACCGCGTGATTCCCGTGTGCAAAGCGCTGCTGGACGATCTGCCCGTGAGCGACATCGATATTCAGGAGGTGCCCATCGAGGACATCATCCGCCAGATTTTTGCGCGGTAACGAAGAAGCGCGCGCGGATCACCGGGCGCCGCGCAGTTTCTTGCAGGGGCAGGACAAGCTGGAGACTTGCCAGCCATTAGCCGGGGATTAGCGAGCAGGCGAGCGGCATCCCCGGTCAAAACGCAGCTTGCAGGCACCCTGGATGGGTGCCAGAGGACCGCACTACCGAGCGCTACAATCGCTGGGATTCACCCATGGCTGGCACCGCTTGCAGGGTGCAATTCCTAGGACCGCTGATTCGTGGGTATCGCTGCGCTCAACCCCCGGCTAATGGCTGGCAACCTTCCAGGTTGGCCCGGACAACACCGGCATGAAATTGAGATGCGCCCCGCAGATCACCGGGCACTGGATTCAGGTTGAATCCGGTTGAAATAGGGGCAAGGCTACGGCTCACACCGATGAGCAGTCTCAAAATCTTTGTTGCGGCCCCGGAGTTCAAATTGAAAGTTTTCCTCGGGCGGATGTGTGGGTTGCTGGTGTTGCACTGCATTGGTTTGAAGATGATGTTTTGGCTGGCCAAGGATGTTTTTGCACACAATTTGTCCGGGGAGGGCTTGCCCGGTTTCACCCGGTTGGTACTCGGGCTGAACCGGTTTACACTTTTGGTTCCGCTTCCCTGGTTGCGATGCTCAACCTTTGAGCCGCTGCACAAACCGTCCCATCCGTTCCGTGGCGACCTGGATCTGCTCGAGCGACGTGGCGAAGCAGCAGCGCAGGTAACCCTCGCCGCTGGGCCCGAAGGCGCTGCCGGGCACGCACGCGACCTGTTCCTGTTCGAGCAGTTTGAAGGCAAATTCCTTGGAGCTCAGCCCCGTGGATTTAATGCAGGGGAAGGCGTAAAAGGATCCGCGCGGGAGGTGGCACGGCAGGCCGATCTCGTTGAAGGCACGGACAATGAAATTCCGGCGCACGCAATACTGATCCCGCATTTCAGCGGTGTCCGGTTCCCCGTGGCGGATGGCTTCGAGCGCGGCTTCCTGGCTGATGATGCTCGCGCAGAGCATCGAGTACTGGTGGATCCGCATCATCGCGTCGATCAGTTCCGCCGGCCCGCAGGCGTAGCCGATGCGGAAGCCGGTCATCGCGTAGGCCTTGCTGAAGCCATGCAAAAATATCGTCCGTTCCGCCATCCCCGGGAGCGACGCGATGCTCACGTGCCCGCCCTCGAAGGTCAGCTCGCTATAGATCTCGTCGGTGATGACGAGCAGATTGTGCTGCCGCACGAGCACCGCGATTTTCTCCAGCTCGGCGCGCGTCATGGTGCCACCGGTGGGGTTCGTGGGAAAATTCAGCAACAGGGCTTTGCTGCGCGGGGTGATTACCTTTTCAATCGCCGCGGCGGTGACCGCAAACCCGTTTTCGGCCGAGCACGACACGGCCACGGGCACGCCGTGCGCCATTGACACGCTCGGCGAGTAGCTCACGTAGCAGGGCTCATGGTAGATGATTTCGTCGCCGGGATTGATGACCGCCCGCAACGCCAGATCCAGGGCTTCGCTGACGCCGACGGCAATCAGGATTTGCTGCTTCGGATCGTAGCGGACATGGAAATGTTTCTCCACGCTCGCACTGATGGCCTCGCGCAATTTCAATAATCCCAGGTTCGACGTGTAGGTCGTCCGGCCCTGTTCCAGCGCGTAGATGGCGGCCTCGCGGATGTGCCACGGCGTGACGAAATCCGGCTCACCGACGCCCAGCGAGATCACGTTCTTCTGGCTCTGGACGATGTCGAAGAACTCGCGGATGCCGGAGCGCGGGAGGTTCGCGATGTTGGCGGCGACGAATTGTTCAGGTTGAAATGGCGTTGTCATGGAAACACAAGGCGCACAATCAACCGCAAATCCGCGCACTTGAAAACAACAAACTCACCGCCCGATCCATCGTCGCCGCAACTGTAGCCGCAACCTGTAGCCGCAACCTTCAGGTTGCGTCCCCGCCCCTTCGCGAGCGTCACGGGCATCCCCGCGCTTTGGCCATTCGCCCGCGCGCAACCTGAAGGTTGCGGCTACAGGTTGCGGCGACGGGCGGCTACCGGGTGCCGATGTTTAGGGCCAACTGTTCCCAGGTCTGCCCCAATACGCCGCGATGCGGCCAATGTTCCCACTGTGTCACCCACCCGCGGCGCACCGGATTCCGCAACAAATAATGCACCTGCGCGCCGTAATCCTCGCTGGCGCGGATAAGGTGGTCGTAAAAATCCTTTTGCCATCCGAACGTCTGGCCGGCTTTTCGCGCGCGGAAAGTAGTCTTCTGCTTGAAATCCTTCACCAAGGCCAGCAGATCGCTTTCCGGTCCGCGCCCCGAAACGATGAGGTGTATGTGTTCGGGCATGAAAACGAACACGGCGGCGTGACCGTGATGCAGGTGGAAGGCTTCCGCCAATGCGGCGCGGGCGATTTCGCGAACCCTGTCATCGAGAAGGAAGGGTTGGTGGTCTTCGGTATTGATGGTGAAGGCGGCTTTCACCGCGCCGCGATAACATTCCGGGGGAAGCCGGTGGTGTTTCTCGCGGATGGGTTTCATGGGTGGGGAGGATGGCAACGCGCGGCGGGGGACGCAACCTGAAGGTTGCGGCTACATCCAGACGACATACCCCCGTAGCCGTAGCCTTCAGGCTGCGTCCCCCGCCGCGCATCAGGCCGCCGCCTGATCGGCCTTGCGCCGGATCAGCGGCTTGGTTTCGCCGAGCACCACGGCGCGCGTGATCTTGATGCCGATGATGTCATCGGTGCCGGGAATCTCATACATCACGTCGAGCATCAATTTTTCGAGCAGGGCGCGCAGGGCCCGGGCGCCGGTGCCCTTCTTGAGCGCCTGCACCGCCAGCTCGCGCAAGGCGTCGGGCGTGATTTCCAGATCCACTCCTTCCAGCCACATGAGCTTGGAAAATTGCTTGATCAATGCATTCTTCGGCTCGGTCAAAATCGTGACCAGTTGCTCCTCGGTCAATTCCTCCAGCACGGTCACCATCGGCAGTCGGCCAATGAATTCAGGGATGAAACCGAAGCCCAGCAAATCCTCGGGCTCGACGCGGCGCAACACCTCGCGCCGTTCCTCCGCGCCGGCCCGGTGGGCCTGTTCGGCGGCGGCAAAGCCCATGACGCGGTTGCCCAGGCGGCGCTGGATGATTTTTTCGAGGCCGACGAACGCACCGCCGCAAATGAAGAGGATGCTGCTGGTATCGACGCGGATATATTCCTGCTGCGGATGTTTGCGACCGCCCTGTGGTGGAACGCTGCAGATCGTGCCTTCCAAAATCTTTAAAAGTGCCTGCTGCACGCCCTCCCCGGAAACGTCGCGGGTGATGGAGACGTTCTCGGTCTTGCGCGCGATCTTGTCAATTTCGTCGATGTAAATAATGCCCATCTGCGCGCGCTTCACGTCGTAATCGGCATTCTGCAGCAGGCGAAGAATGATGTTCTCCACGTCCTCGCCCACGTAGCCGGCCTCGGTCAGGGTGGTGGCGTCGGCAATGGCGAAAGGAACGGCGAGCACCTTCGCGAGCGTGCGCGCCAGCAAGGTCTTGCCCGAACCGGTCGGGCCGATCAGCAGGATGTTGCTCTTTTCAATCTCCACCTCCGCATGGCGGGCGGCCACCACATCGTCCGCTGTCGCCGCGTTGGGAGCGGGTTCCGGCTCGTGCAGCAGCCGTTTGAAATGGTTGTGGACGGCGACCGCCAGGGTTTTTTTGGCGTGCTCCTGGCCGATGCAGTGGCGGTCCAGTTGGCGTCTGATTTCTGCCGGCTTGGGGACTTTGAGTTTCGGTCCGGCCTTCTTGGGCTCGGGCTGCAATTCCTTGTCGAGGACGTCTTTGCAAACCTTGATGCAACCATCGCAAATGTAAACGCCGGGGCCGGCGATGAGCTTCTTCACCTCCGAGTGGGATTTTCCACAGAAGCTGCAGAGCGTCAGATTGGTGGGACGGGCCATCGCAGGAGTTGAGGGTTGAGCGAGTTACGGCACCACGCTGGTTTTGTCTGGCAGATTTGGGACTTCCTTGCGTGACGCGACGACCTCGTCCACCAAGCCGAAGGTCTTGGCCTCCTCGGGGGACATGAAATTATCGCGGTCGCAGGCTTTTTCGACCACCTCGACGGGCTGGCCGGAATGTTTGGCGATGATGGTGTTGAGACGGTGCTTAAGTTTGAGCATGAATTTGACGCGGATCTCCACGTCGCTGGCCTGGCCTTCCGCGCCCCCGAGCACCTGGTGAATCATGATGTTGGAGTTGGGCAGCGCGAAGCGTTTACCCTTGGTGCCGCCGCACAGCAGCACGGCCCCCATGCTCGCGCACTGGCCAATGCAGTAGGTGTTCACGTCGCAGGTCATGAACTGCATCGTGTCGTAAATCGCCAATCCGGCGGTCACGCTGCCGCCGGGCGAATTGATATAGAGATGAATGTCCTTCTTCGGATCGCTCATTTGCAGGAACAGCAGCTGCGCAATGATGACATTGGACACCATGTCGTCGATGGGCGTGCCGAGAAACACGATGCGATCCACCAGGAGCCGGGAGTAAATATCGTAGCCCCGCTCGCCGCGGCCGGTCTGTTCGATGACATGCGGAATCAAAAAGTTATTCATAATGTGCCTTTGGAAGGGCACCGCAACGTACCGAACCCCATTCCGTGCGTCAAGTGCGCTGCGTTTCGGCGGTCGCGGCGGCTGGCTCGCCGGTTGCCCTTTGCCGCCATTGAACCAAGGCGGATAGCGCGGCCGCGCTCTCAGCCAGCTTTATACTGTGCCCTTTGCCGCGGCCCAGTTCCTCGCCCCGATAGCGCACCGCGCATTCAAAGACGCGGTCGTGCTCCGGCCCCGCCTTACTTTCGAGCTGATATTGTGGGGCCTCCGGGGATTGCGCCTGCAATAGCTCCTGGAGCTCGCCCTTGGGATTGGCCAGTTGGGGGATGACCTCCAACGCCCCAAAGCTGTCCTGAAACCGGCGAAGCACAAATTCGCGCGCGTGATCATACCCGCCGTCGATAAAAACGGCTCCCAGCAGCGCCTCGAACGCATCGGCCAGGATGGATGGGCGCGCGCGGCCCCCGTTGGATTCCTCGCCACGACTGAGGAGCAACTGTTCCCCCAGGCCGAGGCGCATGCCCTGGTCCGCGAGGGCACCCCGGTTGACCAACTGGGCCCGGGCTTTGGTGAGTGGCCCTTCCCCGACGGCGGAAAACTTGTCGTACAACTCACGCGTCAGGATCAGTTGCAAAACGGAGTCGCCGAGGTATTCCAGTCGCTGATTGTGCCGCTGGGGGCCGCCGTGTTCGTGCGCCACCGACGAATGTGTCAGCGCCAACCGCAGCAAAGCGACGTCGCGAAACTGGTAGCCCAGACGGGTTTGAAATGAGTCGAGATCAGCCACAAGGAAAATCATCGGCTACGATGAAACTCGGCGCGGCGAAGACGCAACCACTCCCGCTTCGCAGCGCGGGCGTCCCGCCGGCGAGTTGGCCGAGCGTCTCGCGAGGCGTTGGTCCTGGCGGCGGGATGCCGCCGGAACTCGCCGCCGAAGACGGCCGCGCGACACGGTTTCGGGAAACAGATCTCCCCGCCCAATTCCCGCCCAATCCGTGTGTTTCTGTGTTTCATCCGTGGCTAAAACCCCGGCTCGTTCGGCGCGGGCTCCTCTGCGGGGGGGGACGACAATTCGCCGGCCGGGCTGGTAGCCATGACGGGCAAGGGCGCGGGCGGGTTCAGCCCGTGCTCGAGCAAATCCGCCACCTGCCGCTGCACCTCTTCGAGTTGGTTGAGTTGCAGGTTCGGATCGGGAATGGTGAAGACATCGCCCGTCTTGGGTTGCTCGTAGATGAACACGCGCTGGCCGCCTTCCTGGGATTGCGATTTCACTTTGAGCAACCGCTTGCGCTCCAGCATCACGGCGAGAATGTAGCAGGTGGCGCGATACTGCGGGTCATGTTGCCCGGTCAGTTTGCGCAGGAGCGTCTCCGCATTTTCCTTCTGGATCGCCTCGGGCGGCGCGGCGGGGGGCAGTTCGTAAACGCCCTGCCAATGCGAGATGAATCCCTTGCGGTCGCTCGCCCCTTCACTGTACTGCGCCGCCCAGCAAGCTTCGCAGATGTCGAGCCGTTGATACTCGTGTTTCGCATCAAAAAGCAGCGTGTGGTAATGCTGCTGGTCGGTGAACGGCACGGTACAAGCCTGGCAGGCATGTGCGCGCGATTGAATGTTCCAGTCGATCATGGTGTCGGCCATTATCGGCAATCAATCCCTGACTGCAATCCCATTTCCACGGGGGAACGGCGCGGGGGCGTAATTAAAAGTGGGTGAATGCCTGCGGCCGCGGGGGGGCACGCGGCCCACAGGACGGGCGGTCGGCCGCGCTCCCTGGAAGCAAAGTTTCCGCGGACGCGCGCAAAGTTTTGACAAGCGGCGGGGGGGGAATTTACTCTCGGGTATGGCTACTCCATCGCGTCCACAGCATGCTTACCAGCGGTTTGCCAGCGGCGGTCTGCTCCTCGTCCTGCTGCTGCTCCTGGGAGCCCACCGCGCCCGCGCCGCCGGTGAGCTGCCCCAACTCGACTTGAAACCCATCTTTCCGGAACTCAAGGTGAATCGTCCCCTATGGCTGGAGGAGGCTCCGGATGCCTCCCAACGATTGTTTCTCGTCGAGCAGGCGGGGAAGATTCTGATCCTGCCGCGCGACCGAAACGGCAAGGCAACCAAGATCTTTCTGGACATCAGCGATCGCAAGCCCCACGCGGGCAACGA
Source organism: Verrucomicrobiota bacterium (assembly GCA_043742955.1). Taxonomy (GTDB): domain Bacteria; phylum Verrucomicrobiota; class Verrucomicrobiia; order Limisphaerales; family JAYTXL01; genus JAYTXL01. The sequence continues at coordinate 3,649 of JAYTXL010000056.1, read as the reverse complement.
AGAGGGATTGCTCGGGTTCGCGTTTGACCGGTCCTACCGGATCACGGGAAAGTTTTACGTTTATTACTCCCAGCAAAACCCCCGCCGCAGTGTCATCAGTGAAATCCAGGTTTCCAAAACCGACCCGGACCAGGCCGATCTCACGACCGAACGGATCTTGATGACGATTCCTCAGCCCTATGAGAATCACAACGGCGGGGTGATGGTTTTTGGTCCGGACGGTTATCTGTACGTTAGTTCTGGCGACGGGGGCGCGGCCAATGATCCGCACGACCACGGCCAAAACTTGAACACGCTGCTCGGCAAAATCCTTCGGCTGGACGTCCACTCCCGGACGGGCGAATTGCCGTACGGAATTCCGAAGGACAATCCGTTTGTGGGCCGGAGCGGCGCGCGCGGCGAGGTTTGGGCCTACGGTCTGCGCAACGTCTGGCGGATGAGTTTCGACTGGCAAACCAAGCAGTTGTGGGCGGGCGACGTGGGGCAAAACAAATTTGAGGAGGTGGACTTGATTGTGAAGGGTGGAAATTATGGGTGGAATTTTCGCGAGGGTTTTCACCCGTTCAAGGAACCCGCGCCCGCCGGGGCGAAGTTTATCGACCCGGTCATCGAATACGGCCACAATCCCGTGCTGGCGAAGGAATCCAAATTTCCGGACCATACGCATGGGGTGAGTATCACTGGCGGTTACGTGTATCGCGGGAAGAAGCTGCCGCCATTGCGCGGCGTTTATGTTTATGCCGACTATCAATTCGGCACGGTCTGGGGCTTGCGTTACGCGGGCGGACAGGTCACGGCCAGCGGCACATTGATCAAACCCAATCCGGTGCGCAACATCGCCAGCTTTGGCGAGGATGCCGTCGGCGAGCTCTACGCGCTGGCGTTTGACGGGAAAATTTATGAACTGGTGGCGGCCCGACCGACGGAGGGTGCCACCAGTCAAAAATAATCGCCCGGGCGCACGCCGTGCTGGGTTCATAGCAATTACCAATGACTGCCGGTAAATAGCAGGCCGTGCATTCACGCCGTGCGACTGCGGATTTGTGGCACGGGCGTCCCGCCCGCGAGGTTCTTTGGCGGCGAACCTTTGCGCGGGCGGGAACACAACGGGCGAGACGCCCTTGCCACTACGGATCGCCGAGGCCGCACGACCGTGCGGCCACTCCACCGATAATCACCGGGAATTGGGATTGTTTGCTTCCTTTCGTGGATTAACAAAATTATTCCGGCGCCTCCGGCGGGATTTAAATGGCCTTGATCCGTGGAACGTGTTTTAACAGGAACAGGTCGGCGGGCGGATGGCCACGCATATGAAACCTCGACAATTCATCATTCTCGTAATTTCGATCATTGCGGTCGGCCTCGGTGCCTACGTGGCCGTGACCGCCTGGTGGCGGCCGCCAGCCTCAGCTCCGCCAGTGGAGGCCGCCAAATTGATCGCCGCCGTCCAGGCGTATTCCCGCGACCAGCAGGGGGAGTCCAAACCCCTCCCGCCTTCCCTGAAGCTGCGCGAGTTGGTCGTCGGTGGTTATCTCACCGCCGAAGATGTGCGCGCCTTTGAGGGGACGGATGTCACCTTCCTGTTGAGCGCCGACCCCAGTCAACCCCGGGCGGTTATGATCCGGGTGCGCCTGCGCGACGGCAGCCAAATGGTGGTGTTGGCGAATGGCAACGTGGAACACCTCCCACAATAACTCCTTCTTTCCGCAGACGAACTTTGCCATGTCCCTGCCGATTCAGCTTATCTCGACGGACTTCGACGGCACGTTGCATGCCGAGTTTGAAAACCCGCCCGTGCCGCGTGATTTGCAGGCGTTGATTGGCGGTTTACAGCGGCAAGGCGCGCACTGGGTCATCAACACCGGCCGCGACTTGTCGAGCCTGCTGGAAACCATGGCCCGCGCCCACCTCAGCATCCAACCGGATTGGATCGTTACCGTCGAGCGGGAGATCTACCGCCATGAAGACTCCAGCTATGTGGCTTTGCAGGAATGGAATTCCGCCTGCACCCAAGCCCATGAGCTTCTCTTTGCCCGGGTGCGGGGGGATTTACCACGCCTGACTGCCTGGATCAACGAACACCATTCCGCCACCGTGTATGAAGATCCGTATTCGCCGTTCTGCCTGATCGCCGAAGATCTTGCGAGCGGGAATGACATTCAGGCGTTCATGGAGGAATATTGCCGGGAAGTGCCGCAGCTCACCCTGGTGCGCAATGATGTCTATGCCCGCTTCAGCCACGAAGCCTACAACAAGGGAACCGCGCTCGCCGAGATCACCCGCCAGCTTGGTCTGACCCGTGATGTGGTTTTTGTGGCGGGGGACCACTTCAACGATCTGCCCATGCTCGACCGCGCCGTGGCCCGCTGGATCGTGGCGCCGCTCAATGCCATCGATGCAGTGAAGGAAAAGGTGCGGGAACATCAGGGTTATGTGAGCCATCAACCGTTTGGCCACGGCGTGGCGCGCGGTTTGGAATTCTGTCTGGAGCCGAAATAGGCGGCCCAACCGCGAAGACCTGACAGAACCGCAATGAGCCTTGACCCGCGCGGCAGCGTCTTGGACCTGAGCCTTACCCACATCGATTCGAGATCTTTTGCGACGTGATTGGGTGCCCCGTGCCGCCCCCCGTCCCGACGGAAGAAATCCCAGACGCAACCTGGTTCCGGGCCGGCCACCCGGGCGAGTCCGCCCAACCCCAACATCCGCGCCAGAACCTTTGACAACCTTTTGTTGCATATGCAACAAAAGGTTGTCAAAGGTGAGGGGCAGTGGCGGTCCGCACGCCGGCGTGGGCGCTCGTTGGGCGAGTTGTGCCGCCGGATTGACGGCCGGCTGGGGAACATTCGTTAGAGGCGTCCGCCGCCGCGCAAAGCAGGTGAACCCTTTGCGGCCAGGACCACGCCCAGCGTCTGGTTTTTCACCCTGAAGTTGTGGGTAATGCTCCGATCTTGGAGTGCGTGCGCTGCGGCGCTGCTTTGTTGCGTGGCGGAAGGAACCCAGAATTACCGGTGTGTCATGACCCGTCTCGCCGAAAAGCGCCGGAGCACCGCCGCCGTCGTGCGCTTGAGAGTGAGCATGCATAGGAGGGTGAGAGTCCCACTGTGGCGGAGCTTCCCGCCACAAACTGAAAGTAACTGCGGCGTGGCAACACGGGGTGGAGAGCAACTGGAAGTGGATGGATAGTCCGTAGAACAGTGGCCCAAAGCGGGCGGCGACACAAACTCGATACGGCCTGATGCGACTGATGCGACTGCGACTAGTGTGCGAAGTCCGAAGATCCGCCGATAGCAATGCCATGCGAATCGGAGGCCAAGCCCGTCCGGAACAAGAAGTATTGCCGGGCTGCGGGGGCGCATGGGGTGGGTGGAGGCAGCGGGTTTAACGCTGCCCCCAGCCAAAACCCGCATTGTGGATGCCAGCCAGAAGGGCGGATTCGACTTGCTGGGCTATCACTTCGAGCGAGGCTATCGGTGGCCGCGCCAGAAAAGCATCGACCGATTTCGAGCGACGATCCGGGAGAAGACGGCTCGACTGAATCCGCGACCGATGCGGGAAATGGTGGCGGATGTGAATCAGACCCGCAAAGGATGGTTTGCGTATTTTCGCCATAGTCTGAGGAATGTGATGGCGAAGCAGGATCAATTCG
>JAYTXL010000055.1:0-43271 GCA_043742955.1 Verrucomicrobiota bacterium | reverse complement strand
ATGAGCGCATCGGCGCGGTTCAGCTTGACGATGAAGCTCGGCTTGGCATCCACGAAGTGCGAGTCTTCCGTCGGTTTGGCCAGCGTTGCGAGCTCGATGTGATCGCCGCCGATTTCTTTTGCGATCGCCCCGAAATCAGACGTGGTGGCGACGACGTTGAGTTTAGCCTGGACGGTAATGGCCAGCAGCAGTGCGCCGGCGAGGAGGATGTTTTTTTTCATGATTCAGAGGGGTATAAATTGTGAGTGGCGACCAGCTAATATTTGTGTGCCCCGTGCGCGCCGAGCATGAACTCGAATTGCAGAAAAAGCGAGTGATCCGGGCCGATGCCGTCCCGCATGTCGTAATTGTATTGCAGCCGGATTTTGGAGAACTCGCTGGGAAGCCAGGTCAGGTTGGGAGAGACCCGCCAGCGTGCGGCCCGGTCGGGGTCGCGCCCGAACAACCGTTCGTAATTCGCCGTGGCACCGGTGACGAAATCACCGCGCAACGCCGCGATCCAGCCGGGTTTGAAGCCGTAGGCGAGCTGCGAATAAAACCCATAGTCCCTCAGGGTTTCCCGGGAGAGCGCGTCGGGAACCCCATTGCCATCAAGGTCGTTTTCGCCCGCATCCACGGCGGAGTTGCCATTGAGATCCCAATTAAAGGCGCCCGCTTGGTAACGGCGGAGCATGGCCTCGGTCTGCCAGGAGACGAAGGGGAAGCCACCGTGATGCTGCGGTGATTTCCATTTCCAGAACCAATCCAACCCGTAGATCTGCGTGCCGACATGCGGTCCGGAACCGTTGGGTCCGAACGCCGCCGAGGCGCCGGCGAGCAACACCTGGTTTTCCGTGAGGTCGAACGACACGGCGTAACGCGGAGTAAACAGCATGTCACTGAGGGACACTACAGGACGTTGGGCGGTGAGACGTCCGAAGATCGGCGCGCCGCCATTGTCATTGCGGAAGCTGTGCGCGGTTTCGCCCTGGCTGTTTTGAACCGCGAAATAGAGCTCCGAATAAAAGGGCGTGGGCAGCAGCCACGACAAGCGGGCGCCCGGGTTGCGCAGACCGTCCCCGCCGAGTAAACGATTGTTGACGAGGGGTGCATCCGCAAAAGTCCACGCGTGCGGATGGGTTGAATTAAGCCGGCCGAATTCGGTGAAGAACTGGCCGGCCTTGACTTGAAAATTGCCGGGTAGGGAAAGGGTTTCCAGATAGGCCTCCTCCGCCTCGAAGGTGGACTGGCCCTGCGGATTGAGCTGATACACCAGATTCGCCTGCGCCCGAAAATAGGTGTCGACGTTGCCGGAAAGCGTTAGCTCCAGGTTCTGCACCGTGAAGCCGCGTTGCGTCGGGTCGTGGCCGCCCTGCTGCAGGGTGCCGATGTTAGGCGACGTGGAACCACCGGCTGCGAACAGGGCGTCGAACGAGATATCCAGATAGCTTTTGGCACCGCCGATGCGCAGGCCATCCGCCGGTGACCAGCGCGGTTTCACATCCACGGGTGGGGCGGCGACGGCCGTGTCGGCCGGCAATTTCGCGACGTTGGCGGCGGGGGGCGACGGGGGGGATTTTGCGGAAGGCAACTGCAGCAATTCAATCTGGCGCTTCAAACCCTCGATCTGTTCGTGCTGCAGCTTTTGCTGCTTCTCAAAGTTCTCCTGCAATTCTTTGACTTGTTTTCGCAACTGCTCCACTTCATTGGCCGTCTGGGCCTGGAGCGGCAGCGCGCACAGGCAAAGGGCAGACGACCACCCTAACAATTGATTAAATTTCATGACTGCTCCGAAATATGGGCAGCCATACGCAGGCTGCACCGGGTTCACAACTGGACGATCGAACGGAAACTAACGGGCGGAGGGAGCGGAGAAGCAAGGCGGGGCACGGCTCGGAGCAAGCCGAAGGTCAATGGAGGTCAACGCCACCGTTCGGGCCAGTAGCGCCAGTTCAACGCAGAGGGCAACGAAGAGAACTGCCAGGACACCCACGCCGGCGGTATCCAGCAGGCCGTGGGCGAAAACGCAGATGACGCAGTGGTGTCCCCCGGCATCGGTGTCCGCGTGGAGCGATTGATGAAAGGTCGAGGTGCTGGCGAGGGTCGCCAGCCAGAGCAAAAGCACGACCAGCAAGGCCGCCATGCCGGATTTGGCGACCATGCCGAAACCGCGTGCTGTTCGTCTCATTTGCAAATCGTTTGCAATTAAGCGGTGAAAAAGAAATTACGCAAGTTCAATTTTCTGAATTGAAGGGGCCGCCACTTGGCTGGCCCGGAATCAAACCCGGCTACTACTTGAGTTTCTTTTCCGCGTCGTCCAGCTTTTTGACGAACTTGGCGGGTTCCTTGTCGAAATCTTTGCGGCAGCTCTCGCAGCAAATCTTGAATTGCCGTCCCTGGTAATCGAAGGCGACGGCATCCTTGTCGAGTTTGTCATCGGCCACGATGCAGGTGGTCAGGGGGTAGGGTTTGGTGGCCCCGGCTTTCTTTTCAGCTTTCTTGTCCACCGCCCAAGTGGACAGCGGGGCGGCGAGAACGCCGGCGATTAAGGCGGAGAGGATAATAGTCTTGATGGTTTTCATGGCAGATCCGTTTCGTTAAGTTGAAGTAGTAGACGCATTTTATTCAAAAAGCACTCAAAAAATTGTCCACCGCCGGGGAAAACCAGCACGTAGCCGCAGCCTTCAGGCTGCGTCCCAGCACCCAGGCGCAACCTGAAGGTTGTGGCTACGGGGAGACGCGACTCCGTTCGGCGAGGCGGGGCGTTTCACCCCCCCGAAAGATTCTTAATCGGTTTCGGTTACGGGGATTACCGCCCGCAGCACTGCTTGTATTTCTTGCCGCTGCCGCAGGGGCAGGGGTCGTTGCGTCCGACTTTGGGTCCGGTGCGGATGGGCTTGGCTTGGGAAACGATTTCATTGGCCTCGCTGACCATATCGCTGGGACTGGCTTGGGGGGGAGGCTCGCCGAACGCGCTGGTTTCCTGGTGGACGGTTTGCTGCGGGAGATTGCGCATGAAATTTTCGAAGGCCATCATGCTCGAGGCGCTACGGAAGATATTGTGGCAAATCTCCGTCTTCACATTGACCATCAGCTCCGCGAAAATCTTGAACGCTTCCGCCTTGTATTCGAGCAGCGGATCGCGCTGGCCATAGGCGCGCAATCCGATGCTGTTGCGGAGGCCGTCCATGCCATAAAGGTGCTCCTGCCAGAGCTTGTCGATGGCCGTGAGGATGGTGTAACGCTCGACGGTCCGGAGGGCGTCGGGGTTTTCAAAACTGACTTTCAGTTCATAGGCGTCGCGGATGGCCTTGCCCAGATACTGGCAGATCGCGAATTGCGACGGGCTGAGCGCTTCGTAGACGGAGCCGGGCACCGGTTCTTCATTTCCAGAACGCGCCGCCTTGATGATTTGTTCCTCCGGCAAGCCGATGGGAAAGTTCAGATTCACCCAGTCGGACAAGCCGCGCAGATTCCACTCGGCAACGTCGGCATCGGACGCGGTGAACTCCTCAACTTTGGAAATGATGACTTCCTCCATGATGTCCATGAGCCGGTCATGGATGTCATCGCCGTGGATGATCTCATTGCGGAAGCCGTAAATGACCTCGCGCTGCTTGTTCATCACGTCGTCATATTCAAGCGTCCGTTTGCGCGCCTGGAAATTATGCTGCTCCACGCGTTTCTGTGCGGTCTGGATCGAGCGGTCGAGCATGAAATGTTCGAGCTCCTGGCCCTCTTCCAAGCCCACTTTTTCCATTACCTTCACGATTTTGTCGGAGCCGAAGAGCCGCATCAAATCGTCTTCCAAGGCGATGAAAAAGTGGGAGGAACCAGGGTCGCCCTGGCGTGCGCAACGGCCGCGCAGCTGCCGGTCGATGCGCCGCGCCTCATGGCGTTCGGTGGCGAGGACGTGTAATCCGCCCAGGTCGGCCACACCCGCGCCCAGTTTGATGTCGGTGCCGCGGCCCGCCATGTTTGTGGCGATGGTGACGGAGCCGCGCTGCCCGGCGCGGGCGATGATTTCCGCCTCCTGCTGGTAATACTTCGCATTCAGAACGGAATGAACGATGCTCGCCTTTTTCAGGATGCGTGAAAGCTGTTCGCTGGTGTCCACCGACACCGTGCCGACGAGGATGGGGCGGCCGGCAGCATGGATGGTTTGAATTTCCTTGAGGACGGCGTTGAACTTTTCGCGTTTGGTTTTATACACCGTATCGTTGGCGTCCTTGCGGGCGACGACCCGGTTGGTGGGGATGACCAGCACCCCGAGCTTGTAAATGTCGAGGAACTCCTGCGCCTCGGTTTCCGCCGTGCCAGTCATGCCGGCCAGCTTGTGGTAAAGCCGGAAATAATTCTGGATCGTGATGGTGGCGTAGGTCTGCGTCTCCCGCTCCACCTCGACGCCTTCCTTCGCTTCAACGGCCTGGTGCAGGCCGTCGCTCCAGCGGCGACCGGTCATCAGGCGGCCGGTGTTCTCGTCCACGATGATGACCTTGTTTTCCTGGATCACATACTGGACATCTTTTTCATAGAGGCAATAGGCCTTGAGCAACTGCGCGATGACGTGGATTTGTTCGGCCTTGCGCTCGAATTCCGCCTGGATTTTCGCCTTCGCCTCCAACCGCGTGCGCACGTCCGTCTCCGGCCCGGTGTCCACCTCGTGAAAGGCCGTGATGATGTCCGGCAACATGAAGGCATCCGGGTCTTGCGGACTGAGGAAATTGCGCCCTTTTTCGGTCAAGTCAGCTTCGTGACTCTTTTCTTCAATGGCGAAAAACAACTCCTCCTTTTGGGCGTAAAGATCTTTCTTGCTCTGGTCGGCGTGCAGCTCCAGCTCCGCCTTGTTCATCAGCTTTAGATTCTCCGGATCTTCCAGCACCTTCATCAAGCCGGCAGACTTTGGCTGGCCCAGCTTCACGCGGTAGAGCAGCAAACCGATTTCCCGCTCCAATTCTTCCGGGCTTTTCGCATTGGAACCATCCTCGGGACGCAGTTTCTGGATCAGGGGCTCCGCCTCGGAGAGGAAGCGGTTGCAAAGTTTTTGCTGGGCGGACTGGATCGCTTGAATGGCCGGTTTGAACTGCTCGTAGTTCTTGTTTTCCAGGCTCACCACGGCCGGGCCGGAAATAATGAGGGGCGTGCGCGCCTCGTCGATGAGAATCGAGTCCACCTCGTCCACGATGGCGAAGTAATGTCCGCGCTGCACCTGCTCCTCGGCGGTGGTGGCCATGCCGTTGTCGCGCAGGTAATCGAAGCCGAACTCCGCGTTCGTGCCATAGGTGATGTCGCAATAATACTGCTCGCGCCGCACGCTGGGCGGTTGATCATGCAAAATGCAGCCGACCGTCAGCCCGAGAAAACGGTACACCGCGCCCATCCATTCGCTGTCGCGCGCGGCCAGATAATCGTTGACCGTGACGACGTGCACGCCGCGGCCGGTGAGGGCGTTGAGAAATACCGGCAGGGTGGCGACGAGGGTTTTACCTTCGCCGGTGGCCATTTCTGCGATCCGGCCGCCATGCAAAGCCATGCCGCCAATGAGCTGCACGTCGAACGGCACCATCTCCCAGCGGAGCGGTTGGCCGCGCACGACAATATCCTGGCCGCACAGGTGGCGGCAGGCGTTCTTCACGGCGGCGAAGGCCTCGGGCAGGATTTCGTTCAGGGCGGCGGCCAGGGCGGCGTCATCCGGGATGGCCGAGAGGCGCATCTTCCACGCGGCGGTCTTCGCGCGCAGGGCCTCGGGGGAAAGCGATTGGTAGGAGGCTTCCACCTCGTTGATCTTCGCCACCAAGGGCCGCATTTTCTTCACATCCCGGTCGTTTTTCGACCCGATGACTTTTTTGATGATAAATCCAAGCATGATAAAAAAATAGTCGGTGGAACCTACGGGAACCCTCCCAAGGCGTCAAAGGATTTAAGGGGGGGGAGAAGGGCCAAAGCCGGACCTCACAGGTCGTTGGTTTTGGTTTTGGCTGCTATTTCGCACCCCGGGTCCAGTGTCCGCTTTTTGGCGTCAACCAATTGCGGCGGAGACCCTTTGGTCGGCAGCAAATCCTTAAACTAGAACCAGGCCGACGAAACCGAAGCAAAACCGCAGCTGGGTGAATGGAAAGCGGTGCCCGTAAATAGTCGCCGAAGGGGGCCACGCTTTCAGCGGCTCGGCCGGCTGCTTTCAGCTGCGTTTATCGCCGTCCATCGGCAGTTGTCTTTCTTCCCAACGTCTTGGTTCCGGTTAAACACGTTGGGCCCCCGGTTTGCGCTCCAACAATCCCTTGCGCGGCTGGGATCCTGACGTGAAGCTAGCCAAACTTCCGGGCCGGGCGTAGGGTTGGCGCATGCAAAATATCGATTGGGCCGAGGACTTCAAAAAGCTTTATGACCACGCGGTGTCCGTGTATCGCGCTGGCGAGCGCAATCCGGCGGCTTATTTCTCCAGCCAGCAGACCGCCTTGCTCGCGGCCATTGGCTGTTCACCGCAGGAGGTGTTCGATTTTGTCGAGGATGGGTGCCAAGGCGGCGAGCCGGCCTTTGAAACTGTGCTGCTGGTCACGGCCGTGCGCCGGGATTACCTGCAGGTGGAGCAAGCGGGCCGGCCTTCGGGAAAGGTGGTTGACTCCGACCGGTTACCCGCGAAGAGCGCCGAGCTGGGGGGGATTCCCTGGCTGCCGCGCATCATCCAGAAGGCCGAGGCGAAGTTGCGCGGGGAAATGCCCCCGGAACTCATGTATCTCTGCGGCGGAGATCGGCAGTTTCTGCGCCGCCTGAACATTCATCCCGCGGATTTTCTCCGGTTGGTCTGGTCGGTAAAGGGCGATCCGCAGAAGGTGCTTGCTTACGTCAAGCAAGGTCATGCTTAACTCGAATCCCGAATTTGGATTGAACCCGGGTTCCGAAACTGGATTTGAACAGGAGTTGACCGCGGGGCCAGAGCCAGGAACTTGAGCCGATGGATTTGGGCTGGTTCTTTGTCACCCGATTTCAGGGCGTGACGCGCGCGCCGGCGGCCTTGAGCTTGGAGATCTGGCTCTTGGGGGCGGGGTTGCCAGTGAGATAAATATTGATGAACGGCGCAAAATGTTGCGGACCGTCCGCATCCTTTTTCAGCATGGTCACCAGCGGAGTGAGGTTGGCGATCTTGTTGTGCTCGAGAAAGAGGCTGCTCAAGGAAGTCAGGCCATCCAGCGCGGCGATGTCCGTCAGCCCGTTTCGGCTGAGTGACAGCATTGATAGCCGGGTCAGGGCGTTGATGCCCTGGATGTTTTGGACGCTATTTTGGTCGAGATATAACGTGGTCAACCGCGGCAGTTTGAGGAGCGGAGCAAGATCGCTCACCTGGTTGTGGGTCAGGTAAAGCGACGTCAGATTTGTCAATTGGCTCAAGGGTTGCAGGCCCTTCACCTGATTGTGGGACAGCTCGATGTATTGAAGCGCTTTGATTTCAACCAGGGGGGCGAGGTCACTCACTGAGTTGGAGGCGAGATTCAAATACTGGATGTTGGTCAGGCTCTTTAGTGGTGCCAGATCGGAGATGGCATTGCCAGACAGGTCCAGGGACGCGAGGCTGCGGCATTTTTCCAACCCGGCCAGGCTCGATATTTTCATTCCTGCGGCGGGAAGCGTGGAAAGGTTCACCACGTCCGCCTCGAGGAGCGCATTGGTGTTGTCTCTTTTTTCGTAGACCAGTTTGCGCACGGCCGCTTCCAGGTTTTTATCGGGGAACAGCGGGGGCGCGCTATTCGTTTGTGCCGGCAAGGAAGAAGCCGCGAGCAGCAGGATCGCCAGTGCCCGGGCCCACCGGCAGGGAATTAAGTTGTTCATGTCAGATATGTGTTTTCGTTTGCACGCTTTGAGAATGCCGACGCAGGGCGTCGGAAAAAAATTCAAATCGCGGGACGTGATCGCGAGCATAACCCGCCCGGCTTTTCCGTCAACCATCAGAACTGCCGGCGGCGTCGGTATTTGCGCGGGGGTGGAGGGCCTCCAGCAATGCGGTTTGAAAATACCCGCTCAGCTCCATCGCCCAGAGCGGGCGGAGATTGGCTTCGTTGCTTTGGGCGAGGCGCAGGCGTTCCGGGCTGTCCGGTTGACCCAGCCGCAGCCAACTGCCCACGCGCACCTCATTTAGCACTTCCAAAAGCCAGTTCATGCGGGTGGAGGTGAGGGTCAGAGTGCAGTCCGGCGGAACTCGCTGCAGGCATTCATCGGTCTGGAGCAAGGTGTGCAGCTGGCGTTGGTTCTCCGCCTTGCGCTCCGTCAAGGCTTCCTCCAATTCGACCTGGGCCGCCTGGACGCGCGCGGTTTGATCCCCGTTTAGCTTGTGAAACGCGGCCGGCGCGACGGGATAAAGTGACAGGAGCCCGATGAGCAGTTCCATTTCCTGCGCGGCCAGCTGAAAGCGGAACGGGTTCCCGTCGGCATCGAGGCGTTTCACTTATTCGCGCTCCAAGGTTGCGTGCAGGGAGTACTTCTGCAGCTCGTGAACATAGTGCTCGGCTTTCTCCCAGCTGTCCCGCAGCAATACGCTCTTGCCCTGATGGTGCACCTGCAGCATGTGAAATTCCGCCTTCGCCTTCGGCCAGCCAAACACGACGCAAAAAACGTGGGTGACATAATCCATCAGATTCACCGGATCATCCCAGCAGACGACCAGGTAGCCCGGCTCCAATCCCGACTGGGGATTGGTCTGCTCCGCGCGGCGGGTGTCCGGCTGGGTCGGCGGTGTTTGAATCTCGGCCATGCTTCGCAGGCTAATTGACCCGGCCAATGTTTTCAACCGCGGCAAATCACCTGCTCCCACCCCGGACGCTCCGGAGCGCTTGAGCGGTATGGCTGCGGGCGCTGGCCGCCACGATATCGGGCGGGCCTTGGGCGACCACCTGACCTCCCCCATCGCCCGCTTCCGGGCCAAGGTCAATGAGCCAGTCGGCGGCCTGAATCACGTCCAGGTTATGCTCGATCACCAGCACGGAATGCCCGGCATCGACCAATCGTTGAAAGACCGCCAGCAAAACCCGGGTGTCCTCAAAGTGCAATCCGGTGGTGGGTTCGTCGAATAGGAAAAATGTGGGTTTACAGGGCGGCGCTGGTGGGGGCTCCCCGCGGGGAAGCTTGTGCGCCAGGTTTTTGGTGGCCCTTGGACGCGCCCCGATCCCCGTGCTCGCATCCCCCAGATGACGCACCAGTTTCAGCCGCTGACTTTCGCCCCCGGACAGCGTGTTGATGGGCTGGCCCAGCCGAAGATAGCCCAGGCCGACCTCTTGCAACAGGGACAGGCTCGCCACGGCCCGCCGCGCCGGCCGGGAATCGGTGAAGGTGGCGAGGAACGGGATGACCTCATCGACGGTGGCGTCGAGCAAGTCGGCAATGCTCCAGGCTTGGGGAGCCGGTAAACCAGCATTCAGTACGTCAATATTGGATGAAACGGATGTGGTTGCCGGTGGGTTGGGGCTTCGGCCCGAAGGATTACCGTTTATGGATTCACGGATTGCTTTCCCGCCCAGTTTCACTTCTAAAATGTGCGCGCGATAGCGTCGTCCGGCGCAGGCCGGGCACCGGATGAATACATCGCTTAAGAATTGCATTTCAATTTTCTCGAAGCCCGCGCCGCGGCATTGTTCGCACTGGCCCTGGGCGGAATTGAAGCTGAAGGCGCTGGGGTTCAATCCGCGTTGCCGGGCCGGTTCCGAGTGGGCAAAGACTTCCCGAATATCGTCGAAGGCACCGATATAAACCGCTGGGTTTGAGCGCGGCGTTTTGCCGAGGGGGCTTTGATCCACGAGGATGACGTGGCCAAGGTGTTCCGCGCCGGACAGGGAAAGCGACGCGGGCGGAAGGCGGGTGGAATCCGGGGAATCATCACTGGAGGCATCGGAAGGATCGGGGGCTTCGGCGGGGTCGGAGCCTGGGACGATCGGCGGCGCGGTGCGCTGGAGTTGGGCTTGGAGCGCCGGGAGCAGGCAGTCACGGACGAGGGTGGATTTGCCCGACCCGCTCACGCCGGTGAGGCAGACGAAACGGCCCAGCGGAATCGCGACGGTGAGGTTTTTGAGGTTGTGGGTATTCGCCCCCGTCAGGCGGAGCGCGGCGGGTTCGCCCGGCGGTGCTGCATCCTTGCGCTCCCGATCCACGGCCCGGCGGCGGGGCGAATCCATCTGTTTCCGGCCACTCAAGTATTGTCCGGTGAGTGAAGTCGGGTGGCGGAGAAGTTCAGCCAGCGAGCCCTGGAAAACGAGTTCACCGCCCGCGTCCCCATGGCCCGGGCCCAGATCAATAATCTGATCGGCGGCGCGCATGACGCTGGCTTCATGTTCGACCACGACGACGGTGTTGCCCGTGTCGCGCAGACGCTCGAGAATTCCCACGAGCCGCGCGGTGTCGCGGGGATGCAGGCCGACGCTGGGTTCGTCGAGGACATAGAGGGTGTTGACCAGGCGCGTGCCGAGGCAGGTTGTCAGGTTCACGCGTTCCGTTTCGCCGCCCGAAAGCGTGCGCATGGGTCGGTCGAGCGTGAGATAATTCAGGCCCACATCGGCGAGATAGCCGAGGCGGGCATGGATTTCTGCGAGCACCAAACCGAGCGGGTCAGAGGGAGCGGTGGTGTGAGCGGAACGCAGCATTTCGATGACCCGGAGCGCGTCGCGAATGGACAGCGCATAGAAGTCGGCGAGGGAGCAGGGAGTAATCGGTGAATCAGGATTCAGTGCAGCAGCGGGCGAAGCCCCGGACGGATTACTGATTATTTTTTCCACCGAGAGCGGGAGGGTGTACAGCAGCGCCTCCGGCTGGAGACGTTTACCCCCGCACGCGGCGCAGGTCTGGTAGGAGCGATAGCGCGAGAGGAGGACGCGCACATGCATTTTGTACGCCTTGGATTCGAGCCAGCGGAAGTAGCCTTTCACACCATACCACGCGCGCGGCCAGCGATGCGCCTCATCGGAGTCGTACTCCGGGTCGCCCTCGACGACCCAGCGCTGCACGCCTGCCGGCAGGTTAGCGAAGGGAACGCTGGTGGGGATTTTGCGCTTTTTGCAAAACTTCAGCAGATCCTCGTGCGATTCCAACCCGTGCCCGCTTTGCCATGGCTTGACCGCACCCTCGGCCAGGGTCTTCGAGCGGTCGGGGATCGCGCGCTCGTAATCGATCGTGATCGTGCGACCAAAGCCGCGGCAGGTCGGGCACGCGCCCAGGGGATGGTTGAAGCTGAAGAGCGCCGGAGTGGGTTCGCGATATTCCAGATTGCAGGTGGCGCAATGCAGATGATGGGAGAATCGAAGCGGTTCGCCGGGAAAAATTCCAGGCTTTGTGGGCGATGGTTTGAGCGGGTAGATCGCCAGCTTTCCTTTGCCGAAGTGATAAGCCTGTTCGCAGGATTCCACCAGGCGGGAGCGATTGGCATCGCTGACTTGAAGGCGGTCTTGGATGATGGTTAAGTTTTGGACGGGGGCTGGCTGCGCCGTGATGCGGAGGGATGCCTCCTCCAGGCGGACCATCTCACCCGCCAGCAAAAGGCGTTGATACCCCTGCTTGGCCACCAGGTTCAACGATTCGTCGAGGGATAGCTTTTCGGTGAGGGGCAGGTTGAAGGTCACCAGCAACTCTGGGCGGGGTGCGTTGGCAGACCCACTTGAGGTGAGCGTGACCCAGATTTGTTGGGGCGAATCTTTCCGCACCCGTTGACCACACTCGCGGCAATGCAGGTGGGCCACTTGGGGCCAGAGCAGCTTCAGATACTCGCACAGCTCGGTCATCGTCCCGACCGTGGAGCGCGTCGATTTGACCGCGTTGCGTTGCTCGATGGCGATGGCGGGCGGGATGCCTTCAATGCTGTCCACGCGCGGCTTGTCCATCCGGTCGAAGAATTGCCGGGCATAGGGCGAAAATGTTTCGATGTAACGGCGTTGGCCTTCGGCGAACAGCGTGTCGAACGCCAGTGAACTCTTGCCCGATCCGCTCAGGCCCGTAACCACGATGAGCTGGCGCAACGGCAGATCGAGATCGAACCCTTTCAGGTTATTGTGCCGGACTCCGCGCAGGCGGATGAGGGAATGGGGCGGCGTCTTTGACATGCGGGATGAAAATAAGGAGGCGGGTGAGGATGTCAAACTCGCGGGTACATCCGGGAAGGGGCTGACGGGAACTGTCAATTCATGTCCAAGGGTGGACCGACGAGGGTGAGAAACAAGGTATCCCCCTGATGGAGCAGCCTCCGGCGTTCGTGCGTGATTTGTTCCTTAACTCTTGGTGCTGAATGCGCCCCGTCGATGTCACGCCGGCCTCTTTCACGGCCACTCTCCCGCGCGCTCCCATTTGGGATCCGACTCAGTGCGCCGGGGCCGGCGGGCCGCCGCCATCAGACTGCCCTTTGGGGGGTGGGTGGAAGAATAAGGCCAGGGCCAGCGCCGCGAGCGATGCCGCCGCCAACGGGACGAGGAACAGGCTCTGGAAGTCGGTCACTTTGTCGCGCGTGAAGACCTCCTGGATGAGGTAGGGACAGACACTGTTGGCGACCAATGAACCGACGCCGAGGATCATCACGTTGAACAGGCCTTGCGCGCTGGCGCGGGCATCCTTGGGGAAGAATTCATCCACAAAAATGTAGACCGTGGCAAAGAAGAAGGCGTAGCAAATGCCGTGAAGCACTTGGACCATGATGATCAATTCCCGGTGCTGCGGGAGGAACGCATACACCGCGAATCGGGCCGCGTGGCCCAGGATGCCAATCACCATCGTGGTGCGCCATCCCAGGCGCTTCAAGGTCACGCCGAGGATGAACATGGTGGCAATCTCCGCGACCTGCCCAACGCTCATCACCGGCATGATCCAGTTGCCGGGGATGCCGACCGTGGCGCTGCCCAGAAAAGTGCCGGTCCAGTTGAAATAGCAGTTATGCACAAAGGCGTCCACGAACGTCACCAGCCAGAGCACGAGGATGAACGGATGCTGGAGCAGTTTGAGCGCCTCCAACCAGGCGAGTTTCTCCGTGCCCGCCTGGCTCTTCTTCGGCGGTGTCTGCGGCAGCACGAGGCTGAATGCCGCCAGCAGAAGCGACGCGATGCCGGCCACCACATAGGTCCACTTCGTCGCTTCTTTCAGCGGATCGCCGGTCAGTCCGGAGCCGAGCACGGCGCCCATCCAGTCCACGAAGCCGCTCCCCTTGGTCGCGTCCACTTTCGCCCAATCCACGAGAATAAAAGTGAACGGCCAGGCGGCGAGAATCCAGCCGATGGTGCCGCCCATGCGCACGATGCCAAACTCCTGCTGCGCGTCCTTCATGTGGGTGAACGCAATTGAATTGGTAATGGAAATTGTGGGCACGTAGAACAGGCAATGGACCAGCATCAGGCCGAAGAACGGCCAGAACTCCCGCGTGAACGCCAGACCGATCATCGCCAGTCCACCGACCAGGTGACTGAAGGCGAGGAATTTTTCCGCCGCAAAATTACGATCCGCGAATTGGTTGCTGAAAAACATTCCCACGATGGCCGCGATGGGAAACGCATTAAGAATCCACGCCTGCTGGCCGGGCGTGAAACCGAGGCTCGGCAAGTAGCCAAAGATCAGCGGCAGCCAAGCGCCCCAGATGAAAAACTGGAGCACCATCATCAGGAAAAGTTTTAGGCGAATGGCTTGGTTCATAGGTGCGCGGAGGTTAGGGGAAGTCCGGCGGAGTGGCAAGTATGGATACGAAACTGGATACGAAACCCCACAGCCACTCCGGGCGGTTCCCCACTCGACGCCAGCCCTTCCAAGCGTTACAGTTGGTTGGTGCGGATCGCATTCAAAGAATGGGCGGTGGTCATCGATGCGCTGGGGCGCGGCGAACAGATCTTGATCCTGCGCAAGGGCGGCCTCAGCGAAGGGCGTGATGGGTTTCAAGTGGAGCACCGCCGTTTTCTGCTTTTTCCGACTTTGTTTCATCAGCAGCGTGAATCCGTACTGCCCGCCGCCCAGGCGCGCTTCGATCAAATTGCGCCGGCCTTTCCCGCCGCCGACCGGGTGCGATTGCAATTCCGGGCCGAGATCGTGGCGTGGAAACATCTGGATTCACTCCCGATGGCGGAACGCCTGCACGGCCAGCATATCTGGCGCGACGAAGTCGTGGCGGAGCGGTTTGACTGGGGCAAAACCAGGAATATCTACGCGCTGGCCGTGAGAGTGTTTCGTCTGCCGCAGGCCGTCGAACTGCCGTTGTTGCCCAGCTACGGCGGCTGCAAATCGTGGGTGGAATTGGAACCAGAAATCGACGTCGAAGGCGCCCAACCGGTGCTTTCCGACGCGAGCCTGGCGCTTAAGCTGGCCGGCTTTGAGGCTGCGCTCGCGGGCGAACCGGGCGGGGTTGGGTCATGATCCTGCCACCGCTGATTCTGGCCTCGGCTTCGCCCCGGCGCGCGGAGTTGCTGCAGGAAATGGGCGTGAAGTTCCGGGTGATTCCGAGCCACGCGTCCGAGCTGCACGACGGGCAAATGACTGCGGGAGAACTCAGCCAGATCAACGCGTATCGCAAGGCGCGGAGGGTCGCACAACAATTTCCTGATGCGCTCGTGCTCGGCGCGGACACGCTGGTGTATCTGGGGACCACCCTGTTCGGCAAGCCTGAGCATCTCGCGGACGCCCGCGCGATGCTGGCCGAATTGCAGGGCCGCACGCACCAAGTCGTCACCGGCGTGTGCCTGCTCCATTGGCGCAGCCATCGCTGCCGGATTTTTGCCGAGGGCACGGCGGTGTCATTTCGACCGTTATCCGCCGCGCAAATTAGGAATTACCTCAAACAGGTGAACCCGCTGGACAAAGCCGGGGCCTACGCCATTCAGGAGCACGGCGAGCAGATCGTGATGAATATTTCCGGCTCGTTTTCGAACGTGGTGGGCCTGCCGCTGGAGCGTTTGCGATTGGAGCTGGCGTGGTGGGCCGAGACGGCGTGAATGATGACGGGAACCACTAGGTTCAAACATTCCGGCGCACGAGGAACACCGCGATGGCGCCGTATTTCTTGGCGAGCTGGATCGTGCCGACGTAATCGCAGACAAATCCCCCCCCGCCTTCCGAGGCAGCGAGCGCGGCGAACGCCTGACTGGCGTAGACTTGGCCTTCTTCTGAAACCGGTTCGATGCGGGCAGTCTTGTTTACGTGGGAGCCATTGTAAGTGAGTTTTCTCAACACCGGATCGTAGCAAGGAAACACGGGGCCGGCGTGGAGGGCGATGCGGATGTTCAACTCGTTGGGCAGGCCCCATTCATTCCAGTTGGTGCCCCGCACCATGTCGCGGAGATTCAGCGCGAAGACACCCGCGTCAGAAACATGATCGAACACGCAGCAGACCGCATCGCCCCAGGTGTTTTGGTGAATGGGCGGGTTTTTCATATCGCCCATCAGCCGGGCGACTTTGCCAAGGAAATGCTCGACGAAACCAGGGACTTGCGTTTCGGAAAGCTTTGTGAATCCGACAATGTCAGCGAACAGCATGGCCTTGATTTCCTGGGCTGGCAACGGCTCGCCCGTCGCCACCACCGGCCGCGGGCCGTTGGGGTGGGGCGTGGAAGGCAGGGGGGCCGGCGGTGGCTGATAGAGTTCGGGGGGGGCTGCGGCGACAATCTCATCCAATTCGACAATCTCCAACACAGCACCGCGTTTCTCCCAAAAATCCACAAAGGTTTGGGTGCCGCCCCGGCCGTCGCCGCGCAAGCCGTCCCACAGGACCAGCGGCACGACGTCCATGCCCAGGAACTGGCCTTTGAGCAAGGCCAACCCATTGATCGCCATGTTGCAATAATCGTAGGCGGCGGCATCGTTGGTATCGCCCAACTCGCTGAGAATCGTGACCGTCGCCGCGTCCTGCATAACCTTGTTGAAACGCTGTACCCAGTCAATCCCCGGGAAGATGTCCACGCTCGATTTGATGAAATCCCCCTTCTTGAAGGGCAGCGTGACATTGACTTCACCGCCGCGCTCGAGGATGAGTTCGGAAACAATGGTGTCGCCGCCGCACGCAAGCGAGGAAAACACGATCTGGGCATTGAGCTTTTTCAGGCGCTTGCCCAGTTCCTCGCGAACCAGCGGTTCCAAAGCATGAGGGAAACGCGGGGGATACCGGGTCGGCCGATCGAACATGTGGCCGGAAAAAACCACGATTCGGGGCAGGCGAAAACAGTGATCCAGACGGTTGGGTTTGCCATCGATATATTCGAGGAGCAAGCGAGCCTGGCCGCGCGTGCGGCTCAGGACGACAGAGCTTTGCCCCCCCTTGCTGGCGCGAATGTAAAAATCCTCGGCCATGACGAAATCCCGGCGAATAAGCGCGGCTTCCGCCAAAGTGGCCTCCAGCCAATAACGCTCGTCCGATTCGGGGCCGAGTTGGGCGAGGCTGGCCTGGCACAGCTCGGTCACTTCACGGGCCAGGCCCTCGGCGATTTCTTTTTCGCCGTAGATCAGCCCCATCGAAGCGGCGTTGATGCCAGAGTAATAACCGCCGTTCCGGCGGTAGGAGTCCAGATACAATTCAAAGCAGATCTTCAGGTTGTTTTTCTTTTCGGCTTCATCGGCGGATATGGCCCAAAAATCCTTGTGCGTGCGGGCGAGCAGGCCGAGGGTTTCCTCGTCTTGGTGGCCGGCGGCGCGCAATTGATCAAGGATTTGATTGGCCCGCTTGGTGGCCCCGGTGCGGGCCAGGGCCAGCGCCTGCAACTGGATCAAGCGCAGATTGCGCTTGAACGCCTGCAACCCTTCCGCCGTCATGTCGAAGGCAAGGAAGGCTTCGCCCAGCTTCAGGGCCTGCTCAACCCCGCGGCGGTAAATTTCCACGTTGCGGAACCAGATGATCGCCAACCGTTCTTCCCATAACCGGCGCAATTCGGCGGCCGTGAGTTTCGGATTCTTGAACTGGGTGAGAATCAATTTCGCCTTGGCATCAAGGTCGCTTTCCTCATTCAGCGAATCATCCGTGGGCCGTTCAATGCGATAGCCAGTGGACAAAATCGCCTTGATATTCTCTTGCGCCACATTGCGGTCATAACGCTTTTCGTTTTCGGGCAGCTCTTTGAAAGGCACCAACATGGGGTGCTCCTTTTTTTCCTCGTCCAATTTGGGACCATGCGTCCAGCCTTGGGCCATCTTCTCCTCCGCCCAAACCTCATGGGCATTCTCCGCATAAAAATCGGTCAACTGGAGAATATCCTCCGACAGCTTGATTTTGGATGTGTCCAGCGGACTGGGGATGTACTGCGGATGGCTCATCAGCGGGCGATGGAAAGATTCCAGGACAACATTTTCACGGGGTCGCTCGCCGGCTTCGTGTCGGCCCGCCAGGCGGCGGCCCCGCCACCGACATTTGCCAATGCCAGCCGTCGGGTTACGATTTCCAATGTTCGTTTTTTCATCAAAGGCATTTCCAGAACCAAGCTGGAAAAACTGATCGGGGCGAATATAGTGGCACGGGAAAACATTCAGCAAGCAAAAGGAGTGGACCATTTTCACGCCAACAACATTTGACATTAAGGGGGGGAACTGGCATTGACTTGCCTGCTCAATGTCACTGTCACCTTGTCTGAACCAGCACTCAGGAACCAATGAGTCTGGGGGTGAGCATGTCAGCGGTGCGGCCCCGGTTTAATTCGCACCCTCAACCAGTAAACCGCGATGCCAGAGGAACAACCGCAAAACGAATTTAAGTACTGGGCTTTCATCAGCTACAGCCATGCCGACAGCAGCTGGGCCGATTGGCTGCATAAAGGTCTGGAAACTTACTCCGTGCCCAAAAATCTGACGGGCAAGCCATCGCGCAACGGCATCGTGCCCAAACGCGCGTTTCCGGTGTTTCGTGACCGCGATGAGCTGCCCGGCTCGGCCAACTTGGGCGACAACCTGACCCGCGCCCTGCAACAGTCCCGCTATCTGGTGGTCATCTGCTCCCCAAAATCCGCGAAGTCACAGTGGGTGGATCAGGAAATCCGCATATTCAAGTCAATGGGGCGCGAAGACCGCGTCCTCTGCCTCATCGTGGACGGTGAACCGAATGTCACCGACCGGCCCCAGCTCGGTTTGGAAGAATGTTTTCCCGAAGCGGTGCGTTTCTGGGTGGACGCTGACCGCCGGATCACCACCGTCCCCACCGAGCCGATCGCGGCCGACGCGCGCAAAGGCAAGGACGGAAAAAACAACGCAAAACTAAAGCTGTTATCCGGAATCCTCGGCGTGGATTTCGATGCGCTCAAGCAACGCGACCATGAACGGCAGCAGCGCCGGATGCAACTCGTCTTGGCGGGAGCCGTGGCTCTCATCATGATTTTTATGGTTTTGGGCTTTCAGTTGTACCGGCAGGAACAAGCAGCCACACGCTCCGCAAAAGAGGCGGTGAATCAGCGTGAACTTGCCGACCGCGCCCGAAAGAACGCTGAGAGGGCAATGCGAGAGGCAGTGGCCTCGGAAAAAGTGGCGCTCGCCGCCAATGAAGCCGAACGCAAAGCGAAGGAGGCCGCGCTGATTTCACAAAAGGCAGCCGAAGCGTCGAACGCGCAGGCCCACGCCGAGCGTGAGAAAGCGATCACCGCGCGCAACGAGGCCGTTGAGTCCGCGCTGAAGGCCAAGCAGGCGGAGGACACCGCGCGCGAAGCCCAACGCGAGGAAGCCAAAGCCAAGGAAGCCGCCATTGAAAGCGGCAAACAAGCCCGCCGGACCCTGTCGGTTTCCGACTTCAACGAAGCCACCAAACTCATTGACCAGGGCAGCGAAGCCGCCGCCTTGTCGTTCCTATCACGTTCGCTCATCAATGCCCCGGACAACGAGTCCGCCACCGCCCGGCTGGTTTCCGTCCTTTTGCAACGCAACTGGATATTGCCTCGCTGGGTGCCCTTCAAACACGACGCTGCGGTCGTGGACGCCAGCTTCAGCCCCGACGGCAAGCGTTTGGTGACCGCGGCCGGATTCATGGGGCGGTTGTGGGATTTGGAAACGGGGAAGGCGATCGAGTTAAAACACCGTAAAAACGTCAAGGACATACATTTTAGCCCGAACGGGAAATGGGTCGCGACTTCGTCGGAAGATTATACAGCCCATCTTTGGGACGCCGTGGATGGGAAATCTATTTCCGATTCCCTGAAGCATGATAACTTCGTTACCGCGCTGAGTTTCAGCCCGGGCAACAAGTATTTGGCAACCGTTTCCAGCGATAAGAAAGCCCGGTTGTGGGAGGCCGCCACGGGCAAATCCGTGGGTGACCCACTCCTGCACGAGGGGGTGGTGAACTCGGTCAATTTCAGCCGGGATGAAAAATTATTGATTACCACTTCGGGCAATGCGGCGCTGCTTTGGGAGCTGCCGGCGGGTAAACCGTTCGGCGAACCGCTCAAGCATGAGGCCGCCGTGTCCTACGCGGACTTCAGCCCCGATGGCAAATGGGTCGTGACGTCCTCGGGCGACAAAACTGCGCAAGTTTGGGAAACCGCCACGGGCAAGAAGGTGGGGCAACCTCTGGCTCATAAGGACTGGGTGAACTCTGCCTTGTTCAGCCCCGATGGGCGTTTGGTCTTGACCGCCTCCCGCGATAAAACGGCCCGGGTTTGGGAAGCTGCTACCGGCAACCCAGTGAGCGATCTAATGAAACACGAAGCCCAGGTCAACGCCGCTGTGTTCAGTCCCAATGGACGCTGGTTGGTGACGGCTTCCGATGACAAGACTGCGCGCGTCTGGGACGCCACGACCGGCAAACCCCTCACGGAAAAGATGCAGCATGAGGGCGAAATCAAAGCGGCTGCTTTCCGGGCGGACGGCAAGGCAATTGTCACCGCATCCACCGATCGGACCGCGCGGGTGTGGGAAATTTTCAACGGCAAACCGGTGATGGAATCGATCCGTCATGACACCGACAAACGGCTTAACTACGCGAGTTTTAGCCCGGACGGTAAATTGGTGGTGACCGCCTCGGACGACCTGACGGCTCGCATTTGGGAGACCAGCACCGGGAAATCCGTGACTGAGCCACTGAAACACGACAAGGAAGTCACGTTGGCGAGCTTCAGCACCGATGGGAAGCGGCTGTTGACGGCCGCCGGGAGCTCCGCGCGGATCTGGGAGGTCGCCACCGGCCGACTGGTCGAAACGCTCAAGCATGATACCCGGGTTTATTCCGCCGCGTTCAGCCCCGACGGCAAATGGATTGTCACTGCGGAAAATCTCACCGCCCGGGTTTGGGATGCCAGCACCGGCAAGTTGGTGACGGACAAACTCAAGCATAAGCGCGCGGTGCGCAGCGCCGCATTCAGTCTTGATGGCAAATCGGTGGTCACCGCTTCGGCAGACCAAACCGCGCGGGTTTGGGATGCCGCGACAGGTAATCCGGTGGGCAGCCCGTTCGAGCACACGAGCAAACAAACTTCCGATGAACTTACCTCCGCTGAATTCAGTCCCGACGGCCAACACGTGGTAACCTCCTCCCAAGACAAGACCGCGCGACTCTGGCAGGTTTCCACCGGCAAACAAATAACGGACGAGCCCTTGCTGCATGACAAGGCGGTGAACTCCGCCAGCTTCAGTCCGAATGGCAAATACGTGGTCACCGCTTCCGAGGACGGGAAGACGCGCGTCTGGAACGCCGCCACGGGCGAACTGGTGGCGCTTCCATTCGGGAATGAAGAGGCGGTGAAATCTGCGGTATTCGGTCCGGGCGGCCAATTCGTGCTGACGCGGACCAGCGGCAAAGCAGCGCGGCTGTGGGTGGCGTTGAGCGGCAAGGAGGTCACGGATCCGCTGCTGCATGACGCCACCGTGCGGTCCGCCCAATTCAGCGCCGATGGAAAATTCGTGGTGACGGCCTCGGATGATAAAACCGCGCGCATCTGGCTGGTTTCCCCGCGAGGCGAAGCGCCGGTTTGGCTGCGGGGCTTGGCGGAGCTCGTCGGCGGGCACAAACTTGGTGAATCCGGCGGCGAGGAAGCGTTGCCGGATCTGGCCCAAACATTTCAAGAAATGCGGACCACCCTGGCGGCCCTGCCCGATGATGGCAACTTCGTCCGCTTGGGCCGCTGGTTCGTCGGTGACCCTAGCACCCGGACGATTGCTCCCTTTGCCAACGTCACCATGGCGAGCTACATCGCCCGGCGCGTGGACGAAGGGGGCACCAACAACTTGCACGAAGTACTGGCGCTGCAGCCAAACCACGCGCTGGCCTTGGCCAAGCTCGCGAAACTCGCCAATCAACCCGAGCAGGCCGATTTCTTGTCGAGCCGCGCCGCGACTTACGAACCAGGCAACACCGAGGTGCTATGGGTTCGCAGTCAGATATTGCTCAAACAGCTCAAAACCCCCGAGGCCTTGGTCGTCATGGAAAAGGCCATCGCGCAGGACCCCAAAGGCGTGACCAAGTTCGGCCCGGAAGGTGCCGAATTCACGCAAAAGAACAAAGAAGGTGGAGTTTCCAAAGGCTGGCTGCCCAAAGGCTGGGATGACGGCAACGCGGCCGCGCCGGTGAACGTGATGTATTCCAAACTCACGGATCTGCCTCCCGCAGCAGCGGCGGGAGTCGGGATCACCGTGGGACCGAGTGCCGCACGCGGAGCCCAGATTCGCGGGCCCCGGTGCCTAGGCAAGATCTCCAGCAAACAAGTGGTGGAAGGCTGGGTGCGCAGCGTGAAGAAGTCGAATCTGACGGTCACGGTCCAACAATTTGGGGAGCCCGATAGGAGCGAGCCCTATAAGAAGTTCGTGGACAATAAGTCCGTCCCCACCACACCCGAATGGAAGCCGTTCAAAGTGCCATTCACTGCCGCCGAAGATTTCGCCGCCGAGCTGCTGCTCACCGTCCCCAGCGACGGTTCGGTGGACATCGCCGGGGTCATTGTGCACGCGGAATAGTTTTTCAAAGCCAATCCATCCCCTGCCCTGCGGTCGGCTCTAAAATCAGCTTTGACCCGCCCGCGCAAGAAACCCATTTTTAACAGGTGGAAAAAAGCCCAATAAATGCCGGCGCGGAGCGGGTCGCGAGTTCTCTTCTCGAAAACCAGCTGACGCGCTCGTATTTAAACTATGTCGGGCGGCATATCCTGTTGTTGACGGAAACCGTGCGCGGGCTGGGGGCATTCACACTGATCACACTGGGGGTCACGCTGACCAAATTCGACACCGCGCAACGGGTCATCCAGCCGCTCATCCGCCGGCAGATTGACCGCGCCGGATTGCGCCAACTGCCCATCGTCGGCTTCGCCGCCGCTGCGCTTGGCCTGGTGATTATCGGCCAGACGGTTTCGCTGCTCAGCAAAGTGGGCGCGCAAAACTACATTGGCACCGTCATGGTCACGGTCATTGTGCGCGAATTGGGACCCTTGGCCGCCGCCCTGCTGGTCCTGGCGCGCGTCGGCACCGCCACAGTGATTGAACTCGGCACCGCCCGCGCCTTGGGTGAGGTCGAGGCGCTGGAGGCGCTCGGGATTGATCCAATCCACTACCTTGTAATGCCCCGGGTTCTGGGACTCGCGATCTCCATTTTCGCGCTCACGGTTTATTTGATCTTGATTGCGCTGGTCAGTGGCTACCTGTTCGCCTTCCTGCAGGATGTGCCCCTTCGACCGGGAGAATACTTCGGCCAGTTGGCGCGCGCCATGATGTGGCAAGATTTTGCATTGCTCGGCCTGAAAACTTTTTGTTTTGGCGGCATCATCGCGCTGGCGACATGCTACCAGGGATTGGCCCAGCCGCTGCGCTTGGAAGAGGTGGCCAATGCCACCACGCGCGCGGTCGTGCTCAGCATTGTATCGTGCGTGCTGCTGGATGCCTTTTTTATCCTGGTTTATCTCATATTGTGACTTGTGCCAACCCACCCCGAGAACCAGCCTGAACCCCCATTTCTAGAACTGAAAGGCGTCGTTCTGAAAGCCCCCCGGCAACCATCAGCGGACACGCCGGCCATCGACTGGTGCGTGGCGAGGGGAGACTATTGGGTCATCGGTGGCCTGCCGGCGGCGGGCAAGAGCGATTTGCTCGCCATCGCCGCGGGCCTGCAACAGCCGGCGCAGGGTCAGCATTATCTCTTTGGCCAGGAAACCGGCCAAATGACGGAGCAGGCGTTATTACAAGCGCGACTCCGCATCGGCATGGTGTTTGCCGATGGCGGCCGTTTGTTCAACCACCTTACCCTGGCGGAAAACGTGGCACTGCCCTTGTGCTATCATCGCAACTGCCCGATGGCCGAACTTTTGGAACCCGTCCAAGCGATGTTGGAGTTAACCGGCCTGTCCTCCCTGGCTCATGTTACCCCGGGGGCAGCTGGTCGCGGCTGGCGGCAGCGCGCCAGCTTGGCCCGCGCCCTGGCACTCAAGCCGGAATTACTCCTGCTGGACAATCCCCTGGCCGGGTTGGATCCGCGACAAACGCGTTGGTGGCTGGACCTGTTGGCGAGCCTGTTCTCCGGACACCCGCTGATGGAAGGCAAAAAAATAACACTGGCAGTCGCCACCGGAGACCTGCGTCCGTGGGCCGACCAGGGTCGTCAGTTCGCACTGCTTCACCAGAATGCACTGCGTCCGCTGGGTGGCCCGGCCGAGTTAGCCATGAGCGCCGAGCCGTTGCTGCACGAACTTCTCGCCCGGGAATCCACCTTTCTGAAACGATGAACTCAACGATCAAAATTCGCCGCTGCCTAGCCTGCCGCCGCCCCGCTCCGCAGTCGACCTCCGTCTAACCTATGGCCCTCCAAGACCTCACCCCACAATTGCGAACCCGCCTCAGCCGGGTGGAACGCGCCGTCGGTGTTTTTGTCATCGTGGCGACGCTGCTGTTATTGGCGGGCTTTGCCTATTACGTTTACCACACGGCGGAACGGAAAGGCTGGTTCCTGAACAAAGTTCGCTATTTCACCTTTGTGGACAGTGCCGCCGGGCTGAAAGTGGGAGCCCCGGTGATGATGATGGGGTTTGAAGTCGGCGAGATCACCCGCATTCTGCCCGAACCGCCGGAGGACACGCTGTACAATGTTTATATCGAATTTCAAATCAAGGATCCTAATTACGGCTATCTCTGGACCGATTCGCGCGCGCGGGTGGCGGCGAGTGATTTTCTGGGCAGCCGCCATATTGAAGTAACCAAAGGCACCAATGGCGTGCCGACGTATATGTTCCTGGAAATGAAAACCAACTCGGTCAAGGAACTCGCCGCAGCCAAAGAGACGCCGAAATTGAAATTCGCCCAGGATGTTTATGACCGAACCAACAATCGCATCGCCCATGCCTGCGACTGGCTTTCGCCCGACGCCTTGCTGAAACTAAGCGAAAAGGGCCAGGCTGAAATCCGGGTCTTCAATCCCCTGGCGCAGCGGAAATTGCCCACCTGCGTCTGGGTGGATACCAACGGTTTTTACGTGCCAATCACCAACGGCACCAAACCCTATTGGCTGCTGTCGATCGAATCCCCCGCCCTCACCGAACGGCTGGAGGATTTGGTGGACAAGGTGGACCGGGCCCTGCCAGGTATTTTCAACCTCACTAATCAAATTTCCGGGGTCCTCACCAACGCCACCCAAGCCATCACGAATGCCAGCGGACTGCTGACTGCAGCGGGACCAACCGTGGCCAACGCCCGGGAACTGCTCGCCAGACTTCAGCCGGTGGCCGAGGATGTTAAGGCGATCACCGGCAATTTGCGCGAGCCGAAAGGTTCCCTCGGTGAATGGTTGATTCCGACCAACCTCAACTCACAGCTGCAACAAACGCTCGCGGCCGCCACCGACACCCTGGCCGCCGCCAGGCTTACCATCGCCAACACCGACACCAACCTGACCCTGGTCGTTTCCAACCTGAGCCGCACGCTGGATAATATCGCGAGCATGACCGCCAACCTCAACGCCCAGGTGCAGACCAACACCAACCTCGTCAGCGAGATTTCCTCCGCCATCGTGCAGGCTGACTCATTAATGCAGGGATTGAAGCGTCATTGGCTGCTTCGATCCGCCTTTAAAGCCACGAACGCGCCATCCGCCAAATCCACCCTTCCCAAGCCCCGAAAATGATCCGGTGAATGCTTAAAACTGGATCCGCGAGCGCAACATTCAGGCACCAAGCTTTGGCCACAGCCCGCAATGGTCAACGCGTGCCCATGCCGACGTTTTGCACGGTCTGGAACAATTTGCCTTCCGTCTTGATGCTCGGGGCAATGATGATTTCCGTTTCCTGAAATTCGCGAATGCTCGCCGCGCCGACGTTGCCCATGCACGTGGTGATGGCCCCGACGAGATTCTGGGAGCCGTCGTCCACCGTGGCGGGACCGAAAAGAATCTGCTTGAGGGAGCCCGTGACGCCGACTTTGATGCGCGTGCCGCGCGGCAGGTTGGCGTGCGGTGTGGCCATGCCCCAGTGATTGCCCTTGCCCGGCGCTTCTTTGGCGCGCGCAAAGGCGCTCCCCACCATCACGGCATCCGATCCGCAGGCGAGCGCCTTGCAAACGTCCCCGCCTTTGCTCATCCCGCCGTCAGTGATGATCGGGATGTACTTCCCCGTGTGCTTGAAATAATAATCGCGGGCCGCCGCGCAATCGACCGTGGCCGTAACCTGCGGAACACCAAGACCGAGCACGCCGCGGCTGGTGCAGGCCGCGCCGGGTCCGACGCCAATGAGCACACCCGCGATGCCGTTTTGCATCAACTCCAGCGTGACGTTATAGGTGACGGCATTGCCGATCAGGATGGGAATCCTCAAGGCCTTGGTAAACCCCGGGAGATCGAGCGATTTATATTCGTTGGAAATATGCCGGACCGTTGAGACCGTGGATTGCACCACGAACAAATCCGCCCCGGCTTCCTGGGCAATGGCGGCGAAGCGCTCGGCTTTTTGCGGAATGGAACTTACCGCGGCGAGCACGCCCGCCTTCTTCAGCTCCTGCACCCGCTTGCTGATCAGTTTTTCCTTGATCGGCTCCAGATACAGTTTCTGGATTAAAGTCGTGACGTCGTCTTTGTCGGCTTTGACCACCTTCTCGAGCACTTCGGCCGGGTTCTCGTAACGGGTCTGCACGCCTTCCAGATTGATGACCCCTAGCCCCCCCAGCCGCCCCATCTCAATGCAGAACTTTACATCAGTCACGCCGTCCATCGCGCTGGCGATGATCGGAATTTTTAGCGTGATGACACTGCCATCCTTGCGCGGAATGCGGAAGCTGGTGTCGACTTCGTTGGGGTTGATCGTCACCTCGCCCGGCACGAGAGCGATCTCGTCAAAGCCATACGTGACCCGCGCTTTCCGGTTCCGGCCAATCCACATTCCCATAAATACCTCGCGTAGAATTAAAAGGGATTGAAGGGAACGCCCACTCAACCCGGTTATCACTCAAAAATTGATCGAATCGTTCGTCACCCCGCACTGCGGGCAGCGGGAGCGGTCCACATCGGCATCATCGGTGTAAACCAAGGCGCATTTGACGCACCGAAAAATGCGGTCTTGGCTGGCCGTGGGCTCGAACCGCCGACGTCGACGCTCATAATATAAAGCAACGACGGAAAGCCCCGCAAGCAAAGAAACCAAATAACCCAGAATGAGCGCATCCGCCGTCATGGCTGGGGCTGGGGCGCGGGAATAACCGTGTGCCAGGTGAAAATCAAGGTGCCGGCCGTGAAGCGGGTGCCGGGATCGTTGGTTTCGGCTTTGAGCGGCTGGAAACGCACGCGTCGGGATAGCTCCAAAGCCCGGTCATCGGCTGTCTTCAGGCCGCTGCTCGAGCGCAGGGTGGTCGAAAATATTTCACCGGCCACATTCACCAGCACTTGCACGACACTGGTCCGCAGAACATCGTCCTGCGGCAGGTCTGGCACGACCAGCTGCGTTGCCAATGGCCGACCTTGCAGCGCTCCCGCAACCTGCATGGTGGAGTGGGGCCGGTCGGCCTCGGGAACACTTTTCATTTCCGCCAGCCGGGGCTCCGGCTTTCCGGCCAACCCCGGGATGAGGATGGCATTTGTCACGGCGAACCCGGTAAACACCTGGCCCAACCGGTTGGAATTGGCCGCCAACCAACCCGGTGGCGCCGCCCATCCGGCCAGCCGATGCTCCGGAGCGGGGGTGGCCAACCAAGCCCGACCGGAGAAACCACGGGGATGCGGCAGGGCAAACATCGTTGGATCACCGACGAGCAAAGGATCGTTCAACCGTGTGTTGGCGGCGTCATCCAGCGCGAGACTGAGCCGGGTAGCCTCTCGAGCCGGGAGAGGGCCAACCGGCGTCCGATCAGCCAGAAGAAACAGGAGCAGCAATTGCCCGCCGAATACCAGACCCACGACCCGTACCCAGTGCCGTTGGGACCAGGAGGCTTCAAGCATGGTTTCCGCCGGGTTCATCGCGCCGGCATATTCGTGCCCGGTTGGGAAAAAAGCTGCGGCCGAGTCGCCAGCAACGCCTCCTTGATCCCGACGCCCCGCGCCATTCTTGCCAGTCGAACTACGAGATCATACGGCACCGCCTTGTCCGCCTGCACCACCAGCGTCAACGGATCCCGGGGGCTTTTTGAGACCGCGGCCTGCAATCGCGACTGCAGGTTCGTTTCGGCAATGACCTGGCTGTCGAAATAGTATTTTCCCTGGCGATCCACCGCGACCACGACGGTTGGCCCTAAAACCCCCGGCAGCTCGCGTCCCTCGGGCAGTTCAATTGGCACCCCTGGCGTAAACACCAGCGAGGTGTTGAGTGCCAGAAAAATCAGGATCAGAAAGCACACCCCGGCATACGGCGCGAAATCGAACTGGCCCCGGAACATTTTTGCGTTGCGCGGAAATCTCATCCGTTTTTGGAGCCGGGACGCTCGGTAATGAGGTTCAGGATTTCTGTGGAGGTCTTCTCCATGTCGAGGACGATGGCATTCACCCGGCTGACGAGATAGTTGTAGCCGGCGTACGCGAAGATGGCCACCGCCAGTCCCATCGCCGTGCAAATCAACGCCTGCCAGACGCCGCCCGCCAGCTGGTCCGCGTGCGCGTACGGGCCCTCTTTCTGAATCACGGAGAACAGGCGGATGAACCCCAGCACCGTGCCGAGCAGCCCCATCAGCGGTGCGATTTGCGCGATGGTGGCGAGCAGGTTCAGCTGCTCCTCCAGCCGCGGCACCTCCATCAACCCGGCCTCCTCCAGCGCCTCGCGCACGCCGTCGCGCCCGCGTTCACGGCTCAACACCGCCGTTTTCACCAGGCGCGGCACCGGGCCGGGCGTGGCATCACAAATGGAAATCACCTCCACAATGTTCTCCCGCTTCAATACATTGCGCACCCCGTTGATGAATTCGGCGGAGTTGATCTGCGCCCGGTGATAATAGAGCAGCCGCTCGACAAACACGGCGATGGCCGCCGCGCTCGTCAGCAGCAGCACCCACATCATCGGCCCGCCATTGGAGAGTAACGTCGGCATACCACTTTTATAGGGTTCAAAGTTCAAAGTTCAAAGTTCAAAGTTCGGGCATGCCCGGGCAGGAGTCAGAATTCAGAAGTCAGAATCCAGGATTTGTCCGTGAGATTGCCGACACTTTTCTCCTGACTCCTGACTCCGGACTCCTGTATGCTGCCATCCATGGAAACAACCGATCAATTGCGCGAACTCTTCCGCATGCAGAAAGCCCTCAACGAACGCATCGGCGTCAAAACCGATGCCATGAGCGAAGAGGAGAAAACCAAGTGGATCCTCAACTACTGCCGCGCCATGTCGCAGGAAATGGCGGAGCTGACCGACAGCGTGCCGTGGAAGTGGTGGGCGAAATACCAGAAGTTCGACGAGCAAAATGCCCGCGTGGAAGTGGTGGACCTGTTCCACTTCCTCATCAGCATGGCCCAGGTGCTCGGCATGAGCGCCGATGACGTCTTCCAAGCCTACCTGAAAAAGAACGAGGTGAACTTCAAGCGCCAGGACAGCGGCTATACGCAGAAGGATCACGATGATTCGAAGCACATCTGAACCACCCGAGTGCGGGTTATGAAACCCAGCTGGTTTCAGAGGATCGCCGGGTGGTGTTTGGAGAGAGCCCTGCGCTTTCCGACGCTCATCTTTGCAATGGGCATCGGGCTCTGCCTCACCTTGGCGGTCTTCTCCGGCTGGCAACTTGCCCACTCCGGTGGCCGCTTCGACCGAATCTGGCTCTACCTGCTCATCGGCGGCATCGCCGGTGGGTGGGTTTTTGGGGAGGCCTACCGCCAGCACCGCCGCGCTCAGGCCGCGCCCGGCCAGCCGTGGCTGTGGCGCACCGACTGGGCGCGCGGCTGCGTGGTCTACAACCGTTTCACACAGGAAGCTCTTGCGGCTTGGGCTCTCTTCGGGTTGCTCACGTTCATCTTTGGGGGCTTTGAGTTCTTTTTGTGGAAGGCTGCTCATGACGAGACCGATCCGCTGAGCGTCGGTCTGTGGTTCTGGCTGCCCGTGCCCCTGGTCGGAGCCTTCTTTATTTATGCCATCTATGTCACCTGGCGCTGGAAACGGCGCGGCGGCGCCACCCTTTTCAAGCTCACCACGCTGCCCGGCAGAACCGGCGGCGAGTTGGCCGGGGTCGTCAACCTGGCCCGCCGCCAGCGCGCGAAGAAAGGCTTCAATGCCACCTTGCAGTGCGTGCGCGTCAGCGAGAATGACGACGATGAGGAGGAGCAGCGAGAGATACTGCACACTCTCTCGCCTACTGCCACCGCGCCACTCATACCCCGCGCAGTCCATCCGGACCGAATGGAATTGTCGCTCATTTTTAAGATTCCCGCCGAATGTCCGGCGCTCAACGCGGACGGGGACGATGAAGACCTGCACTGGGAACTCAGCGTGAAAGCCTGCGCCACCGACGACCACTACCAGGCGGTCTTTGAAGTGCCGGTCTTCGCGCCAAGCGCCATCCACGCATGAAACCGACGCCCTCACCCCAGACTGCCGCGCGCGTGCCAACGCGGCTGCGCCAGGAATTGCAGTGCGTGCTCATCACCCAGGCGCAACTGGCCCGGCGCGTGCGTGAGTTGTCCCGGCAGATTGAGCGCGACTTCGCCGGACGCGATCTCGTGGTGGTCTCACTGCTCACGGGCACCGTCCTGTTCCTGGCGGACTTGATCCGGTATTTGGATCTGCCGTTGCACCTCGATTTCATTGGCGTCTCCAGCTACGGCAACGGCACGATGTCCCGCAAACTTGTCTTCACCAAGGAGCTTCGCCTCGATGTACGCGGGTGCGATGTGCTGCTCGTGGACGACATCCTCGACACCGGCAAAACTCTTCGTGCGGTCGTGGACAAGCTGAATAAATTGAAGCCGCGCCGGATCAAAACCTGCGTGCTGCTCGACAAACCGGCGGGCCGCGTTAAGGCTTTCGAAGCCGACTACGCGGGCTTTGTAATTCCCGACCTGTTTGTCGTTGGCTATGGAATGGATTACGCCGAGCGCTATCGCAATCTGCCCTTCGTCGGAGTGCTCAAGCCGGAAATGTACAGCGTAAGGAATAACCAGTAATGCGTAAGGTTTCCTTGTCCAAGTGTCCTGGCAAACTGGCCACCAAGCGGCTATTGCTCCGCACGCCATGCCTGCGGGACGCGGTGGCAGCCAATCGCGCCGTGCGCGAATCCTTTCGCGAACTCAAACCGTGGATGCCCTGGGCGAAGCGTTGCCCAACCATTTCGGATTCCAGAAAATTCTGCCGCGCCGCCGCCACCCGCTTTGCCGCGAGGAAGGAATTTCAATTTTATCTGTTCACCAAGCATGACGGCACGCTCATTGGCTGCGCCGGCCTGGTGCGCGGCGATTCGAGCGTGCCCCGATTTGAAATCGGCTATTGGGTTCACACGCACCACGCCGGAAGGGGATACGCCACCGAAACGGTTTTGGCACTGACCCGCTTCGCCCGCCGCCATCTCGGAGTGCGCCGATTGGAAATCCGCATGGACGCCCGCAATCTCCGCAGCGCACAGGTGGCGAAACGTGCCGGATATCGCCTGGAAGGCACCCTGCGCTCGGACGCCCGGGATAATCGCGGCCGATTGCGCGACACCCTGGTTTTTGCCAAGGTTTTTTAAAAAGCTCGCCATGCGCATCAACATCCAGGTTCATTTTTACTCCTACTTCAAGGAATTGACCGGCTGTGCGCAAACCACGGAAGAGATCACGCCCGGCAGCACGATTGATGATTTGCTCAAACGCCTGATCTACCGCTTTCCTAAACTGGGCGCGATGCAAAATTCCACCCTCATCGCCGTGGGTGTCGATTACCAACCGAAGTCTTACGCCCTGCAGGCAGGCGATGAAGTGTCGCTCTTCCCGCCGGTGCAGGGAGGTTGATGTATGAAACGCCACCTCACCCTCTCTGCCGACCCAATCGACGAAGCCGCGCTCGTTGCGCAGCGCACGCTGTCCGCCGGCATGGGCGCGGCCGTCTATTTCAGCGGCATCGTGCGCGCGAACGAGGAGGATCGAACCATCACCGCCCTCGAATACGAAACGTTTCAGCCGATGGCCGAGCACCAATTCGAACTCATTTTCCGCGAGCTGGAAAAACGCTGGCCCGTCGAATCCGTGCGCCTTGTCCACCGGATTGGCGTGGTGAAAGTGAACACGGCTTCGCTCTGGGTGGAAGTTATCGCGCCCCATCGCGGCGAAGCCTTCGCCGCCGGCCAGTTCCTCATCGACGAGATGAAACGCACCGTGCCCATCTGGAAAAAACCGCTCGCGTAAATCCCGTCTTTTTGCGGGCCGTGGAATCGACCCGACCCGCTCCAGGCACCTGCCAGTGGATAAGGGTAGGAACGAGGGATAGCACTCGTGCCACCGTAAGGAGAGGTAGAGGTGCAGAAGGGGGGGCATCTCCCGCCCCGGTTTTCGATGGCCAAGTGGAGGCTAAATTGATCACGACGGACGCCTTGCGCCGCCTGAAACGTGGCTCGGCCAAAAAAGAGGCAGTTTGACCGTTCCGAGATCCGGGCTTGATTCTACCTAGCTTTGTGGGAAATTCCCTGTATGTCGATCATCGCAGACAAGCAATCAAGGCTATACCTGAAGCGTTACGCCGTGAAGCCGGGCGACGAGTGGCGGGTGGAACAACTGGATGAGGATCATTTGCACCTGACCAGGCTTAAACCTCCAGAAAAGCGCAAGCCGCGCCGTTCCTTGCTGGAATTGCTTAAAGCCATCGGGCCAGTGAATATAAAACCCCGATGAAATACCTTTTGGACACCAATGTAATTTCGGAAATCTGGAAGCCGAATCCGGATCCAAAAGTGACAAACTGGCTCCGGGAAAATATGACGGACAGCCAGATCGCCGCGCCGGCCGTGGCGGAAATAGCCGACGGGGCGGAAGCGGCCCAAGGACGTCGCCGCGTCGATTTGCTAGCCAATCTGGATGAACTATTGCAAGAGCACGGGGATTCTGTAGCTCCATTTGACACTGCGGCCGCCATTGAATGGGGCCAAGCCCAGCACTCTTCAGAAATCAAACGCCAGCCCCAGTCACTTTTTGATTCCCTCATCGAATCCATCGCCAAGGCGCGCGGCCTGGCCGTTGTGACGAGGAACACGGGCGACTTCCGGCGGGTAAACACGGTCAACCCGTGGCTCTAAACCGGAGCGATGCAGTAGAGCCGGCCCGGAATACACCGCCGAGGCGCGAAAGCCTCAGAGACAGCGCGAAACGACGATCCGAGGGCTGACCACCAAACAGGGTTCCGAAACCAAGGAATCCCACCCATTTCAAGGCTGATTCCACCGGTAAACGAAAGGAAACAAGCACCGTCGTCTCGTTGGTGATGCTTCGGTTGACCAGATTCGGCCGCGGATGGTGAGGACGGTTTGCATTCCGCAATTGCGCCCCTCCTGGACCTATGTCTGCGGGATTGAACCCGTGGACACGGTCCCACCAACCAGCAACGCCCCGGCGGGGCGGATGACTCGCGTGTTATTGAAAAGCTGCCCGCACGTCTTTTCTGAACAGCACGGCCAAAGCCCAAACGCTGACCGGCACTCCCAGCCAGAGCGGGATCATCATCGGCCAGGGCGGGATGTTCTTATATTGGTCGAGGACATTGATCGCCACGGCTGCCGGCACGACGATACCGAGCAAGGCCACCACCAGCAGGCAAAGCGTCCGCCCCCGCAAGCGGCGCAGGAACATCGCCGCCGTCACCATCGCCACGCCATAGGTCAGCAGGCAGGCGATCATCCCAGACAGGTTACTCTTTAATAGCCCGGATGCCGTATCGAATTTGAACGCGAGCCAGACACCCGCAGCGACCGCGATGAACAAGGCCGCGCCCGCCACCAGCAGGATCGCATCAGCCGGAGCTTGTAGCAGTGTGTGAATTTCCTTCGTGTCCGGTTGCCGGACTTCGGGCTGGCTTGCTGGAACCGGCACCGTACCCACGGGCGGATCCGGCTGGGCACTCTGCCCAACGACCGCGCGCCAAGCGGCGCGGGCGGCGAAGAAGCAGACGGCGAGCGCGATGACGGTGTCGAGCGCGACAAACGCGTTCCAGAAATGAGAGAATGCACTGAGCGGTGGATATTCCGGGGTGCCGGGATTCCACACCCAATCCACCGTTGCGGCGCGAAAAATGAGGAACAACAAACCGAATGCGGCGGCACTGAGTAGCAGCAGCGGATAAAACATCACTCCGAATGCGGCGAAGGGCAGGCCCGTGAGTTGGCCGTTGGATCGTCGAATCTGGCCGACGGCGACGGAACTCGTGATCGTCCCTCCGATGATGGAACTGATGCCGAGCACACCCAGTGCGATGCACGTAAGCGTCAAGCCCGGTCCCATCCGATAGGCGTACCAGAGGAAATAAATAAGCCCGCCGCAGACTGGCCCCAGTGTCACCCAGATCGCACCGATATGCGCACAGCGGCTCAAGCGCGGCTCGACGACACCAGGTGTTGCTGTAGTTGGAGTGGCCAGCGGTGTTGCGGGCTGGGGAGCAGCCGCCGGCGTGCTGGTCACATTTTCCACCTGTGTCCGCACTTCGCTCGCTTGCTGGTAGCGGCGCTCGGGTTGTTTCTCCAGCGCTTTGAGGACGATCTCGTCGAGGCGCACATCCACTTGCACGCATTGCGACGGGAGTTGGAAGCGGCCCTGTGGCAGTTCGCCCGTGAGCATTTCGTAAAAGACCACGCCGAGCGAATAGATGTCCGCGCGATGGTCCACCGACTTGGCGTTCGCCAACTGCTCGGGCGCCATGTATTGCGGCGTCCCCATGCCCTGCTGCGAGTGCGTGAGCGAGAAGTCGGTCGTGCCCGCGAGCTTGGCGAGGCCGAAGTCGGCGATTTTTACGCGACCCTTGCGATCCACGAGGATGTTCGCTGGCTTGATGTCGCGATGGACCACGCCCTCGTCGTGCGCAAATTGGAGCGCATCGCAAAGCCTGGGCACGATGGTCAGCGCCTCGGTTGCGGTGAGTTTGCCAGAATGAATGACGCTGCGGAGATTCGCGCCGTCCACGAACTCCATGATGAAGTAGCACAGTGGAGCGGCGGCGGGACCGGTCTGGCCGAAGTCGTAAACGGCCACGATATTCGGATGATTAAGTTTCGCGAGTGCGCGGGCCGCGCGGTTGAACCGCTCGACGAACGAAGGATCACGGCTGAACTGCGGCAGCATGATCTTGAGCGTAACAACCCGGTCGGGTTGCTTCTGCCGTGCCTTGTAAACAACGCCCATCCCGCCCTGGCCGAGCACTTCGAGGAGTTCAAGCTGCGGGAACAACTTCGCCACCTCCTCGATCGCAGGCGGATCGTCGGCACCCGTAGGAGCCGCCGCGCCAGAGGGCGCGTTGCTGGCGGGATCAAGGGCGGCCTTCAGCAGACCCTCCGGACAGAGGCCTTGCGGCGCGTCGGGCGCAAGGGGCTTCCGGAAGCCGGGGCAGAATCTTAGTGTGTCCATGAGGGGCCTTTCATTTCTATATTGTTCCGTTCATCCCATACAGAAGAAAAGCCGGCCAAAGGTTACAAATTTATTGCCGCGTTGTAATCGGTTCCCAAGGCACGGCCTGCGGCCAGACTTGGTCGCCGGGGGAGTCCAGTCTAAACTTGATTGTTGGTATACCGCCGTCATCTTTGCCGTCCCAACCCACCGCATAAAGCAGATAAGTACCACCGGTGTTGAGGCGGTAGCGAAGAGGTTTGCCGTCCCACCAATCTATGGGCACTTCGGGCAGGAATTCCGGCACCAGAGCCGCGAGTTGATCCGGCAGGCGGCCATGCCGCAACGCGTAGCGTTTCAGTGCCAGGCTGGTCACCGCCATTTCACGCAACACCTCGTTGCGTGTTGCCGTGTTGAGAGCCTTGCTGAAGTTGGGGAGGGAGAAATCCTTTTCGAACCAAGGTGAAAGAGGAAACGTAATCCTACTCACCGAACCGGGTACACCAGTCAAGTGCCCCAATTTGTCCACTACCGGCAGGGAGAGGTAAAATCGCCATTTCGCGAACGGTGGATTGGCTGCCTCCTGTTGCTCTACCCATTCTTTTTCCTGGTTCGCGTAGGCTCGCCGTTTGAGTGCCTGCCTCGGAACGGTAAACATGAAATCAGACCGCTGGAGATAGCGCGCCTTTTCCTGATCGGCCCAGGCAAACTTCCAAAGCGGGTGGAAGAAATAGTGACGGCCTGCCTCCACCACCGCTGGAAGCGCCGGGGGGGAAACGCCCCATGGCGCAAACAGCTTTCGGCAATGTCGGTCCCACTCGCGGTAGGACATCTGACGGAATAGATCGTATACTTCCAGAGGCATAAGACGTTCGTGCTGAAAGGCCGCCACGACTTCGGGTAGCATCGGCAGTGTTGACTGCCAGGCCTTTTGGATACGTTCCAATTGCGGCTCTGACCAGCCGTCGGACTGTGCCACCTCCCACAAGGCCCCGATTCCGATCCCTTCACAGGCGACCCGGACCATTTGGCCGACGAGAGTTGGATCCTGGGAGTTCCATCGCAGGAAGCCGGAAAAGGCCACCAAATCATCCTCCACCGCCCGCAGATCGCCCCGGTGTAAATCAAGGACCACCACGTCATTCAACACTTCGGCCGCCTTAACTAGCTTCACATAATTTGGAAGTCTTCCTTCCCGCATATCCTGGACGGTATCCTGGCTATGCGCGGCGGGTGGATCACGCAGCAGATCCCGCAATTCGGCCAGGGCCGTCTGATTGGTGGCATAGCGATCCACCAGCATTTCCCAAGTGTTGGTGTTGCCCGGTCCCTGAGTGGCCAGCCCATTGGTGAAGGAACTCTGGTAAGCCGTGAACGGATGAGAGGCTTTACTGCCGCGTGCCGCCTTGCCTGGAGCAACCTCAATCAGATGCCCATCTCCCCACATCATCGAGTTGCCCATGGTTTTCGCCACGCGCTCAAACCGGTTCGTAAACTCGTCGAAATTAGGCTTGGGTATGGGCTGGAGCCGGCGGATGTCTGCGACTTGACCGTGACTTTCCATATCGCGCTTGACGGAGGCAAGAAGCCACTGGCCGCGCAGGCGTTCTACGACCAGAACCAATGCCAGCAATGTCAGCAGCGCAGCGGCCTGGATAACCAGTTGGCGCAGTGAAAGCCGCCGGATGGCCTGCCACCGTCCAACCAATGCAGGAGGAAGGGCACCGCCTTCCAGGCATTTCAAGCGGAGGGCTCCCCAGCCGAATCCCCACCCCACCACGAGAAGGAATACAATCGGCAGCACGGGAAACCCCTCCGGAAATACCAGAAAACCAAAGCCGACAACCGTCATGCACAGCAGGAATGAGGGCAGGTAAATCGTGCGCTCCACGCCGCGCGACTTAAGGATGCCCGCCAAGGTAATGATCAGCCACGTCCAGGCGTGACCCCAGAAGAAAAGGAGAATGGAAAAAGGCACAGCTTTGCCTCTCACGGGGGAGTTCTCGAGGGGAGAGTAGAACCAGCACACAGCTCCGAGGCAGACCGCAAACTCAATAGTTAGGAACAGATGCCAGCGGAAGGATCCGTTGAAGGTGACCGTGTCCGTTCGGGAAACATTCGATCCCACGATTTCCACGCCGGCTCTCAAGAACTGGTAGTGCTGGGTGCATCTCCAAACCAACGTGCTCCCGAACCACACGTTGCTAAATGACGCCATCGCCCAGATGAGCGTGTTGAATCCAGAAAAGCGGTTCACCCAGATTTCATATCGCAGACCCTGGTCGCCCAACCACAACCCCAGCCCGGCTTGCAGCAGACCGGCCAGGAAAAAACACACCAATCTGGCTTTGTTCAACTGTCCGCGCGCCTTCATCTGCGAATAGAAACTCCACGGCAGCGCCTGGAGAAAAAAGAATTCAAGAATGAGCAAAACAATCAAATCTTTCGAAAAGAAATCTGCGGCTTGCCAAAGCGTTTTTGTGGGATTTGTCAGCTTCCACCGGAGCATCGCCGCCTCTTCCCGCAATCCATAGGCCAACCCCAGCACCGCCAGCATTACCAGCGAAATTAGACCTGTGATTGCCCACGGGTGCCGCAACATCCAAATCCGTGCCTTGCGCACGGCGCTCGCCGGCCGCGCTTGCACTGGCTCGCCACTGAGAAACCGGTCGAGGTCTTCCGCCAGCACGCGGGCCGTCGGATATCGGCGCGCCGGATCTTTTTCCAAACATTTGAGACAGACCGTCTCCAGGTCCGCCGAGACCTTCGGATTCAACTTCGACGGACGCACCGGCTCCTCAGCCACCACTTTGCGGAGGGTTTCCAAAGGCGTCTCCGCGCTGAACGGCGCCCGGCCGGTCAACAGTTGATACAGCACCGCGCCCAGCGAATACACATCGCTGGCCGGGCCCACAAGGTCGTTGCGCCCGCGCGCCTGCTCCGGTGCCATGTAACTCGGACTGCCCATCACCGCGCCCGTCTGCGTCACGCCGCTGTCCGCCTGCAGATTCTTGGCCAGGCCGAAGTCCGTCACGTGCGGCCGGCCCTCGGCGTCCACGAGGATGTTCTGCGGCTTGAGGTCGCGGTGCAGCACACCGCGCTGATGCGCGAACTGCACC
Source organism: Verrucomicrobiota bacterium (assembly GCA_043742955.1). Lineage (GTDB taxonomy): Bacteria > Verrucomicrobiota > Verrucomicrobiia > Limisphaerales > JAYTXL01 > JAYTXL01. The sequence continues at coordinate 5,354 of JAYTXL010000055.1, read as the reverse complement.
GCCCCGGCAATGGCCTGCAACCACTCTGCCGCCTGCCGCACGGTGACGGGATTGCCTTCGATGAATTGCGAAAGATTCTTGCCCTCGATGAAATCCATCGAATAATAATGCCGCCCCTCGTGTTCGCCGATCTCGTGAATGGCGACAATATTCGGATGCTTCAATTGCGCCGCCGCCTCGGCCTCAGTATGGAATCGCTTCACGTCCTCGGCCGCCGCGAGCCGTCCAGCCAAAATCATCTTCACCGCGACCACCCGGTTCAGGCTGGTTTGCCGGGCGCGCCAGACGACTCCCATCCCGCCGCGCGCGATTTCATCGAGCAACTCGTAGTCGCCGAAATAGCGGAGGTTGCCGGAAGCTGGCGCAGTTGCCCTGGAGGGCGGAGCTCCGCGAGGCCCTGAATTCGCCGGCTCACCGGATGGCAGTGGGACTCGCGGAGCTCGCCCCTCCGGGTCGGGGACAAGGGTGGTTTCCAGGCCGGCTGTGAGGAGGCATTGTGGACACAGCCCTTGAGGCGCGTCCGCCGGGAGCGGGGCGTTGCAGGACTTGCAGATGCGTAGTGTGTCCATATGGGGCCTTTCATTTCTACAGTTTCGTCTTCACCCCTTACAGAAGAAACGCCGGTGAAAGGTTACCGGAATTATTTGGCCACGGATGAAACACTGAGAGAACACAGACAAGGTGAACTGTGATTTCCAACAAATCCGTGTTTAGTCCGTGTCCATCGGTGGCCAAAACTACTGACTCAAGGCGGCGAAGAGCTGCCGCAGTTCTTCTTCGACTTCGTCCGGGGTGGCGACGGTGTTGGCAATTTCAGCGCGCAGCACCTCCCGGTAGCGCTGCCGCAAGCGATGCACGGCCACTTTCACCGCGCCTTCACTCAGGCCCAACTTCTTCGCGACCTCGGCGTACGACGTTGTGCCACGGTCGGCGGTGAGGGTGAACTTGAGCTCCTCGAAAAGCATCGCCTTGCCTTCGTTCGCGAACTCCTCCCGAAGCCGGATGAGAGTCGTGTCCAATAGCGTCAGCGCCCAGCGGCGATCGAAGATTTTATCGGCGGTTTCGCCGTGCGCCGGTTCCAGGCCGTAGCGGGTCTCCGCGGAATCGCCATCGAGCGAAATCAATGCCTGTCCGCCCCCGCGCTTCAACGCCCGTGCGCGATCCCATTCGTTCGCGAGAAAATGCTTGAGCGACGCGAGCAGGAACGAGCGGAACTTCCCCTTCTCGCGGCGGACCTGTTCGAGGGAATTTGTTTCGAGCAGCCGCGCAAAAAACTCCTGCGTCAAATCCTGCGCGTCCGGCGCGCTGTGACCCTGCCGGCGGACAAAGGCGTAGAGCGGATACCAGTAGGCCTGGCACAACTGCGCAAGGGAATCACGGGCGCGCGGCGTGTCGTTACGCCCGGCGGACAGCACCACGCTCCAATGCGTCGTGGCGAACTGGGCGGCGGCGGCGAGCACCGTTTCGTGGTTTTGTTCGGCTTGGGACATGGGTTGGCAAACCGTCAATGGAACTCTCAAAACTAGGTTTCCGCCGGTGCGGGTGTCAACGCGCACTGCTCGCGCTTGTATCTTCGGCTTAAAGGCGCGCGGCGGTGGCGCAGACCAGCCGCAGCAGTTTCGCCGTGCGCCGGCTGACGCTGTGCGCACAGCCGAAATGATTGCCTGAGCCGCAGATGGTTTGTGCTGCGCGGTGGAGCGCCGGTCTCCGACCCGGCGAGCTTTGAACCGACCCACGCGCCGGATCGGAGATCGGCGCTCCACCACCGAAGTGCGTTTCAAAAATGGCGCGCGAGCTTTTCGACGATCAGCTGTCCGATGCTCAGGGACGCCGTCGCGGCCGGCGACGGGGCGTTGATGACATTGATGATCCGGGGGCGCTCGTCGATGGCGAAGTCGTCCACCATGGCGCCGTCCGGCGCGACGGCCTGAGCACGAACTCCAGCCGGGGCGGGCGTCAAATCTTCACCGCGGATTGCCGGCACGAGCCGCTGCAGCGCGCGGACGAAGGCCGCCTTGCTGCAGGAACGCCACATTTCAGCCGCGCCCATGCGCCAATGTTTCAACGCGAGTTTGCGAAATCCAGCGTAGCCGAACGTCTCGACCAGGTCGCGGAGGTTCACGTCCGTTTTGCGATAGCCTTCGCGGGCGAGGGCGAGGACGGCGTTTGGCCCGCATTCGACGCCGCCCAGCGCCATGCGGGTGAAATGCACGCCGAGGAACGGGAATTGCGGATCGGGCACCGGATAAATCAAGTTGCGGCAAAGCGAGGTCGCCGCCGGTTTCAATTCAAAGTATTCGCCGCGAAAAGGCAGAATTTTTACCGAAGGCGCGACGCCTCCGAACGCGGTCACGCGGTCGGAGTGCAGTCCGGCGCAATTGACAACCAACCGTCCGTGGAAATCGCCCACGCCGGTTTGCACGATCACCTCGTCACCTGTTTCGCGCAGGCCGGTCACCCGGGCGCCGGTGACCACGCGATGGCCATGTTCGGTCACGCGCTGGGCGAGCCGCTCGCAGACCTGTCGGTAGTTCACGATGCCCGCTTCGGGGACGTGCACCGCGCGGAGTCCGGCGCAGTGCGGCTCCAGTTCCCGGAGGCGGTCCGGGTCAATCAGTTCACAACGCACGCCGTTGGCCAGGCCGCGCTCGTGCAAGGCCTGCAAGCGACCCAGTTCTTCCGTCGCCGTGGCCACGATCACTTTGCCGCACAGCTCATGGGCGATGTTTTCGCGGACGCAAAACTCGGCCATCGCCTTTTTGCCAGCGCGGCAGTTGAGGGCTTTGAGCGAACCGGGCTTATAGTAAATCCCCGAGTGCATGACGCCGGAATTGTGGCCAGTCTGGTGCTGGGCAACCGCAGCTTCTTTTTCCAGGAGAATGATCGTGCGCCGGGGATGTTTTTGCGTGAGGTCAAAGGCGGTGGCCAGGCCGACGATCCCGCCGCCGATGATGATGATGTCGCTGCTGTTTTTCAACTCGTTCATGAATGACCGGCGCACTCTAGCAGAACCACTCGCCGAACTGCCAGCGCGCCGAAAATAATCCACCGCTCGAACCCGGGCAAACCTGGGTCAGCGATGGAGGCCAATTCCAATTAACGCCGCCTCTCACCGCTCAATCCGCAGCAGCCGGTTATTGTAACTGTCCACGATGTAGAGCGTGCCGGAAGGGGTGACACACACACCATGCGGTTGATTGAGTTCCACCTGTTCCGGCGGTCCGCCGATTCCCCCCACACCCTTCTTCCCTGTGCCGGCCACCCGCACGATCTTACCGTCGCGCGGAGAGTATTTGCGGATCAGATGATTGTCGGTGTCGGCAATGACCACGTTGCCTTCCAGATCGATGCATAGATGTTTGGGGCCGCTCAACGTCGCTTGCCGCGCGTCCCCGCCATCACCGGTGGCGCCCTTTTTTCCGCTGGCGTTGACGACGGTGTGAATCCGGCCCTGGGCATCCACCACCCGAAGCGCATGGCCGCCCCGCTCCAGCACGTAAATGTTGTCTTGCTTATCCACCGCCACCGCACGCGGGTCCACGAGCGACGCTTCCACGGCCATCGCGCCGTCCAACGGCACGCCCTTTTGTCCATTGCCAGCCACAGTGGTGACGCGGCCGGTCTTTAAATCCACGGCGCGGATACGACGGTTATCGAGATCGGCGAGGAACAATCTTTCCCCTCGGGAATCCAGGGAGGCGCAGTAGATGTTGCCGAATTGCGCCTGCGTGGCCGGGCCGCCGTCGCCGCTGAACCCTTTCTGGCCCGTGCCCACAACGGTCGAAATCACGCCCGTCCGGACGTCGATCTTGCGAACACGACTGTTCCAAGTGTCGGCCAGATAGATATCGCCGTTGGGCGCGACGGCCAGGTTGTGCAGGCCGTTGAACTGGGCTTTCAGCGCGGGGCCGCCATCGCCGGAAAAACCTTTTTCACCCGTGCCGGCAAACACCGTAAGCTGGCCGTGGGCGTCCACCTTCAAAACCCGTTCACCGCCGGCCATCTCGACCATGAAAAAGTTTCCCGCCCGGTCGAAGTCCACGCCAAAGGGAGTTTTGAGCTGGCAGGCCGTGGCGGGTGCGTTGCCGGCTGAGGTTCCCCCGCCGGCCACAACCACGATTTTCTCCGCAAACAGCGGCGCGGCCAAACCGAGCAGCAGCCCGGCGAAAATAACCAGCGCGAGTTGGCCGACGGGCCGACCTTGGGTCAGGAGTAATCGGCTGTTAGGATTGGTTTTCATCAATGATGGTGATTTTTTGCCAGATTTTCCGCGAGAGACTGGTGGTGAGGTCTTCAATTTGATCCACCGCGCTTAACACCACTGGATCATCGAACCCTTGCACATAGAGCGCCGCAATTTTACCCGTCAAGGAAAGCATTTCGCTGCAATAATCCAAATACCGGGTGAGTTCAAAGTCGGTCATCACCCGTTTGGGCGATGACTTGGTGGAGGGCCCGTTATTGCCGACGCGCTCCGGATCCTTGGTGAGCTGGTGCATGTCGATGATGTGCGCCAGGGCGCGCAGCTCATGGAGGGCCTTGAGCGCGCGGTGCCGCTTGATGCGCGCCTCGATGGTGAAGAGGAAGAAAATGGCGGCGCCGATGAGCAGGATGGCGTTGATGCCCGATTCAAAGCCCTGAACGAACTCCACCCAGCTTTGCAATTTAACGGAGAGGTGGAGCGGCGCGATGGCCGACGCGAGGGTAACCAGCAGCAGCATGACCAGCAGGGCAATGCCCACCCGCAGCGCCCACTGCGGCTGGCCGATCCACGCCGAGCGTTGGACCGCCTGCTGGCCGATGAGCTGCAGTTCCGCCGCGACTTTGCTCAACCCGGAACCCGGGAAGCGCTCCTCGATGCGGGCGCGCAATTGGTCGATGGTCTCGACGATGGCAGCGGGGTTGAGGCTCCGGTACATTCCGATTCAATGCCGGGATTCAGCCGCACCCGTAGTTTGTGCTGCGGGCAGATCGCCTTCCCCCAGCTTGCGCTTAAATAATTCCAGCGCCAGCCCGTAGGATTTCAGCGCCAGTTCCGGATCATAACGATGACCCTCGTCGCGCAGAAAGGCGTGCTGCCCGTTGAACTCGTGCCAGGTGAAATGTCGGTTCGTGTCGGCGAGGGCGCTGTAGATGCGCGCGCGGCCTTCGCGGGGCACATGCGGGTCCTGGCGACCCCAGATCATCAGCAGCTCGCCCTGAATCTCGGCGACCCGGTCCAGTGTGTTGTCGCTCATCCCTTTTCCCAAACCCCGTTTGTGGATATCCGTCGCGTAGAAACAAACACTCGCGAGCACGCCGGGGTTCATCGCGGCACGAAAGGACAAGTGTCCGCCGATACAAATACCCATTAC
>JAYTXL010000054.1:0-3582 GCA_043742955.1 Verrucomicrobiota bacterium | reverse complement strand
CAACCGGTGGCGTTCGGGGAGATTCCCATCCAGCCGGGTGAACTGCTTCCCGCCGGCGCGTTGGACGATGTGAAACCCGATGAGCAACGACTCATGGAAGCCACCGGCAACGAGGGGGCCAGCTTCGAGCGATCCTATCATCGGGCCGCGCTGGTCATCTGGCGACACGAGCGATACGCCGAGGTTCTGCTCCAGGCTGGCGTGGTGTCGGTGTTGCCGTATTTGGGGGAACGTATTGCGGCGTCCGAAGCGCGGAACGCACCCGCCGCTGTGCGCAAGTCGGCCGTAACCTTGGCGCGGCAACTGGTGCAGGCCTGGCAAGAGGCGCCTGAATATGCCGGCTATCGTCAACCCTCGCGGCCTGAAAAGCGCGACGGGATGTTGAGCCTGCTCCAGCAACTCGGCGACGCCGCCTTGCTCGAGGAGTTTGTTGCGGAAGTGGTGACCCGTGATTACGACGGCAGCGACAACGCCGCTCTCGTGGCTGGAGTGCGGCTGCTGGCCGCGAAGAAGCTCGGAACGCTGTATGCGGAATTAATCAACCAGCACCTGCGCCACCGGCCCGGAGACTGCGTTGAATTGCTCCACACGCTGGCTTTCAAGAGCGAGCTGGCAGCGGACGAAGTTGGCCGAGCCGCTTTGCGCCGGATCGCCGGGGTCGCCGTCAGCCAATTGGATGAGGTGGGAAAAAAACCACGCGACGACGACGAATGGCCGGCCTGGCCAGTGAGTAAGGAAGCACCCGCGTTGGATGCCATTCGCGTGGCGAAATTGCTGGATGTTTTGGGTTTGTTGGGCGCCGCAGAACTGCGGGTCGAGGCCGGGGACAAATTTGCCGCGCGACCCGGCGTGTTTGACCCAGTAACCATTCTCGTGCCCGCGCTGGGATTAGTCCGCGAACGGGATGACGCGGTCGCCCGGCTGTGGGAGCACAGCACGGGGTTTCTGCTCCGGCGCAGCGGCCGGCCGCCCGATGCGCCGCGGGACTGGCACCAGGACGCGAAAGTTTCATGTTCCTGCACGGATTGCAGGGAGTTGCAGGCATTCACGCTCGACCCGGTGGAGCAATTACATCGTTTCCGGGTCCGGCAGGATCGCCGTCAGCATTTGCACCAGCAGATCGAGAAGCATCGCCTTGACATGACGCATGTGACGGAGCGCAAAGGCTCGCCGCAAACATTGGTTTGCAAGAAGGACCGGCGCGGCTATCAACGGCGTTGCGAGCAATACGTCAAGGACATCGCGGCGCTGACGGAACTGGAGAAACTGGCGTCAAACATCCAGACAACCACCGCCGGGCGGCAGAAGATTGAAGCCTCCCGCAGGCTGGCGTCGAAGTGGTCGCCCGCTTGATCGAATTACAATTTTCACCCAACCTCCCATGCTAGGAAAAATTACCCAGGTCAACCTCATCCCTCCTCGAAATTCAAACCCTCGGTTTGTCTAGGCGGTGCGGACGCCTGTCCGCCAGAGGATTGCGGCGGTATTTGTGGCTATGCCAACCTGCTTCGGATGACTGAGGAGCAACGAAGCCAGCCGGCCTGATCCGCGAAAACCCTCCCACCTTCGCTAAAGCTACGGCGGACAAGCCGGGCGACGGTTCTTTTGTCCGTGTCCGGTGTTGGCTCCGTCGTTACAGCCCGCTGCGGGGATGCTCCTCCATTGCCGCCTTGGCCAAATCCAAAATCCCTCGCCGCAGTACCCCTCGGAGTTTTCAAACTGGCTCTATGGCTGGCAAGCCTCCCGCTTGCCCAAATCTGGATCACCCCTGCACGGAATTGAGATGCGCTCGGCGGATCCCTTTGTGCGACCTTCTGCGCGACCTTCTGGTTGACGCGTGCGCTCTGCCGGAGTTAGTTTTCTACCAATCCCGGCGCTGTGCCGCCCAGGCAGTCGTCGCCGGGCTTTCGTTCAAAATGATTCGTGTCCTCGGAACAGCAAAGCAGGTGTGCGATGGTTTTTCCCGTCGCGAGATGTTGCGCGTGGGCGGGCTGTCCCTGCTGGGGCTGTCGCTGGAGGATTTGTTACGTGCAGAACAGGCCCGGGACGGCGCCCCCGCGCGCGGCAAGGCGAAGTCGGTCATCCTCCTCTACCTCTTTGGCGGGCCGGCGGTGCAGGAGACCTTTGATCCCAAACCCAATGCGCCGCTCGAATTTCGCGGCGAATTCGGCTCGATCCCCACGTCCGTGCCGGGCGTGCATTTCTGCGAGCATTTGCCGCGCATGGCGAAGTGGATGCATCGTTCCACGCTCATTCGTTCGGCGACGCATGACATGAATGATCACAGCGCCGGCCTGCTGTACACCATGACTGGCGCGCCGCCGGACAAACTCGAATCGCTGGTGCCCACTTTATCGACGCAGGCGCCGAGCATGAACAGTGTCATCGAGTATCTGGCGCGCCACGAACGCCGCACCATGCCTGCCAGCGTCTGGATGCCGTGTTATCCGGGATGGGGTCAGAAGATCACGCGGCCGGGACCCTTTGCCGGCTGGCTTGGCCGCCGCTGGGATCCATTGATCACGGATTGCGAGTTGCGTGAGAATTATATACCCAAGGATTTTTACGATGTGCAGCGGCATGCAACCGGGCGGAGATCGTGGATTGACCGGCGGGGGCAGCGCCGGGCCAACCGCCGAAGGAACGGTCCGACCGCGGAAGTTGGTGACAGCGGCTTGGTCTTGCGACTCGACACGTTTCAGGTCAAGGAGTAGACAAGTGTTCATGACGTCCGTTCGTCGGTCATTACTGGTCGTCCGGTGCGTGAACACCACAGCCGGCAGTTTGGTGCCGCTCACGCATCGCAACCCATACTTACTCGGGAGCAGATACTGAATTCACTTTTTCCAACTGCCAGACTGAATAGTCTGCCACCGTATTTGCGCGCCTTCCAACCAGCTAACCAAACAACAATATGCCAATCGAGTTTGAACATACTATCGCCGTTGCCCGGAAGCCGGAGCGGGTGTTCGCCGTGCTTGACGATGTTGCCAAAACCCCAAAGTGGCTCGCCCGCTGCACTGGCCTTGAGAAGCTTACCCCGGGACAGAACACCATCGGCACCAAGCTCCGATACTCCTTCCGGGAAGGCGGACAATCCGGCGTCATGGATGGCGAGATCACGGCTCGAATGCCGAATCAGAAGTTGGTATTCCATTATTGGGACAAGATGATGGAAGTCACCATCGGCTTCCAGATCCAGCAGGAGTCGTCGGGCAGTCGATTGACGCACACGATTGGGATTACGCCGAAAACCTTTCTGGCGAAACTCTTATCCCCGCTCATCCGGCGACAATTACCCAACCAAACCATCACCGCCATGGAGACCCTCAAGCGGTTGCTAGAATCCGACAATATATGATTGGGCAGACCAAGCCATTCATCCCGGTGCAGCTCCCGGCTCGCGCGGTGTGGTTGCTTTCCACGCGTCCCATGGTCCGGGTTGCTGATTTCAGGCCGTAGTCGGCGCGAACTTGCGAACTGTTTTCACAGCCATCCCACAGGATTCGGCCCAAAATCGCGAATTTTGTGAGTTTTCATGGTTTTTATAGGAGCCAAAAAACAAATGAGATGACAGAATAT
>JAYTXL010000053.1:0-14419 GCA_043742955.1 Verrucomicrobiota bacterium | reverse complement strand
TATTGCTCGACGTTACCGTGAAGGTCAATGTCTGGGCACTCTCGTTGGGCGCGCCAGCGGTGATGCCTCCCAGACCTGGCACCTGCACGCCCGCATTCTGGTTGAGGATCAGGTTGACCGGCGCGTTCAAAGTCGGCTGGTCATTCACCGGCGTCACCGTCACCGTGAAGGTGTTCGTCACCGCGTTAACTCCCCCACTAACCGTGCCTCCGCTGTCCGTCACAATCACTTTGATTATCGCCGTCCCACTCGCGTTCAACACCGGCGCGTAACTCAAGGTCCCCGTCGCCGCCGGACTGGAATAGGTCACCGTCGGCGTCGGGATCAACGCCGTGTTGCTCGACGACGACGTAATGCTCAGCGTCTGGTTGTTGTCACCCACGCCGATGCCGATCCCCGTCAAGGGCACGGTCTGCGTGCCGGCATCCTCGAGAATCGTCGCGTCGCTGAGGCTGGCCAGCGTCGGTGCCACGTTCACCGTCACCACCGTCACTGTGAAGGTGTTCGTCACCGCGTTCACATTGAGGCCCCCGGTGGCCCCGTCATCCGTCACGATCACCGTGATCACCGCCGTGCCGGTCGCGTTGGTCACCGGTGTGTAGGTCAAGCTTCCATTCGTATTGGCGCTCGTATAGGTCACCGTCGGGTCGGGGATCAACCCTGGGTTGCTCGACGTCGACGTAATCGTCAGGGACTGCCCGACATCTCCGGGCCCGATGCCGATCCCCGTCAGGTTCACGGTCTGCAGGGCGGCGTTTTTCCCGATCGTCGCGTTATTGATCGCATCCAGCGTCGGTGCGGAGTTGAGGATAAGGACCGTCACCGTGAAGGTTTGGCTAATGCTCTTGAAGTCGTTCGTCAACGGGCTGCCCGACTGACCATTGTCTGTCAATGTCACTGTGATCGTCGACGTGCCGATCATGTTGGCCACCGGTGCAAAACTCAAAGTTGCCGTCGCGCCGCCAGCGAGATAGCTCACAGTCGGAGTGGGAATCACTCCCGTATTGCTCGACGTCGCCGTGAACACCAAAGTCTGGGACTCATTGGGCGCGCCGGAGGTGATGCCCGCCAACCCCAATGAATGCACGCCCGTATTCCGGCCAATCGTCTGGTCGCTGATCGCGTTCAATGTCGGCGGATCGTTCACCGGGGTCACCGTCACCGTGAAGGTGCGCGTCACCCGGTCCACGCCGCCGTTGGCTGTGCCCCCGTTGTCGCTAATGACCACCGTGATCGTCGCCGTGCCGAACTGACCGGGCACCGGCGTAAACGTCAAACTGCCCGTCGTGGCTGGACTCGTGTAGTTCTTTGTCGGATACGGGATCAACCCCGGGATGCTCGAGTCCGCCGAAACGACCATTGTCTGGCCGGTGTCAAACGTACCCATATCAATACCCGTCAAAAGCACCGTCTGAAGGCCGGCACTCTCAAGGATCGTCATGTTGGGAATTGCCGTCAGCGTCGGGGCGGCGTTGACGCCGTCCACCGTCACCGTGAAGCTCTGGCTAAAACTTTTGAAGTCGTTCGTCAGCGTGGTGCTGGGCGCGGTGGCGGACTGCCCGTCATCCGTCACCGTCACCGTAATCACCGACACGCCATGCAGGTTGGCCGCCGGCGTGTAGGTCAAAGTCCCCGTCGTATTGCCTTGCGTATAGCTGACCGCTGGGGTCGGGATCAACGCCGGGTTGCTCGACGTGACTGTGAACGTCAGCGTCTGGCCGGTGTCACCCGCGCCCATGCCGATCCCCGTCAGGTTCACCGTCTGCAAGCTGGGGGTGGCGCTGCTCAAAATGACCGCCGGATTGCTGGGCTGATTCAGCGTCGGCACGTCGTTCACCGGGTTCACCGTCACCGTGAAGGTGCGCGTCACAAAGTTCGTATCAGTACCCCCGTTGAGGCCGCTGTCGGTGATCGTTACCGTGATCGTGGCCACGCCGTTCGCGTTGGCCACCGGTGTGAAGACCAAGAAACCGCTCGTATCACCTTGCTTATAGTTCACCGTCGGATTGGGGATCAGTCCCGTATTGCTCGACGTCGCCACAATCGTCAGCGTCTGGGCGCTCTCGCTGGCTTGGCCGGCAGTGATGCCCCCGATTCCCGGCACCTGCACGCCCGCATCTTCGTTGATCGTATAGCTCGCGATTGGCGTCAGTGTCGGCGCGAAGTTGGCCGCCTTCAGCGAGGTCGCCAAAGGCAATTGCAGCAGCACCGCCAGCAGGCAGAGCGAACGCACACTGGAGACAAGGCAACGCCCAAGGAACGACCGGGATGGGGTGGTAGGCAGTAGGGATTTTTTCATAAGGATGGGAGACAACTCTTCCGACAAAAATGACATTTGGCTTTTAAAATTTTAAAATATTAGATCCTAAACGCTGCGTAACTTACGTATTTATCGCCATTAATCAAGAAATATTTTGGACCCTATTTTGCCTTGCCCGCAGGGCAAAATAGGACAACTCCGATCATCAGCGGGCCTGGTAGAAGCTTGCCGGGCGCTGCCGCATTCCATCTTCGGGTTCGACCTTTTTGGCTGGAGGAGGGCAGTCTCCGAATCATCGCCGGGCGGAGAGAGCACGGAAATATTCGGCGCCCAGCGGCGAATTGCCAACCCGGTTTCGTGTTCGGACCGCGACCGCCCCGCGCAGGAACCTAGCTTGATCGTGGCCTTTGGTTCGCCTCGTTAACACCTGACCTGTTGGCGGACGCTGGTTTTGCGAGGGTTACGAAACTGCTTGCCCGCCCGTTTCAGCAATGTGTAATGTCCGGATGATGATTCGAGTCGATACAGGTGGTCACCGACTTGGTGAAAAACTGGCCCGTGGGCTGGTGCCGAGGGTTCGTGCTTTGATTGAGTCAGACCAATCGCGAGCGCAAAACCGCCTGGTTGCAGGTCCCAAATTCGGGTCCCAAGTCGACTTTTTACTCAGGAGCGATTCATTCGCTTCCAGTTCGGAATCAATTAGTTGTGCGCGGTTAGCTCAGTGGTAGAGCATTACCTTGACACGGTAGGGGTCGCAGGTTCGAACCCTGCACCGCGCACCATTTTTACTCCGCCTTTCCTCAGCTCCTCGATGATTCTGGGGTTCCGGGCACAGTTTAGGGCGGTTTGACGCGGCGCGCGATGGTTTCCAAATCCACGAGAGCGGCTTGGTTGCCAGCCTGTTTCACCAGGTCGCAGATCAGATCGAGGGTGCGAAAATCCGGATCCATCGCCGACAGACAGGCGGGGTGGGCCAGAAAATCAAACACCGCCCGGTTTTCAATCGCCCACGTCACCGATCGGCGGATGGCTTCCAGAAAATATTCCAGCTTCCAGCGCCCGTTGCGAAAGGCGCCGATGTCGCTGATCGGACTCATCGGAATTTCAATCAACCCGCTGGGATAGACGAACGGCTGCGCGGCCTTTTGTGCCTGCACAATGCCATCGAAAACCTCCGGCGTCGGCACCTGGCCCGGCGTGCTATTCGGATGCGCTGGATATTTGCTGCTGATCCATCGAAAGCCCAGATCCAGCAGCATGGTTTGCAAATCCGGGCGCGTGGCCAGGCCATCGGAAAAACCGCCCGGCGTGCGGAAGCCCGCCGGAGCGATACCGAGGCGCTGCTGCATCGTCGTGGTGGCAAGCCGGATATTTTCGCGCAAGACTTCCGGCACACTCCGGCCTTCAATGAGCCACGGCGCGCGTTGAAAGCGGAATTGGAGCTCCGTGGGTTTGGCCGCCTTCACATTGACGTGGTCGTAGGTGTGATTGCCAAGGGCGTGGCCGGCGCGCACCAGTTCCTTCAACCAATCCACGTTCTCCTGCTCAAACACGCGGCCCACGACGAAAAAGTGCGCCAGCCCACCGTGCGCTTTGATCCGGCGGGCGGCTTCGACCGCGTAATTCTTCGTCTCGGCGTTGAGGTTTCCCTTCTCATAATTCCAGTGCGTGTCCTCCCAGCGGGGGAAATTCGCCGCCATTTCCAAATCCAGGGAGATGGCGATGAGCGCCCGCTGGGCGAGGGCTGGGGCTGGCTGGGAGGCGTGAGCCGCCCGGCTGGCCGGAAGCAACCAACCGCGGCCTGCGAAAGCAAAAGCGGAAGCGGCCAGGAAATCGCGGCGGGAAAGTGGGTGGGGCAATCGATTCATTTCGACCGGGTCGCCGGTTGATACCGAATCCAGGAAATCTGCGTAATCAAATGGTTGAGGGCCGCAAATGAAATATGGGCGTTGGTCGCCAGGCGCGGGCTGGCGTTCGCCGGGAACGTGGCCAGGGTGGCGTCGCCGACCAGAAACACATTAAAATCCTGCGCGAGATTCTCATAGCCGGCCGTCGTCCGGCAAAAACACATGTCGGTGGCGTAACCCACCAGCAAGATGTGCCGGATATGGTTTTGCAGCAGGAATTGTTTCAGCGGCGCGTATCCCGGCGCGTCGTAGATCAGCACATCATCCGGATGGACATCAATGTCGCGCGTCACGGGAATCGGTAGATCCCAAAAGCCGGCGTTGTTGAATTTCGGACCGGCGTCCAAGCCCGGGAATTGTTTAAAATAGTCAATGACCGGCCGCTCCGACGACAACTTCAAGGTGGCGGGCAAGGGTTCACCCCTGTATGAAAATGCGGCCAGCTTCGTTTTCAGCTCCGCCGCACCCGCGCGCCGCTCGGTTGCCGATGGTTTGCCACTGAAGGAACGGTATAGTTTTTTGCGAATCGGGTCTTCGTTGCCCGGCAGGCTGTACATCACCAGCGAAACCTTGCCGCGAAGTGATTTCAGGAACGGGTTGATCACCTCGCGGGTGTGGCGGGCGGCGAGATGGTTTTTCTCCGGCGTGCAAAAATCACAGACTCCGGCCGGCTCCGGGGTTTTCCAGCCCTGGCCATCGTCGATGCCCCACGGATGCACCATGATGATGGCAGTGTCCGCAGCACGCAGGCGGTTGGGCATTTCAATGATGCCGCGGGCGTTGTAGGAATACCGCCACGCCTGCACCTGTAAATCCGCATCCGGATCCGCCACCAACACGGGCGCTTCGAAGCGGGACGGCTCCCGGACGGGTTCGACGAACTCGGGATAATCCGCGAGGAGCGGCTTGGGGTTGCGGATCGGTGTGAGGCGGTTGAGGTAAGTCCGCTCCGGTTCGGCGGCGCCCGCCGTGTGGAGCAGGCAGGCAAGGAGAAATAGAGTGTCCCGCGCCCGCGAGGAAAGCTGGACAAGCCGGTTCATAAAAGACGGCGTGGCGACCTCGCGGGTAGTTCATTCATCCATTTACGAAACCACGCACCAAGGCCCAAGCCCGGGTTGGCCTGGAAAATTCCATCCCCACCGTCCGCCGACGGGTTGGCGAGGCGCACCCAGCCCGCGATTCGAAAAGCCGTTCAAAATCAACCCGCTCAACGTCCTACAAGGTGTGTCCGGAAATGGTGCATTGCGGTCTCTGACTGATGGCTTGAAAGCTGTAAACGCCGCCACCGCCACAGGCTGGTTCGGCCTTGATGTAGAGATTGGCCCCATAGATGTCGCTCTTGTTGGGTGCGACGGTCGGTGGCTTTTTGAAATCCAGGGCCCACTGTTGTTTGGCGGCACTAATGGCGGTGAGATTGGCGATACAGGTCTTGGCTTCCGCCTCCTCAGTGGAGTGGGAGAGCCTGGGGAGGACCACCGCAATCGTAATGGCCAGCACCGCCGTCATAAATAGCACCTCGATCAGGGTGAAGGCCGATGGTTGTCGTTTCATAATCCGTCTGCCGGTTTAATCCTTGGTATTCCAGATGCGATGATTCTTGTCGAGCGAAAATTGCATCCGCCGATTTTTGAAAACGACCGGCGGATACGCCTAAATCTGATGGTGGCTGATCGACCAGACCGGCTTTTTGTTGACCGCTTTCAATTTTGTAGGCGCCGCCGCCCGGCCACGCCAGCAGCCGCTTTAACTCTGCCCACCACGCTGACCTGGTCGGGCCGAGCCCCCGCAGGCGGAACAAGAAATGTTGATGATTTCGATTCCCCCACTCGCCGTGGAGCGCTCCGGTTCTCGCCGGGCAGCGCTTCGGCGCCGTTAACGCCGCCGTTTCGATGGTCCGAAGTAGTAACCACCGCTCAGGCGCACGCCCCGCATTTTACGCTCGTGCGGCGCGGGCGCGCCGGGTTTGCCCTCCTCGAAAATGGCGGTGTACTTGTAGTTGAAACTCTCCAGCTTGATCCGTTCGATCTTGCGCCCAATGAACCGCTCGATGGCGTGCACATGCTGGGAATCCTCAGCCACCATCAACGTGAAGGCATCCCCCGCGTGCTCCGCGCGGCCCGTGCGCCCGATGCGGTGGACGTAATCCTCCGGGTGCTGCGGCACGTCGTAGTTGATCACGTGGCTGACATTCGCGATGTCCAGTCCGCGCGCGGCAATGTCCGTGGCGACCAGCACTTCGTAACGACCATTGCGGAAGCCCTCGAGAGCCTGCTCGCGCTCGCGTTGCGTGCGGTTGGAATGCAGGGTGGCCACGGCGTGCTGGTTCTTTTGCAGCAGGCTGCCAATCCGATCAGCCCGATGTTTGGTGCGGCAAAAAACAATGACCGAATCGTACTTCACCTCTTCCAGCAAGGCGCGCAGCAAATCAGATTTCTGATCCTCCGCCACGGGGTAGAGGACGTGCTTGATGGTTTCCGCCGGCGAACGGCGCGCGCCGATCTCGATGGTCTGCGGATCTTTCATCGCCCACTTGATGAGGGTTTCGATCTGCGGCGGAATCGTGGCGGAGAAAAGTGAGGTGTGCCGTTCGCGCGGGCATTTGTCCAGGATGCGCCGGACGTCGGGGAGGAAGCCCATGTCGAGCATGCGGTCGGCTTCGTCGAGTACCACATATTGCACCTGATCGAGCTTGCAGGTGCCGCGCTCCAAGTGATCCAGCAGGCGGCCCGGCGTGGCGACGATGATGTCCACGCCATTGCGGAGCGCGTCCATCTGTTTGCCGTAGCCGACGCCGCCGTACACCACGGCGACGCGGATATTGGTGAAGCGGGCAAAATCGCGGAGGGCGGTTTCAACCTGGGCGGCGAGTTCGCGGGTCGGTTCCAGAATAAGCACGCGCGTGGCGTGGCTGTGCTGGCCGAGTTTCGTCAGGATGGGCAGGGCGAACGCGGCGGTCTTTCCGGTGCCAGTCTGGGCGCTGCCGATGACGTCCTGTCCGGCGAGGATGAGGGGGATGGCGCGGAGTTGAATGGGTGTGGGTTCGACGTAACCCATCGCTTTGACACCATCCAACTGCGCCGCTGAAAGACCCAGTTTGCTAAAAGGCATATAGCCCACCTTAGCAGAGTGAAAAATAATGGGAAGCGAATTGCGCGGGCGAGAATGTCGTTGCACTTACCGGCGATTACATGGATGATGTGAATGCAGTGGCGCGGAGCGTAGCTCAGCCTGGTAGAGCACTTGGTTTGGGGCCAAGACGCCGCAGGTTCAAATCCTGTCGCTCCGACCATTTCGACGAGGCTGGTTTTAGAAACAAAAGGGCTGGCTAACCGCAGGAGAAAACCTATGCCGTTCATCAAAATCACCGACGACACCGAGCACGTGGTCTATATTAATGTTGGCCACATCGCGACGGTGGAACAGGATTCAAATATTACGCGGATTGATTTGGCCACGGATGTGGAAGGCCACGACAAATACATTCTCACCCCGACTCCGGCCGAGCAGGTGATGAAACTGATTGCCGACGCACGCTGAGAGCGACGAGCTTACCCTACTTGAGGCGGTTGAGTGCCAGGGTCAGCCGGGACTTCTTGCGGTTGGCCGTGGTCTTGTGTACGGCCCCGGTCTTGGCCGCCTTGTCGAAAGCAGAACTGACCGCCTTCAGCGCCACGACAGCCTCGTCTTTTTTGGACGCTTTTAAGGCGTCGGCATAATGCCGTTCCAAAGTCTTCAAGCGGGACTTGATGCTTTGGTTGGCGGTTTGTTTACGGACGCTGCCGCGCATGCGGCGTTGGGCGGACTTGGTATTCGGCATAGATCAGGTATATTTCAGTTTCAGAGCGCGCAACCGTAGCGTAATGGCAGGCGTTGTCAACGGCGGGTTCAGTCACGTTTCAGGGCTGACTAACGATGGGGCGAAGGGGACAAACTTTCCCTCGGAACCGGTGTTCACCGGTGGGACGCGGATGTTTTTGAACTATTATGGCAAAGAAAAACGGAGTTAGCTGGTTTAAATGGCTGTTCATCCTGGCCTTGCTGGGAGGGGGCGGTTTCTACGGTTACAAGTATTGGAAGCAGCCCAAAAACGATGCCCCCACTTACCAGGCGGCCGTGATCGCCCGTGGGGAGTTACGGCAGGCGGTAACCGCGACCGGCCAGCTCAACCCCGTGCTAAACGTGCAAGTGGGAAGCCAGATTTCGGGTAATATCATGGAGTTGTTCGCCGACTACAATTCCATTGTGAAGAAAGGTCAGGTAATCGCCAAACTGGACCCGGGAACCTACCGGGCCAACGTCCTCCAGGCGGAGGGAAATCTGGCCAACGCCCAGGCCGGACTGGAACTCGCCCAAATCAACGCCAAGCGGGCGCAGGCGTTGAGTGCCAACACCCTGATTGCGCAGTCCGAGGTGGACAAATCCGTCGCGGACCTGCACCAGGCCGAAGCCAGTGTTAAAATCAACCAGGCCAATTTGGAGCGCGCCAGCGTGGATCTGGCCCGTTGCACGATTGTGGCGCCAATCGACGGCATCGTGATTTCGCGCCTCGTGGATGTCGGCCAAACGGTCGCGGCGAGCATGAGCGCGCCGCAGCTTTTCCTGATCGCCAATGACCTGACAAAAATGCAGATCGATTCCAATGTCTCCGAGGCCGATATCGGCGGCATTAAAGATGGTCAGGAAGTGTCCTTCACCGTGGACGCCTTTCCAGGGCTGCCCTTCGCCGGCAAGGTGAGGGAAGTCCGCAACGCCGCCATCACGGTGCAGAACGTGGTGACGTACGACACGGTCATCGAAGTCAACAACAGCGAATTAAAACTGAAGCCAGGCATGACGGCCAATGTTTCGATCGTCATCGCCCAGCGTCCCAGCGCCTTGAAAATTCCCAACGCCGCACTGCGGTTTCGCCCGCCGGAAACCCCGGATGCGAAAAAGCCGGCGGCCAAGAGCACCAACGCTCCCGGCACCAACGCCCAAGCCACCGCCTATGCCCCGCCCCCGGGCCGCGAAGGCGGCGGTAATTGGAAAGGCGGCGGCCCGGGCGGGGGCAGTGGCGGGGGCAACTGGCCGGGGGCTGGGGGAGCCGGTGGCCGGGGCGGTGATCCTTCCGCCTGGGCTGGCCGTGGTGGCGGTGGTGGTGGCGCCGGAGGGATGGGCGGTTGGAGTGGCCGACCCGCCGGAATTTCCACGTCGCGCACCATCTACGTGTTGCCGGCGACCAACACAGTCAATCTAGCCGCCGGGGAAGCGCCCAAACCGCAGCCCAAGCAGATCAAAATTGGCATCAGCGATGGCATATTCACGGAGGTCGTCAGCGGGTTGGACGAAGGCGATCAGGTCATCACTGGCACGGTCATGGTGCTCTCCGCGTCCCCTCCGGCGGGGGCCCCGACTCCGAATCCCTTCGGGGGCGGACCGCGGCGGTTTTAGCGCGGGGTTACCTGGCGATGAACGCGATCATCAAACTTGAGAACGTCCACAAGACCTACCACACCGGCGAGGTTGATGTGAAGGCCGTGCGCGGGGTGAGTCTGGAAATCGGGCCGGGCGAATTTGTCGCGATCATGGGTGCCAGCGGTTCCGGAAAATCGACGATGATGAACATCGTCGGCTGTCTGGATGGGCCGACGGAAGGCCGGTATTTGCTGGACGGCGTGGATGTGTCGGAGCTGAACCGCAACGAGCTCGCCGACATTCGTAATCAAAAAATTGGTTTCGTTTTTCAAGGGTTTAACCTGTTGACGCGCACGTCGGCGGTGGAAAACGTCGAGTTGCCGATGCTTTACAGCCGCAGTCCACTCTCCGCGCGCAAGCAACGCGAGCAGGCCGAACGCGCCCTGCAGATCGTCGGTTTGGCCGACCGTGAAGATCATCATCCGAACCAGCTCTCGGGTGGCCAGCAGCAGCGCGTCGCCATCGCCCGGGCGCTGGCCAATCAGCCGGCCCTGTTGCTCGCGGACGAGCCCACCGGCAATCTCGACAGCCAGACCAGCATTGAGATCATGGGGGTGTTTCAGAAGCTCAACGACGAGGGGATCACGATCGTCATGGTGACGCATGAACTCGATATCGCCCGCTATACCAAGCGCAACGTCATTATGCGCGATGGCCGGGTCGTGAGCGACAAGGCGGTGGAAAACCGACTTTCCGCGACCGAGGAGTTGCGGCAGCTGCGGGAAGCCCAGCAGGCAGTTCAGCTTACGACATGAGAATTTTTGCCACCCTCAAGATCGCCCTGCGCGCCCTGCGCCGGAACAAGCTGCGCACGGTGCTGACCATGCTCGGCATCATCATTGGCGTCGGGGCTGTGATCGCCATGGTGGCCATCGGCAACGGGGCCAAGGCGCAGGTGGAGGGCCAGATCGCCAGCCTGGGCCAGAACGTGATTCTAATTTTTTCGGGCAGCACCACGCGCAGTGGCGTGAACACCGGCTGGGGCAGCGCCGGCACTTTGACGGTGGATGATGTCGCCGCCATCGAACGGGAAATTACCACCGTGAGCGTGGTCAGCCCGGAAATCCGCACGGTCGGCCAACTCGCCGTCGGGAACCTGAATTGGAATTGTTCCATGCTGGGCGAAGGCCCTGACTATCTGGCCCTGCGCCAATGGCCACTGACCGATGGGGCGATGTTTACCGACCAGGACGTCCGGGGCGCCACCAAGGTGGCCATCATTGGCAAGACCACCGCCAAGCAACTGTTCGGCGAGGAGGATCCCGTCGGCCAGATTATCCGCATCAAAAACGTGCCCGTGAAAGTGTTGGGCACCCTGGCCCCCAAAGGTCTATCCATCATGGGCACTGATCAGGACGATGTCGTCATCATGCCGTACACCACGGCCATGAAGCGTTTTTCCGGGGCGACAACCCTGCGTTCGATCAACGTGCAGGCTTCCAGCGCGGCGGCCCTCCTTCAGACACAAACGCAGATCACCGAATTGTTGCGCCAAAGACATCGCATCCAGCCCGGCCGGGACGATGATTTCACCGTGCGTAACCAGCAGGAAATTGCCGAAGCCGCAACCGCAACCAACAAGATCATGACCCTGTTGCTCGCGGTAATCGCCAGCGTATCGCTCCTGGTCGGGGGCATCGGGATCATGAACATCATGCTGGTGAGCGTGACCGAACGCACCCGCGAGATCGGCATCCGCATGGCGGTCGGGGCCCACGGCCGGGATATCCTGATGCAATTCCTGATCGAAGCGATCACCTTGAGTTCCATCGGCGGCATCCTGGGAATCCTGCTGGGCGTCGGTTCCTCGCGCATTGTTTCCGCCAAATTTGGCTGGCCCACGTCGATTTCCCCCGATTCCGTGGCCCTCGCATTTATCTTTAGCGCCATGGTGGGTATTTTCTTCGGCTTTTATCCCGCGCGTAAAGCGGCGCAGCTGGATCCGATCGACGCGCTCCGTTACGAGTAACGCCTCCACGCCGCTGCCAGCTTCGGCGGAACCGGTGCGCCGCGCGGCTTCTTGCAGGTGCATATCCAAGCCAACCTGAAGGGTTGCCAGCCATTAGCCGGGCTAACTTCAAACGCACGTGGCCAATCCGGACATCGGCATCCACCGGGCACGGTTGCGTGTGGGTGGTCATAACTTCGAGCGGTTAAATCGAAACATTCCCATCGTCGGCCTTCCCTCTCAGCGTTCTGAGCGGCGGGCATCGGTGTTCCTCTGCGGTTTCGCTTCGGTTTCTTCGGCATTGACTGCGACTCAGGGCAGATCGAACAAAAGGACTTGCGCCGGTTTGTCCGCCGATAGTTGCAATTCCGACGAATCCTCCACGGCCGCCGCGTCACCGCCGGCCAGGGTGTTGCCGTTCAAAATAATTTCACCTTCGGCCACGTGCAGCCACGCCTGGCGGCCAGCGGCGAGGGTATGCGAAACAGATTGCCCCGCCGCGAGCTTCGCCAGCCACAAATCGGCGTTCTGATGAATGGCGATTGAACCCGCGCGCCCCGTCTTGCTCGCGACGAGGTGGAACCGGCCGGTGGCGACGCTGGCAAAGGACTTCTCCGCGTAGCGCGGCGCCACGCCCTTGGCATCGGGCTGGATCCAGATTTGCAGCAGATGCACCGGCTCTTCCGGGGACGGATTAAATTCGCTGTGTTGCACGCCGGTGCCAGCCGCCATGTATTGCACGTCACCCACCTTGATCACGCGCCCGTTGCCCATCGAATCCTTGTGCTCGAGCGCGCCGCTGAGGATGTAGGTGATGATTTCCATGTCCCGATGCGGATGCGTGCCAAAGCCCATTCCCGGCATCACCAGATCATCATTGATGACGCGCAGGCTGCGATAGCCCATCCACTGCGGGTCGTAATAGTTCGCGAAGCTGAAAGTGTGATAGCTATCCAGCCACCCGTGTTCCGCGTGGCCCCGTTCCTGTGCTTTTCGAATCTTCATCATGGCCACACAGTACCACATCCCCGCCTGACTTGCGAAATCGCTGCCCAGGGGGCGAGCCCTTGCCAAGGCGCAAAACTGTCGCTAGGGTGTCCAGCATGAACGCCGCTCCGATTGCCGTAAAGATTTCCATCCAGGTTTTGGCGTCGGTGGATACCCTCGACGATTTGGAAGATTGGCTGACGACTCAAAATCCCCGCCTGATGCCGGAATTGCGGTAGGCGCGGAAGGAGGACACCGCTGGAAAATTCAAGGCGTGGAAACCCAAGCTGGTCAAATGGCCTTGAACGTCGAAATAGGTCCAAATGACCCGGCTTCAGACCCGGAACTCATCGCTTCAAACTATGAAAAAGCAAACGAACCAAAACTACACTTCTCCATTTTCTCTGACTGGCCGAGTCGCGCTCGTCACGGGCGCGAGCCGGGGACTCGGCAAGGCGATGGCGTTCGCGCTCGGCCAGGCTGGGGCGAAGGTCGCGTTTAATTATTACAACAACAAGGCGAAGGCCGAGCAGACCTTCACTGAGTTCGAGGCCAAGGGTTATCATGGCGGCCTGTTTCGCGCGGACGTGACCGATGAGAAATCCGTGGCCAAATTAACGAAGCAAATCGCCAGCACGCTGGGTCCGGTGGACATCCTGGTGTTGAACGCCACCTGCGACCAGCCGCACAAGCCGATTGAGGAATATGACTGGGCATTTTTCCAATCGATGGTGGATTTTTTCATCAAGAGTCCCTTTCTGCTGTCGCGCTCATGCCTGCCGCACATGAAGGCGCAGCGCTGGGGCCGCATCATCAATATCGGTTCTGAAGTCGTGGCGCGTGGCGTGCCGAACTTCACCGCCTACGTCGCGGCCAAGGGCGGGCAGAACGGGTTCCATCGCAGCCTGGCGGGCGAACTCGCGCCGCACGGGATTACCGTCAACATGATTTCGCCCGGCTGGATCCCGGTGGAACGCCACGCCAATGATCCGCAGGCTGAAAAAGACGGTTATCGCGCACTCATTCCGGCCAACCGCTGGGGCGTACCCGCCGATCTGGATGGCGCGGTGGTGTTCCTCGCCAGCGAGTCGTCGTCGTTTGTCACGGGCCAGAATTTGCACGTGAACGGCGGGATGTCGGTATTTTAACCGGCCCCTTCCCCGGGCAGTCGCGTGGTTCCGTTGCGGAGCACGCCCCGGTCCGCCCTCAATTATTGAGTTTGAAAAGCGCATCGAATGAAGTAGAACCGACCTCAACAATATGAATCACCCCGTTCGCGCCCTCGCTTTGTTCGGTGCCCTCGCCATTTTTGTATTCAGTGGTTGCGACAAACCTGGCTCCGGGCCCGCGCCGGACGCCGGTGTCACCAAGGGTGGCGACACCAAACCGGGCAAGAAATTGAAAATCGCCTTTGTCTCCAACGGCGTGGCGTCGTTCTGGACGATTGCCGCCGCCGGCGTGAAAACAGCCGGGGAAAAGCTGGGCGTGGACGCGCAGACACTCATGCCGGTCGAGGGCATCAGCGACCAGAAGCGGATGATTGAAGATCTGCTCACCAAGGGTGTGGACGGCATTGCGGTCAGCCCGATTGATCCGGCGAATCAGACGGAGTTGCTCAACCAGGCCGCCAAGCGCGCGAAATTGATCACGCACGATTCCGATGCGCCCAACGCCGACCGCCTGGTTTACATTGGGATGGACAACTACAAAGCGGGCTGGCTCTGCGGCGATCTGGTGCGCGAGGCGATGCCGAACGGGGGCACCATCATGATTTTCATTGGTCGCTTGGAACAAGACAACGCCAAGCGCCGTCGCCAGGGCATGATTGATTCCGTGCTGGGCCGCAAGGAGAACCCGGCGAAT
>JAYTXL010000052.1:0-2410 GCA_043742955.1 Verrucomicrobiota bacterium | reverse complement strand
GAAAGCGTTATGCGGTCGTCACCGTTCCCGAGGATGCGCGCGGCACTGAACGACTTCTTGATGGTGGCAGGCACGGGCATGGCTATTTCCTCGGCTGCTCCAGCAGCACCAGTTGTTCCTCTCGCGAATCCATTAATTCCGTCAGCACAAACTCGGTCCGGGCGAGCGCCGGACTCATTCCTTCCGAACGCGTGAGACAGAAGCGGAGTGATGGCTGGTCGTTGCCAGCGTAGGTTGTGGCGAAGCCAAACCTTCGTGCGATATGCTCGGCGACAGCCCGCGCCAGCAGTGGGGGAATGGCGTTGCCGATTTGCTGGATGCGGCTCGCCGCGCTACCCGCAAATACGAAGCCATCTGGGAAGGTCTGCAACCGCGCGCACTCGCGCAGCGTGAGCAACCGGTCCTCCGTCGGGTGAACAAACTCCCGCGTCGCGGCACTCGTAATTGTGAGGCTTGGTTCGTCGGTAAAGAGCCGCTTTAGCCCGTGCGGAGCACCACCGCGCCGCTCGACCGGCGTGCCATCCATCACCCGGCGAAAGGCTCGACGGCGAAACGACTCGTGCTGCAAATGCTCCGGCAAGTCTTTCATGGTCTGCCCCGGTCGCAAGCTGCGCACCCGCTCCAGTTGAAGGTCCGACAGCGCGGGCGTGTCGTGGTCGGTCACGGTCTTCGCCTCACCGCGCAGATAACCTTGCAGCTCATTCTGTGGCGGCGCGCCATAGACGAGCGCGCGCCCCACATCGCGCGTAGCAGACGGCAGGTCGCTCACCGCCATCGAAAATGTGACCTCACTCTTCCTAAAGATGCTTCCCGAAAATCGTGTGACCGGCTCGGGGAAAGCGAAATCGTGCCCCAACCGGTTGCCGACAATGAACACGCGCTTCCGCCGCTGTGGCACGCCGTGGCCCTGCGCGTAAACTTTTTCCACGTTCACCGAGTAACCCGCCTCCAGAAAAGCCGCCACCGCGTCCCGAACGTGCGTGCCGCCAGCGTTGGTCAGCAAGCCCTCGACGTTCTCCATGACGAACCACTTGGGTCGGATGTCTTCGAGCAGCCGCACATAGTGTCCCAGCAGCGAATTGCGAGGGTCATCGCCCGCCTTCACTCCCGCGCTACTGAACCCCTGACAGGGCGGCCCCCCCAGCAAGATGTCGAGTTCGCCCACACGCAACTTGGCGTGATGCAAAATAGTGCCAGCATCCAAGTCTCGAATGTCGGCCGCCTCGCACCGCGGCCGCACAAAGTTGCGGCGATAGGATTCCACGGCGTCGGCATCCATATCGCTGGCAAAGCGAACATCGTAGCCTGCCTGACCAAATCCCAGTGAGCACCCGCCAGCACCAGCGAACAAACTGATGGCAGTTGGTCGCTGGGAGGGCGCGATTTCAGTTCTATGTGGCCCGCCAATCACAACGTAGTTGGTCTATCCTAGTCACGCGGAATGGCGAGACTGGATTGTTTCCGCTGGAAACCCGCCGTCACTTCTTCTCAATCAATTCCTCCAACCTTCCCCACAGCACCTGCTCCAAATGCTCGCGCACTGGTTCGACGGTGATGCGGTTCACGATCTCGCTGGCGAAGTTGGTCATGGCTGCTTGGCGGTCGGAGCGATGGGATTCCAGACCCGCCGGAACCCGAACCCTTCGTAGTCCTTCACGTTGACCGTCGCGAAGTCGGTCACGCCTTGGGCGGTCATGGTCAGTGCGGCCCGCGCGTCGTAGAGGCGGCGGTAGGCGAAGTCCCTGCGCCTTGCCATCTGCCACAGGGCGTCATGCACCGACCGGCTCTCCGCCGGGAAGCCCATCAACCGCCAGCGCGGATGGCTACGGTAAGTCTCGATGACTTCCACGGCCTCTTCGGGAGTGAGCGGTTCTTTCAGGACGGCAGGGTTGCGAAGCAACCGGTAGAATTCAGCTAGGATAAGTTCGGAGATGACCACGTTGTCCGCTTCATGCAATGGAGTGAGCCAAGCCAGCGCCCCCGCGTGGTTCGGCGAATCTTCGTCGAATGCATGGAGGAGCAGGTTGGTGTCGAGGGAAAGCATGTCTCCTTACTTCCGGCGGCGGAGGTAGGCAGCCTCAGTGCTGGTGAGCTGCGCCTCCTCCTTGATTTCCGCATCGGTCAAACCCATCCAGCCAAGCCGACGGGGTTTGGGCGGTGCCCACTTCTTTTTGGAAACGGCTGCCGGGGCGTACACACTCAGCATGTATTCGATGCCACGCCGGGAGAGTTCCGCGAAGGAGATTTCGCGCGCCTCGCACACTTTGCGGGCGCGGGCATACACGTCGTCGGGAAGTTGGATTTGGGTTCTTGTCATGCCGTCAGATTGCCATCATCGCCTTGGGTGTCAATTCGTCATCACTTGTCTTTGGCCTGATAGGGACGCCCTGCCGGACGTCCGCGCCGCGCC
>JAYTXL010000051.1:0-23759 GCA_043742955.1 Verrucomicrobiota bacterium | reverse complement strand
AATAGAAGTGGCGTGCTGCAGCACTTACGCACCCAAGGAGGGATTATGTTAGAAGTCAGCTTTAATTATCGGTATTTGTTTTTGAGCGGGTCCTTAGTGCTGGTCAGCGGCGCGTTGCAGTATTCGGTGGAATGGAAAGGGCTGTTGGAAAAACTGGCGGCGGTGACCAGGCGTTATCTGTTCATCACCCGTCTGCCCGTAGTGCTGCAAACGCCGGGCTTTGTCGTCGTCCAACGGGTGCAGAGCTACGGCTACGACACGGAATACCGGGGCTGGGTGTTCAATCGGCAGGAGTTTCTGGATTGTGGCGGCCTTCAGACTTTAATATTTCAACGCGAATTCTTGATGATGGACCGGCCGGAAGTCCGCGACGCGCCGGAACGGGTTCAGTTTCGTGGCTTCCTCTTTAGCACCGGAGTCTGAGCGCAACCATGCCACTCTCATTCAACAAACAAAAAGTGCTGATTACCGGGGGGCTCGGATTCATCGGGGCGAATCTGGCCCGGGCTTTGGTCAAACTGGGAGCGGACGTCACCCTGCTGGACAATCTGGTTCCCGAGTGCGGCGGGAATTTATTCAACGTCAGCGGACTTGAGCGCCGGCTGCACATCAACCTGGGCGACGCGCGCGATCTTCGCACTTTGCAAGAGTTGGTGCGCGGAAAGGATTTTCTCTTTAATCTGGCCGGGCATAGCAGCCACTTGGATTCCATTGAGAAGCCTTTTGAAGATTTGCACAGCAACTGCCACGCGCCCCTGGCTGCGCTCGAAGTTTGCCGCGCGAACAATCCGGACATTCGCATCGTTTTCGCCAGCACCCGACAGGTGTATGGCCGGCCGATCTATTTGCCCGTGGATGAGCGGCATCCGGTGGTTCCCATTGATGTCAATGGGATTCACAAGCACGCAGGCGAGCACTACCATCTGCTCTTCCACCGCCTCTACGGAATGAACACGGTGGTGTTGCGGCTGACCAATACCATCGGTCCCCGCATGCGCATCAAAGACGCGCGCCAAACTTTTTTGGGTGAATGGATCCGGCACGTCCTCGTCGGAACTCCGTTTGAAGTTTGGGGTGATGGCACCCAGCGCCGGGATTTCACGTATGTGGACGATGCCGTGAACGCTCTGATGCTCGCGGCCCGAAATGATGGAGCCATTGGCCAGGTGTTCAATTTGGGCGGGGAAAGGGTGGTGACGTTGGCGGAACTGGCCACGATGCTGGTCGCCATCGTTCCGGGCTCGAAGTACCATTTGAAGCGGTTTCCCCGGGCGCGCAAGCGGATTGATATCGGCGATTATTTTGCCGATGACCGGAAATACCGCACGGCCCTAGGTTGGCAGCACGAAACCACTCTGCCGGTGGCTTTGGCGCGCACTTTGGGTTTCTACCGCCAGCACTGGGAGAAGTATGTATGAGCGCGGTTGACCCGGGCGAGTTATCTGGCCCATAAAGCGCAGATTGATCAGGCGGTGGCAGCGGTCTTGTCGTCCGGTTCCTATATTTTGGGGCCGGAAGTGCGGGCTTTTGAGCAGGAATTTGCCCACTACGCAGGAACCCAATACTGCGTTGCCGTCAGCTCCGCCACGCAGGGGCTGGAACTGGTTTTGCGGGCCTTCTCCATTGGCGCGGGCGACATTGTTTTTACGGTTTCCCATACGTGTGTGGCGACCGTGGCCGCGATTGAAGCAGCTGGCGCGGTACCGGTGTTCATTGATATTGACCCGGCCACGTTTACCATTTCGGTGGAAGCGTTGGCGGAAACGATCCGCCATTGGCGAGGCCTTCCCGGCGCCGCCGCCCGCCGGCCCAAAGCCATCGTCCCGGTGCACCTCTACGGCCATCCGGCGGACATGACCGCCATCCAGCGACTGGCTGCGGATAATGATTTGCGCGTGGTGGAGGATTGCGCGCAAGCGCACGGTGCCATCTGGGCCGGAAACAAAGTGGGAACGGTGAGTGATGCGGGGGTGTTCAGTTTCTATCCCACCAAAAATCTCGGCGGCATGGGAGACAGTGGTGCCGTGGTGACGAACCATGTTTCCGTGATGGAAAAAATCCGCTCCTTGCGGCAATATGGTTGCCGCGAACCAAATTTTTCGATGGAACCGGGCATGAACAGCCGATTCGACGACTTGCAAGGCGCCATCTTGCGCGTGAAGCTGGCGAGCTTGGAAAAGGAGAATGAACGTCGGCGCGAACTCGCCGCCGCCTACATTTCCCAGCTGTGCGGCAGTTCGATCGTCTGTCCCGTGGTGGCGGCCGGCGCCATTCCGGTTTACCACCAGTTCGTGGTGCGCACGCGGCAGCGGGACGCAGTCCAACAGCGTCTGGCGGCCGCGCAGATTCACGCTGCCGTCCACTATCGGTGGGCCGTGCATCAACAGCCCGCATACCAAGGCCGAATCAACACGGGCACGGGCGGCCTGGCGCACACGGAAGCCGCCTGCCGCGAAATTCTCAGCCTGCCCATCTACCCTCAATTGGAGCTGGATCAAATTCAACAGGTGACGATGGAATTGCGCGCCTGCGAATAATGCCCGCCCCTGCTGTCATCCGCCATTTCTGCACCTACTTCGACCAGTATTTTCTGGCTCGTGGCCTGGCGCTTTACGAATCGCTGCGCCAACATTGCCCGGGGTTTCAGCTGTGGGTTTTGTGCCTGGACGACTTCACATGGGAACTGCTTTCGGCGCTGCGTCTCCCGGCGCTACGGTTGATCGCGTTGGCGGAATTTGAGCGCCGGAACCCTGATTTGCTGAAGGTGAAGGCCAACCGGAACCGGTTGGAGTATTACTTTACCTGCAGCCCGGTGCTGCCTGCTCACGTGTTCGACACCGCGCCCGAGGTCGAGCAGGTCACTTATCTGGACGCCGATCTCTGTTTTTTTACAAACCCCGAACCCATCTTCTCCGCGATGGCTGACAAATCGATCGCCATCCTCGGGCACCACTACTCGGAAGTGAACCGGCATTTCGCCGACTCCGCCGGCATCTATAATGTCTCCTGGCTCAGTTTTCGCCGAAATCCAGAGGCGTTTGATTGCCTGACCCGCTGGCGCAAAAAATGCCTTGAATGGTGCTATGACTGGGCGGATGCAGGCCGCAATGCCGACCAGAAATACCTTGATCCCTGGCCTCAGCAGTACCGGGGGTTGGTGGTAATTCCGCAAATCGGGGCGGGCGTGGCACCTTGGAATGTGGACCAATACCGGCTTTCACAGACGGCGGGGCAGCTATCCGTGGATGGTGAACCGCTTTATTTCTATCACTTCGCCGGCTTGAGCCAGGTCAACCCGTGGGTTTACAATCCTAATCTCTCGCACTTTCAGGCGCGGCTCACGGCACCCCTCAAGGAATGGGTGTACACGCCTTACATTCTCCTGCTGCACGCGCTCCAGGCGGTGCTTTATCCCGGTCAATCGACGGCGAAGTCGTTTGCCAGCGTGCGCCCGGAGATTTATCGCACTGCCTCGCCGGTTGAGTATTCACGCTGGCACTCACGCGTGCGGCGTGTCGCCGGCGCTTGCAAATGGGTCCTTAAAGGCCGGTACATTTTCATCCCCCGCATTCATGCCAATGCCCTCCAGCTTTGCAAAGGGCTCGCCCAGCGGTATCAGCCCTGACCCTTCCCGAAGTGTGTGGGGCCAAGTCGGGCTGCGGCTGACAGACCGGGCGCATTCTGAATTGGCGGGTAGTGGGTAGTGAGGAGTGGGCAGGGGTAGTGGGCATGCTTGCCAAACTTCGCCGAGTGGGGCTAGAATTCTTTGCATGACCAAACGAATTTTCTTTCTCGTCGCCCTTGTCAGTCTTTCCGCCGTTGTCCGCGCCGCCGATTTGCCGGTGCCGGAGAATCTCGTATTCGAGAAGAACGTCGAGTACACGAACCCGGACGGCCAGCATTTGCAGATGAACATCGCGCGGCCGAAGAATGGTACCGGCCCATTTCCGGCTGTGCTGTGCATTCATGGCGGCGGCTTTCGCGCGGGGAGCCGGGAGGGTTACAACGGGTTTTGCCTGAAGCTGGCGCAGCAGGGATATGTGGCCATCACAGCGAGTTACCGGCTGGCGCCGAAATATCAATTTCCCGCAGCGGTGCATGATGTGAAGGCGGCGGTGCGCTGGCTGCGCGCGAACGCGACCCAATACAATCTTGATCCGAAACGGATTGGTGTGACGGGCGGTTCGGCGGGTGGGCATCTCGTGCAGTTTCTCGGCGTGACGGCGGGGGTGCCGGAATTTGAGGGGGCAGGCGGGCACCCGGAGCAATCCAGCGCCGTGATGTGCGTCGTCAATGTGTATGGCCCGAGTGATTTCACCAAGTCGTATGGCAAGAGCGTGGATGCCCATGAGGTTCTGCCCCTGTGGCTCGGCGGCAACCTGGAGCAGGCGCGTCACCAGCATATTATCGCCAGCCCGCTTCCCTGGGTGACCCCGCACGCCGCGCCCACCCTCATTATCCATGGCACGGAAGACAAATACGTGGCCTATGAGCAGGCCCTGTGGATGCGCGACCGGCTGCGGCTCTGCGGCGTGGAGGTTGAGCTGCTGACCTTGGAAGGCGCAGGGCACGGGTTCAAAGGGGCAGATGCGGAGAAATCAGACCAAGCGATGCTGGCCTATTTTGACAAGCATCTGAAGCCGAAAAAGAAGTGAGCTGATGTTTATGCCGCCGGACAGGGGTTGCTGCCGCGATCTCAGAACAAATCAAGTTGGCGGATCGGAGTCGACGGATTGAGCAGGACCGGCAGCAATTGTTTGAACAGGCGCCGGGGTCAGGCTGTCTGCTTTAGATCGAGCCTGCCCTATTAACTGAAATGCGTCGCCGGTGCTGGTTTTCTAAGGGAAAGATTTTTACGCGGGAGGTTGAATTGTGAGCGCCTACACCAAGCGGGAGTGGCTCGTGATTTTTGGGTGTGTGGGGCTCCTGCTGGCGCTTGGCTGGTTGGATTTTGTCACTGGCTATGAGCTTGGTGTGTTCGTCTTTTACTCGGTTCCGGTGGCGCTGGCTTCGTGGTATGTGGGGCGGGGGGCGGGTTTGTTCTTTTCGATTGGTTCGGCCGTGGCCTGGCTGTTGGCAGACATGTACGCCAATCTGCATTACTCGCGCCCTTTCTTCCTTTATTGGAACACCGGCATTCGGTTTTTGTGTTTTGCCATCAATGCGGTAACGATGTCCAAAATCCGTCAGACCATCGATCAACAGCAAAGATTACGCGCCGAGCTGGCCGCAACGCGTTCTGAATTGGAGCAGCTCAAAAGTCAGCCTCCCCGGTGTCCCACGTGTCGCGCCCGGTGGTCCGGAGAATAACCGGGTTCGTCGCGGTTCTTGAGGGGGCCGCAATTTGATCACGTGAAATTACCGGGCGTAGTCCCGCTTCGAGACGGCTGGTAAAATTCAGGCTGGTCAAACCCGGCGCTTTCCCTGATTTTAGCCCCCTATTTGACATGAATACGTTTACTGGAACCTACACCGCCATCGTCACGCCCTTTAAGGGCGGAGTCATCGATGAACCGTCTTTGGAGCGCTTGATCAAGTCTCAAATCCGGGGCGGGGTGGATGGCATTGTGCCGGTGGGCACCACGGGTGAATCGCCGACCCTTGATTACGAGGAGCACATTCGGGTGATCGCGCTGGCGGTAAAGTATGCCCATGGCAAGCTCAAGGTGCTGGCGGGCACGGGGGGGAATTCCACCAATGAAGCGATTTATCTTACCAAAGCGGCGGAGGAGGCGGGGGCGGACGGCTCCTTGCAAGTCGCGCCTTATTACAACAAACCCACACAGGAAGGGTTGTTTCAGCATTTTCACGCCATCGCGCGGGCCACGCGCCTGCCTATTGTGCTCTACAGCGTTCCGGGTCGGTGTGGCATTGAGATCAGCGTGGACACCGTGGACCGTTTGATGCACGACAGCCCGAACGTGGTGGGGATCAAGGAAGCGGGTGGCAATCCGGATCGGGTGAGTGGGTTGCGGGCCGCGCTGGGGCCGAAGTTTAGCATCTTGAGCGGAGACGATTCGTTGACGCTGCCGTTCATGGCGGTGGGCGCCGACGGGGTTATCAGTGTGGCCTCCAACGTCATTCCCCGCGAGGTGGCCCATATGGTTAAGGCTTATACCCTGGGCAAGGTGACCATTGCCCAGAAGCTGCATCACAAGTATTTTCCGTTGTTCAAGGATTTGTTCATTGAGTCCAATCCCATTCCCGTCAAGGCGGCACTGGCGATGCTGGGCGCGATCGAGGAGGAATATCGACTCCCGCTGGTGCCGATGAGCACGAAGAACCGGACGGCGCTGCAAGCGACCCTCACGGCCTGCGGGGTGCTGAAGACCTAGCCTTTCCCCCCACTGCGCGTCAAAAAGTCCAAAGCTATTTAACCATGACCAATGTCATTATCACCGGCTGCAAGGGTCGCATGGGCCAGACACTCATCGCCTGTGCCGCGCGCTTTCCGGAGTTGCAGGTGGTGGGACAGGTGGACGTTGGCGACGATCTGCGCTCGGTGATGGGGAAGGCGGACGCGGTGATCGATTTCAGCTTCCATGATGCCACGGCCACGGTGGCGGAGTTGTGTGCCGCGCATCAAAACGCCTTGATCATTGGCACCACCGGCCACACCGAGGCGGAGAAGGCCCGGATCTTAAAGCTAAAAACGCAAATTCCCATCGTCTGGGCGTCAAATTATTCCACGGGCGTCAACACGCTCTTCTGGCTGACCCGCAAGGCGGCGGAAATCCTCGGTCCGAACTTTGACCTGGAAGTGGTGGAGATGCATCATCGGCTGAAGAAGGATGCGCCGAGCGGCACGGCGACGACCCTGGCGGAGATTCTGGCAGAGGTGCGGCAGCAGCAGTTGAAGGACGTCATTCGCCACGGGCGCGAAGGCATCGTGGGCGAGCGCACGGCCACCGAAATCGGGATGCACTCGTTGCGCGGCGGCGACGTGGTGGGCGACCACACGGTTATTTTCGCTGCCAATGGCGAACGCGTTGAGCTGACGCATAAGGCCAGCAGCCGGGAAACGTTCGCCAATGGGGCCCTGCGCGCCGCGTTGTGGATTGTCCGGCAGCGGCCCGGCCTCTATGACATGCAGGATGTGCTGGGGCTGAAGTGAATCCAGAATTTAGAATTCAGAATTCAGAATTCAGGTGCCATGCGTTTATCGCCCTTGGTTCGAACCTCGGCGATTCAGCCCAAATCTTCCGCGCGGCGCTGGATCGTTTGCAGGCAAATTCCATCGCTCCCCTGCTGAAGTCCTCCCTCTGGCAGACCACGCCCGTGGATTGTCCGCCGGGTTCACCCGCATTTATCAACGCGGTCGTTGGACTCGTGCCGCGCGCGGGCGAGACACCGGAATCGTTGCTCTTTAAACTACAGGCCCTGGAGGTCGCCTTCGGCCGTCAGCCGAAGAAGGTCTGGAATGAAGCCCGGCTGCTCGATTTGGATTTGATCGCTTTCGGATTGGAAATGCGCGCGACCGAAATTCTTGTCCTGCCGCATCCGCGCGCCCACCGGCGGCGGTTCGTGCTGGTGCCGCTCGCCGAAATTGCGCCGGAGCTTGTTTTGCCCGGCCAATCTCAGACCGTCGCCGAGCTGGCGCGCACTCTGCCCGCCGGTGAAATAATCCTCCGGTTGTAGCCGACACCTTCTGGAGGCGCAGGATTGATGGGAGGGCTTCGCCGCCGCCCGCCAAATAGTCCAAACGAGTTATCGCTACAACAGCCCCTGATAGGCCAGCCAGAGCGAGCGGAAATACTTCATCACGCGAATCGGATCGGTGCTCGGCGGAATCTCGGCCAGCGTGAAGCCTTGGAAACCGATCTCGTTCAGGCCGGTCAAAAGTTTGCGGAATGGATATTCCTCCAGGTAAAGATCCCGCATATGGACGGTAAAAATCTGGCGCTTGACCAGATTGAAGTTGGCATCCCAGCCATCGCCAAAGAGGTCGGACTGGTTTGAGTTCCAGCACAGGCCGACGTTTTTGTGGGCGGCCGCGTCCAGGATGGTCCGGATGTGCGGTACCAGCGAGGTACCGGGCCCGTGGACCTCCAGCCGGATCTGCTGACCGTGCTGTGCACCAAACTCACCCAGTTCGCGCAGCGACTGGCCAATCTGCGTCAGCGTTTTCTCCACGGGAACTTCTTTCGGGAGACCGTTGGGGCGGACCTTTACGCCGGTGGCTCCCACGTCCTCGGCGAGTAAGATATAGGCCTTCGTGGCTTCGATGTCCTGGCGGAGTTTGGCCGCGTCGGGAGTGTGATACTCAAACGCGCTGCCCAGACTCCACAGTTTAACCGCCGAGTCCGCGAAGCGTTTCCGGACTTCGGTTCGCTGTTCCCTGGACAAATCCACCTCGACTTTGTGCGCGTGGCCGGTCCGCAGCTCGACGCCTTCGAACTTTGCCTCGGTGCAGTTCTGAATGATCGTCGGCACATCCCACTTCTCGGCCAGGTTGTAGGTGACCATGCCCAGGTGCATCCTGGCTGGTTGGGAGAACAGCGGGGATTTTACCTCCGGCAATTTCACTTTTTCGGCGGCCGGCGTGGCGGGGGCGACCAGGCTCAAGGCGCCCAGGGTGAGCGTGCTGGATTTGAGGAAGGAGCGGCGGTCGGTTTTCATGGCAAAATAATTTAGGATTGGCGTGCAGGCTAACGTCCTGCGCGGCGCGCGCAAATCAAATTCCGGAGCGCGAGCCTTGCCATCGCCGTGTGAAACCGGCACAAAGGCGCGTTCCTATGCAACCGCCGCCCTCGCCGAAGAACTCGGTTACGAATGTTGTCCTGGCCAGCTTCATTGGCACGACGATTGAATGGTATGACTTCTTTCTGTATGGGACGGCGGCGGCGCTGGTATTTCCCCAACTCTTCTTTCCGACCCTGGAATTGCGCGCGGGCACGATGGCTGCCTTTGCCACGTATGCCGTGGGTTTCTTTGCCCGACCTTTGGGCGGTGTGGTTTTCGGCCACTTCGGCGACCAGCTGGGGCGCAAATCCATGCTCGTCACCACGCTTATGATCATGGGGGTCGCCACGTGTCTCATCGGCCTGCTGCCGACCTATGAACAGGTGGGACCGCTGGCACCGGTATTGCTGGTGTTGCTTCGCTTTATCCAAGGCTTTGGCGTGGGCGGCGAATGGGGTGGCGCGGTGCTCATGGCGGTCGAGCATGGCCACGCCGGACGGCGCGGGTTTTACGCCAGTTGGGTGCAGGCGGGCGTGCCGGTGGGATTGTTGCTGGCGAATGGAGTCTTCAATCTATTCTCTTCGCTGCCGGAGAAAGATTTCCACGCGTGGGGCTGGCGCGTGCCGTTCCTGCTGGGCGGTCTGCTGCTGGGCGTGGGTATGTTCATCCGGTTGCGCATCCTTGAAAGCCCGCTCTTCACCCAGGCGCAGGCGGCGCAACCCGCGCCCAGGCTCCCGCTCCTCGCCGCCCTCACGCAGCATCCCCGCAACGTGGCGATCGCAATGGGCGCGCGGTTTGCCGAGAACGCCTACTTCTATATCTTCACGGTCTTCGTGCTGACCTATGTCACCACGAAATTCGGTCTGTCGAAGAGCACGGTGCTCAACGCCGTGCTCGTTGGTTCGGCGGTGCAGCTCATCGCCATCCCGTTCTTCGGCGCCTGGTCGGATCGCGTGGGTCGCCGTCCGGTGTATCTCGGCGGGGCGGTGTTTCTCGCCTTGTTCGCGTTTCCATTCTTCTGGCTGGTGGACACGCGCAGTCCGCGGCTGATCACCCTGGCGATTGTGGTGGGCTTGGTCGGGCACGCGGCGATGTACGGGCCGCAAGCGGCGTTTTTCTCCGAGCTGTTCGGCACGCGGGTCCGGTACACCGGCGCTTCGCTCGGCTACCAGCTCGCCGCGCCCTTCGCCGGTGGCCTCGCGCCGCTCATCGCCACCGCGCTGTTGAAGTGGGCGGACGGCGACCCGTGGCCGGTGGCCGCCTACCTGATGGGCATGGCGGCGATCACCCTCGTCTCCGTGTGGTGCGCGGCGGAGACGTTCCGGGCTGATCTGGGCGATGCCCCGCGCTAGCAGGCAAGGCCATTTCATTTGACCTGCCACCCCTTTGCCGGTAGCAATGGCCCCTCAAAGCCACGAGATAAAATGAATCCAGCGATGTTATGATCCCCACCCGCCTGAGTCAGACATCGGTGCCGTCGCTGCCCTCCAACCGCGCCAAATATATGACGTTGCTCGCCGCGTTTCTCGGCTGGCTCTTCGATGGGTTCGAGATGGGGCTGTTCCCGCTTATCGGCCAGCCGGCGTTGAAGGACCTGCTCGGGCCGGACTCACCACCGACCGACGCGGCGAAATGGTTCGGCGCGATTATCGCGGTCTTCCTGGTGGGCGCGGCGAGTGGCGGTGTGTTGTTCGGGTGGCTCGGCGACC
Organism: Verrucomicrobiota bacterium; assembly: GCA_043742955.1. Taxonomy (GTDB): domain Bacteria; phylum Verrucomicrobiota; class Verrucomicrobiia; order Limisphaerales; family JAYTXL01; genus JAYTXL01. Next base: position 13,368 of record JAYTXL010000051.1, on the reverse strand, counting down.
GGATCGGGCGCGTGCGCGCAATGTCGTTGAGCATTTTTACGTACGCCATTTTCACCGGGCTGTGCGGGTTCGCCACGGAGGCGTGGCATGTCGCGGCGCTGCGGTTCATCGCCTCCCTGGGCATGGGCGGCGAGTGGTCGCTGGGCGTGGCGTTGGTGAATGAAATCTGGCCGGGCAAATCGCGCGCGCTCACGGCGGGACTCATCGGCGCGGCGGCGAATGTTGGCTACCTGCTCGTCGCGGTGTTGAGCATGGTGCTGCTCAGTTTCATTGCGACGACGAAAAGTGCGCTGCTGGGAATCGGTTTCTCCGAGGTGCTGACGGACCGGCTGCTGTCGAATTCCGCGTGGCGCCTGCTGATGATCAGCGGCGCGCTGCCGGCGCTGATGATTTTCTTCATCCTCTTGTGGGTGCCCGAATCGGAGAAATGGAAGGCCGAGCAACGACGCGGCGCGACTTCCCACTGGGCGAAGACGGACCTGCTGGGCGTGCTCATTGGCAGCCTGGCCGCGCTCGGGATCGTCTGGGCGTGGTCGCCCATCGGCGTCGGCACGCTGGCGGCAGTCGCCATCACGCTGGCCGGTTTGGGGCTCGCGCTGTTTGGCTACCTGCATCCGGTGCGCCAGTATCTCACCCGCGCGGAAGCGGCCGGCTCGCTGCGTTCGGGCCGCGGCGCGGAGATCGTGAAGTTGATGCTCTTCGGCGCGGGCCTCGCGGCGGTGGCGCTGCTCGGCACGTGGGGTTCGACGCAATGGGCGCCCCGCTGGGCGCTGGAACTTGAACCCGATCCGGCCAAGCACGCGAAGGAATGGACGCTCTTCTGGCTCTCGGTCGGCGCGATCACCGGCACGATGCTCGCGGCCCTGGCGGCGGGAAAATTCGGACGACGCATCACCTATGCGGTGTTGTGCGTGGCTTCGATCGGCGGTGCGCTGCTGCTTTACCAGACCAACACGGGCTTCAGTTCCTACTTCCTCTTCTGCGCCTTCGTGGCGGGTGGCGTGACCGCGTCGTTCTACGGTTTTTTCCCGCTCTATTTGCCGGAGCTTTTTCCAACCGCCGTGCGCGCGACCGGCCAGGGCTTTGCGTTCAACTTTGGCCGCATCATCGCCGCAGTGGGTGGGCTGCAGACCGCCACGCTCATTGGATACTTCGGCGGCAGCTTCGCCAAGGCCGGAACGGTGATGGCTGCGGTTTACCTCGTCGGAACGGTCATCATCTGGCTCGGGCCGGAGACGAAGGGCCGGGAACTGCCGGATTAAATCTTGTGGAACCAAGGTCAAAACACTCAGCATGGCCCAGTGGCGTGAATTGAAAGGTGGTATATGAAACCCAGTCTTTTCTCCGTAAGTTATGCCGGCCTCTGGGGGCAGGCGGCTTTGACGCTGCCTGAGTTTATCACCCACGCCGGGAAGCTCGGCTACTCCTCGGTCATGCTCATGGGCAAGCGCCCGCATCTCTCGCCCTTGGACGCCACGCCGGCGGCGCTGGCCGTGCTCCAGCAAACCTTGCGGGAATCCGGGGTTCGCTGCGATGTCGTGGCGGGCTACACGAATCTGGTGCCGGGCGCCGCGGCCGAGGTGCCGGCCCTCGAGTTTCAAATTGCGTACGTCGAATCGCTCGCGCGGCTGGCGGCCGAGCTCGGCGCCTCTGTGGTGCGCGTTTTTACCGCCTACGAAAAGGAAGGGGAGGACCCGCAGGCGCATTGGCAAAGGCTGGTGGTGGCCCTCCGCGAAATGTGCGACCGTGCGGCGGGTCATGGTGTTACGCTCGCCATCCAAAATCATCATGACCTGGCTTTGGATACCGCCAGCCTGCTCGAGTTGCGCGCTGAAATCGGCCGGCCCAACTGCAAACTCGGCTTCGACGCGTGGTCGCCCGCACTGCGGGGCGAAGATCTGTATGAAGCGGCGCGCCAGGCCGCACCTCACACCGTTATTACCACCAACGCCGATTACGCACGGACACCCCGCCACCGTTACCGTCCCGAGTTGGTTAACTACGAGCGACTGACTCCCGATTGGGTGCGGGCGACACAGTTTGGGACGGGCTTCGTGGATTACACCGCGTTTTTCAAGGGGTTGCGAGCGGGAGGGTTTGATGGCGTGGCGGTGTATGAAATGTGTTCGCCGGTGCGCGGCGGCGGCGCCATGGCGAACCTCGATGCCTGCGCCACCGCCTACCTGAAGTGGCTGGGCGCGAACCTGCTGCTTGATGCCCCCCAGCCGACGGCAACTCCGGCAGTCGGTAACCAAAACCAAAACCCAGCGTCATCCTTGCCATGAACCCACAACCCCAATCCAAACAAATGAAAAATGCCCTGATCCTGTGTTTCCTGCTGGCCGCCAACTGCGGTGTCCTCGCCCAAGAACAAGTTTCGTTGGAGGAAGCGCAGAAAGGCGCCCGGTTTCTCACCCAAAGCGCCGGGAAGATTGGCGATGCCCCCTTCCAGGTGGAGGTTGATTTGGATAAACCCGCCGGCCTCAAGGCAGGGGAGGTCCGGATCCTGGTATTGCCCGATCAGAAATTGACCGGAGAGGTGCTGGCCAAAATTGGCAAAAGCGCCACGCCGCTGGGACAGTTATGGCTGCATGCCATCGCCCCGGCCAAGGATGGCAAGGTGGTTCTAAACGACCAGCTGCGCGTCGTGACCGTGTCGAAGGACGATAAGGATTTCAAAGTGCTGCTCCTGTTTTTGGGAATGCAAAAGGGCGATAAGGGCGAACTGGAACTGGTGGTTTATGGTAAGAACAAGGTGCCTTTGCTCCGGCTGCCGGTGGAGAAGATAACCGCGCAGCAAGAACTTCCCATCGAGGTGCAAGGGCGCAAGGATGGCGAAGGCGCGGGCACGATCACGGTGAGTATCCTGGGCAAATATAAGGCTGAATTAGCGGTGATGAAACCGGCGGAGTAAATTTTTGCACGGGTGGCGCTGCGGGAAGCGGGATTGATTTTCTGGTGCCGCTCGTCATCCTGACGCATCGAGTTCAATTCAAGCGACCTCAGTGGCGGGACCGAAGAATCGCGTGGGCACCGTTCACGCAGAAATGATGTGAAACGGCTGGGAAAAAACCACGATGGCTACCGCGGTGAGACGATTGACATCGCCGCAGTCCTGAGCGATTGCACGGTGGCGGCGCGCGCGTGCGGTTGGCTGGCTAACCCCATTGCGGTTGAACCCGGGTTGGCCCTGCCGGTGTTTGCGCGTCCTCCAAGATCAGCCGCCACGACGGGGAAGCCAGCGGTGAGAATCTACATTTCGGCCGGCATCCACGGGGATGAGCCGGCCGGGCCACTGGCGGCCCGGCAGCTGTTGCGCGAAAACATCTGGCCCAGCCGGGCGGAGATCCAGTTGTTACCGTGCCTTAATCCCACCGGTTTTCCTCACAACCGGCGTGAAAACAGGCACGGGCATGACCTGAATCGCGACTACCGTCACTTCGAGACCGCCGAAGTTCGGGCCCATATCGCGTGGCTGCAAAGCCAGACCGCCTTCGGGCTGGCGTTTTGTTTGCATGAAGATTGGGAGGCCCACGGTTTTTATGTGTATGAATTGAATCCTGACCGCCGGCCTTCTTGCGCGCGCGCGATGATCGCCTCGGTTTCAGCGGTGTGCCCGATTGATCTTTCCCCGCTCATCGAGGGGCGAGAATCCAGCGGGGGGCTCATTAATCCCGATCTGGATCCCAATTCGCGCCCGCAATGGCCGGAGGCATTCTGGTTGCTGCAAAACAGAACCCGGCAAAGCTACACGTTGGAAGCACCTTCGGATTTTCCATTGTCCGTGCGGGTGGCGGCGCTGGTGGCGGCGGTGCGTGGGGCTTTGGCTGTGGTTTCGGCTGGCTAACTTCGCCGATCTCACCTATCACAGGCCAACGATTCACCTTACCCATGAGAAATTCCATGCGGCTATTCGGCTTCCTCGGGCTCGGATTTTTGGCATTGGTGGCAGCGGGAGCTGAAGTGCGCGCGCCGCTCAAGACGCGCAATGTGATTCTCGTCACGCTCGATGGCATGCGCTGGCAGGAAGTGTTCGGCGGCGCGGAAGCGGCCTTAATCAGCAAGGAATTTGGCAACGTGGCCAATACGAATGCGCTCTGGACCGCTTATTGGCGTGAGTCGCCGGAGGCGCGCCGCGCGGCGTTGCTACCCTTTTTATGGGGCCACCTTGCCCGGCAGGGCCAGCTCTGGGGTAATACCAACAAGGGAAGCGTGGTCAGGGTCAGCAATGGATTGAATTTCTCCTACCCCGGCTACAACGAAATGCTTTCGGGCATTCCTGATCCGCGCATCGACAGCAACGCCAAGCGTCCGAACCCGAATGTCACCGTATTGGAATGGTTGAATAATATGCCCGCTTACCGCGGTCGCGTCGCCGCTTTCGGGGCCTGGGATGTGTTTCCCTCCATCCTGAACCGGGAGCGCAGCGGCGTGCATGTGCGGGCCGGTTGGGAGCCGTTGGCGCTGGGGAAAACGAATCCCCGGCAGGCCTTGTTGAATCGGCTCGTCGAGGGTAGCACGCCCTACTGGGATGAGGTGATATTTGACAGTTTGCTCTTTCACGGCGCGCTGGACTATTTTCAGACACACAAACCCCGACTTTTGTACGTCGCATTTGGGGAAACGGATGAGTGGGCGCATGAGGGGCGTTATCATTTGTACCTGGAATCCGCGCGCCGCACGGACCGCTGTCTTCAGCAACTTTGGGAGACGGCCCAATCGCTGCGGGAATATCGCGGCAAGACCACGCTCCTAATCGCCACCGATCATGGACGCGGCAGTGGGTTGAGAGATTGGCGCGACCACGGAAAGAAGACCGCCGGTTCGGAATTCATCTGGTTGGCGGCGCTGGGTCCGGACACGCCTGCGCTGGGTGAGCGCAGCCAGACCGGACCGGTGACGCAAAGCCAGATTGCTGCGACGGTGGCGGCGTTATTGGGTGAAGACTTTCGCGCGGCGATTCCGCAGGCCGCCCAACCGCTGGACGCGCTGCTGGGCCGGTGACCGTTTTTCCAGCGGACCATACGATCCAGAGATCAGGTTTGTGTCCCGGTGGCACTACTGTGTCCGGCCGAATTTGCGGTCGAGTTCGCGAAAATTCATTTCGATGAGGGTCGGGCGGCCATGCGGGCAGGTATAGGGCATGGTGCACCGGCGTAAATCATTCACCAGATTTTCCAGCTCCGGCCCGGCGAGCGGGTCGTTGGCTTTGACCGCATGACGGCAGACCGTCTTGGCCACCATGTGTTCTCCCAAGCGCATGGCATTCACGGAGTCTCCGGCGGCTTTCAATTCATCCACCAACTCGAGCACGAATCGACGAGCGCTGGGGGCCTTTACAAACGGGGGCAGGGCATCGAGCAGAAAGGTGCGCTCGCCAAACTCGCTCAGGCCGACCCCCAGCCGGGTGAGGGTGGCGAGCTGTTCGCGCAAAAACTGCGCATCGCGGGGCGGCAGTTCCACGGTCTCCGGAAGCAATAGCCGTTGGGAGGGCGCGGCGCCCGGCTCTTCCATGCGTTGCAACATTTGCTCGAATAATATGCGTTCATGCGCCGCGTGCTGGTCCATCAGCACCAGACCGCGATCCGATTCCAATACCACGTAAAGCCGACCCACCACGCCCACCAGACGCAAAGGCACGGAGAGCAGCGGAATGGGCGCAGTCGGGATCGGTGGCGGGGTGGTTTCAACGGGTCGGGAGACGGAGAATCCCAGGGGCAGCGGCTTCGGTTCGACGGGGCGGGTGGGTTGATCGGGAGGTGGCGTTGCGGGCCGTGGAAAGTGGGGCAGCTGCGGGGCGATAAATTCATTTACCGGCTGTCTGTTAATCTTCTTTTCCACCCCCAGGCTGCGGATAATTTCCCGACCTTGAGCGTTGGCCATTGAAGGTTGAACATTCGGTTGCACCTCGGCGGAGACCGCATGAAACCGGAGCAACGTCTCGCGCACCGCCTGGGCTACGCATTGACGCACGGCCTTTTCCTGGTGAAATTTCACCTCCCGTTTGGCGGGGTGGATGTTCACGTCCACTTCGGCCGGGTCGATTTCTAAAAACAGGCAGCCGACGGGATAGCGCCCTTTCATGAGTGCCGTATGGTAGCCTTCCAGGAGGGCGAAGTTCAGTCCGCGGTTCTCCACCGGGCGCCGGTTTACAAAGAGGTGCTGTTCCTCCCGGGTGGAACGGGAGACGCCCGGGGCGCCGATGAATCCCCAGATCCGGAGCGTTGAATCGCGTGGGCCGGGCTCGTCCTCGGAGGCGGGAATCTGCCAGGGCAGGGCGGATTCCACGGCCAGCAGTTTTTGGTCGCTCCCATAAATGGCACGCAGGCGTTCGCGCAAGGCATCGAGCTGGAGGCGGCCGCCCTTTTCTGGCCGCACGGCGGGGAGCTGCCATACGGTGCGGGCGTCTTGCGTGAAGGTGAAAGCGACTTCGGGATGGGCGAGCGCGGCCAGCGTGAGGTAATGCTGGATGTGGGCGCGTTCGGTTTCCTCGCTGCGGAGAAATTTGCGGCGAGCGGGCAGGTTGAAAAAAAGTTGTCGCACCTCGATGCTGGTGCCGGAGGCGGCCCCGGCCGCTTTGACCTCGAGAATTTTGCCCCCCTGGATCACGATGCGGGTGGCGTCCGGAGCGGTCGCCTCCTGCTCCCGGGTGGTGAGCATGAAGCGGCTGACGCTGGCGATGCTCGGCAGGGCTTCGCCCCGGAAGCCCATGGTGCTGATCGCCCCAAGATCCTCCGCGCGGCGGATCTTGCTGGTGGCATGCCGTTCGAGGCAGAGCAGGGCATCATCGCGGCTCATGCCAAAACCGTCGTCGGTGACGCGGATCAAGCTGCGGCCGCCGGTTTGGATCTCCACCGTGATGCGGGAGGCCTGGGCATCCAGCGAGTTTTCGACCAGTTCTTTTACCACGCTCGCGGGGCGTTCGACCACCTCGCCGGCGGCGATTTGGTTGGCGACTTGTTCCGGGAGCAGGCGGATTCGATTCATGCAGCGCGGAGGCGATTGTTCAATGGGCGGAATTTAAAGTCCAAAGATTTTCGAGGGGTGAAGCTTTCCCGCCAACGACGATCTCCGGCCTTTGCCTGGGCAGCGGAGCGCGGAATTGTGAGCCGCCGCCGTTTCTCGTCGAGCAAGGGTTTGGGAATGAATCCATGGCGCTGCTTGGGTTTGGAGGTTGTTGCGGCTCACCGAGCCGCGCTCCAGGAGCGGCGGGCTCAATGCCCCAGGGGCAGGGTAAAGGCGAACACGGCACCGCGGCCCGGCTCGCTCCGCGCCTGGATTTGACCACGGTGATCCTCAATGATTTTTTTGCAGATGGAAAGCCCGAGGCCGGTTCCCTGGGCTTTGCCATGCGTGGCAAAAGGTTCAAAGAGTCGGCTGGCGATTTCCGGCGCGATGCCTTTGCCGGTATCCTCGATTTCGGTGGTCAAGTCATGCTCCGTGACTTTAAACCGGAGCCCGATATGTCCCCCGTCGGGCATTTCGTCCACCGCGTTGTGGATGAGATTATAAAAAACGTGCGTCAGGCGGTGCGGATCGAACGGCAATTTAATCGCGGGGAGCTCGGTCTCACATTCCAACACGACGGCTTTGGCATGAACCTCCGGGCGAAGTTCATCGAGAAGCTGGTTCACGAAAGCGGTGTAATCGTTGCTGGCCAGCGCCACGTTCGATTTTTCACCGCGCGTGAATTCCAGCAACTCACTGATCATATTGCTCAAGCGATCCACCTGCCGACGGATCCGAGCCTTGGCTGATTTACGCATCTCCGGCGTGGCATTTTCGGTGCTCGCCAGCTCCGAGGCCAGTCCAATGATGTTGAGCGGATTTTTGAAATCGTGCACAATCGAGCGGGCGAACCGGCCCACCAAGGTCAATCGTTCCGCTTGCAAAACCTCCTGCATGAATTGGCGGTTCACCTCGCGCATGCGACGGCTGAATTCCCGCACCAGGCTGATCGCCAGTTTCGGGGATCGCTCCAGCAGGCCTAGCACCTGGTCGCGCGGCAGGAAATAGGCACGGGTATCCTGCTCGGCCGTCGCCGTGGCGGAGCGGGCCTCATTGTCCAACACGGCCATTTCGCCAAAATAATCCCCGGGCCCCACGCGGGAGAGCACGCGCCGTTCCTGTTCGTGCACGACTGCGGAAATCTGCACCATACCTTCGGCAATCACATAAACGCCATCGCCTGGATCGCCCTCGATGAAAATATTCTGACCGGCCGAAAAGTGCCGGATCTGGGCCGTTTGTTCGAGGGCCTGGAGCTCCTCCGTGAGCAGTCCGCCAAAAAGTTTACTTTTATCCAGAACTGGCATGACCACAAATGTAGCTGAAATTTAATCTCCGTAAAGCCCGCAGATGATTTTCACGCAGGGCTTGACGCTGCGCGGAAAGATTTCTACGGTTCCGGTCGCGGTGGTGGCCATAGCTCAATGGTAGAGTCCAAGCTTGTGGAGCTTGATGTTGCGGGTTCGAATCCCGTTGGCCACCCCACCTTCTGCCATGGGCCTCAAACCGTCGTTGTCGAAAACCACCAACGGAGAGATTTCAGAGATTTCAATCGCTCCCGATCGAGTAACCAACCGCCGCATATCCCCTCACACGCTTGGAATACGTTGCCTGCAGGACCGGCACGCAGCCGTCCACGTAATCGTAAACGATGACCTCACGTTTGCTGTCGTGAAGGCGGTGGAGGCGGCCCACGTATTGTTGCAGCGTGCCGCGCCAGGAAATTGGCATGGCAAGGAAAAGCGTGTCGAGGCGCGCGTCGTCGAAGCCTTCACCGATGTAGCGTCCTGTGGCCAGCAGGACTCTTTCTTCTCGCTTGTCTATGTCACAGGTTCAGCCAACATAGGTGAAGAAATCCCGCAAGTCCAAGCTGCCGGTTTCGCGCAATGATTCCAGAACCTCACCAGCGTTGGCATCCCAGCCAGCCGACGGCACTGGGAGCCGCCTCATGGCCAGATCAATGTCGCGTGTGGTGCGAGCAGTTTTCAGACGCAACTCCATTGCGTAGCCGCCTTTCAGCAACCACGGAGCATCCGGCGCGGCGAACAGGCGGCAGAGTAATCGGTCAAACGCGGCCTGCCGACGCACGCGCTGGAGATCGAGACCTTCTTCTTGCGCCATCTTTTTCAGACGGCTTTCCAGTGCAACGCGGAAGGCGGTGGCGGAAGCATATTTTCGAGGAGGCTTCATCGTTCGGTTGCCGCGAGCAGATCGTCAAACCACTTCGGGAGGCTTCCTTGCCGTCGCAGTTCCGCCACTTCTCGAACGGGAATCAGTCCGCGTTGCCGCGCTTCGGCCAGGGCTTGTTCGACAATGTCCCGCGAGACGGATTCAGCCGACACTAGATCAACGATGGTGCAGAGTGGGCGAGTGACGGCGAACCCCTGCCGTTGCTCAATGTCCTTCCCGTCGAGGCTCGCGCGGTGCAGCACCAGTATCTTCGGTGTTTTTGCATTCCGTCGAAACCTGGCGGGAACGGTCATGTGGAGTTTGGCCGGGTTCGCATCCGAGAGTTCATGGATGCTGAGTGCGGTTTGGTGCGAATAGACACCCTCCGACTCGCCCGCGCGGTTGCGTGACCAGACGGAGTAGATAACCAGTTGCTCTTCGGCTGATTGTGGAAATCGTGCCAGCCGGTAGATGCCCCGCTCGACACGCACCCAATTTCCTGATTTGGCGTGGTGAGCCTGGCTGCCAAGCTGGTAGCCGGCATCAGCCGCCTGCTTGGCGGTGAAATAGCCTTGCTGCCCTTCGGCAATCCCAAAGAGCGTGTCGGAAACAGTTTTGGCCTTGCCACGCATCGCACGAATATACAAGGTATTTGTCTAAACGTGCAATAAGCAATCCACTGGACGGGCATATTGGGCGGCGCACCATGCGATAAAACAGAGAGAGATTCACAATACGGTCCTGCTTGGGACCCCACTTTTTGCCGTCGGCCTCGAACCGGTGGCATTGAGAACCACAAACGGAGAGATTTCAGAGATTTCAATTGCTGCTGACCACAACCCTCGACTTCTTAGGGGAACGTGGTCAGCGGCGCTGGGACGGTCGCAAGACCAAGGAGACTTTACTTCGGCACGACTGTTTTCAGACGCTTCACCAAGTTGAAATGACGTTGATTGAAAGTGGCCACTTGATCCCCGCGTTCCAAGGCAGTGGCGGCCACAATCAGATCGTAGGAGCCGATCATGGTGCCGGCGCTTTCCAACTCGGCCCAGATGCGCGCATGTTCGCGTGCCGTTTGTTCGGTATAAGGAATGACGGGGAGTGCGGCGAGGATGGTTTCCAGATACTGCTTGCGCTTCGTCTTGTGGGCACCGACACCCCGCTCCACGCCGTGCCAAAGCTCCGCAACGGTGATGGCAGCGACAGCGAACTCGTCTGTGGGGCGGGTAGCCACCCAGTTTTGGAGGTCGAAAGTTCCCTTTTCGCCCCGGATGACCACATCGGCATCAAGAATTATTGCCATTTGTTCCGGGGAGCTTTGAGGGTCTGGCGCGCGATTTGCTGATCACGCCGCCACGCTTGCGCCTCCGTGGATGTCAATTCGGTGCCCGCCAGCGCCACCGCCAGATCGCGGCCGGTGCAGACCTTCTCGTGGTCCGGCACCAGGCGGGCATAGGGCACCCCGTTCTTGAGCAGCACGAACGTCACGTCCTGGTAATGGGCGCGGTGGACGCAATCGGAAAAGTTGCGGGCCGCTTCCGTGACGGTGATCGTGGTTTTCTTCATGGGAGTATGATTATCTGATTTTAAGGAGATTGTCAAACCGGGGACCTTCGGTCGGCGGTCTTGATGGCGTTATGGCAATACCGCGGTGATGTGGAAAAAGAAGGACGGGTAGGTGCCGACCGGGGACTGGGAACGCACCGTAATCAGGTCCAGTCCATTGCCCAGATCCTGCGCGGTTTCAAAGAGGGGTAACAACGTTCCGAAGTCCACGTTCGCTGAGGCTGAAACTTGGATGACCACGCCAGTGGCGGATCGGCTGCGGGTGAATTGAACCGCCGGATAGAATAGGCCAGCCACCGATTTCACGAGCGCCGCCGGTCGTTGTCCGGCGCCGCCTTGCGAGGGGTGTGTCCCAAGCGCGAACTCCACGGCGTTAAGCAGGCCGTCCGTATCCGGATCGTTGATGGTGGCATCCTGGCCGGTGCCGAGCCCAAAGCTGGCCACCCAGGTAGCGAAGATCTGCGCTGACTGGACACTCAAAGTTGCGGCCTGGCTCGTCGAGGAGCCGGTGGCATCCGTGACCACCGCATCATAAGTGCCGACATCCACGGCTTGAGAATTGGTAATCGAGAGCGACGTGTTAGTGGCCCCAATCAGATTCGTTCCCGCGTGACGCCACTGGAAAGTCAGCGGAGCGGTGCCGGTGGCCGTGACGGCGAAATTGGCCGTGACCCCCTGAACCACGGTCAAGGATTGCGGGTCCTGCAGAATCGCGCGGGCGGGAGCTGGCTGAGGCACACCATTCAAACGCGCCAAACCAGGCCGCGCCACGCCATCGTAGCTGGTAAAAGTCCCACCGATGAGATAAGCGCCGCTAGCTAGATTCACCACGGAATAGACGACCGGATTCCCCGACAGCGCGGCGCCCGCGCCCGGTGCGAAGCTGGTATCCAGTGAACCACCGGAATTCAGACGCGCGACACATTTTCGGGCGACCCCACCCACGGTATCAAAGGCACCGACGATCACAAGCCGGTCATCGGCCTCGACCAGCACGTCATAAACTGCTTTGTACGTGACGCCACCGATGTTCGCGTTGAAGGTGTTGTCGAGTGAGCCATCGGTGTTCAGCCGGGCGATGCCGTAGCGAGTCTGGCCGCCGACCAGGGTCAGGCCGAAACCATAGAGGATGATCTTACCATCGGATTGGAACTTGAACCCATACGGAGTGCTAATAGTGAACGTATTGGTGAAGGAGGCATCAAAGGTGCCGTTGGTGTTGAGCCGGGCGACATAGGCCTGGCCCAGCCCATTGACGGTGGTGAAGTAGCCGCCGACCAGAATTTTGCCGTCGCCCTGCACGGCCACCGCAGTCACGTCGCTATTGAGCGTAGCCGGGACAAAGCCAGCATCCAACGAACCATCAGCATTCACCCGGGCGATGCTTTTGCGCGCCGTGCCGTTGACGGTGGTGAAATAGCCGCCGAAAACCACCTTGCCGTCGCTTTGCAGCGCGAAGCCCCCCTTGCTGAAGCCGCCGTCAACGTAGCCGGAGCTGCTCAGGGTGGGTTGCGCCAGCGGCGAGCCGGAGACATCGAAGAAGGCTAGGCCGTTGCGCACGTTGCCATTCACCGTCGTAAAATAGCCGCCGAGCGCAAATCCGCCGCCGGGCAGACCGATGGCCGGTATCGGGTCGGTCCCCAAAATCGGTGCGGGTGTGTCCAGAGAAAGATCCGCATTGAGCCGGGCGAAGGAACTTCGTGGCTGTCCGGCGAAGTTGGTGAACAAGCCGGTGAGCAAAACCTTGCCGTTCGCATCGAGTACCACACTGAGCACAGTGGCGGTGCCGTTGTTGGTGATCGCTGGAAAATAGTTAGTGTCGAGGGTTCCCGGGGTGCCGCCGATGCCGGCCGGGTTCGCGAACAAGCTCAAGTATGCGGTAAGACTCGGCAGCGAGCTGAACGCATTCGCTGCCACGACGTCATACGTGCCGACATCGTTGGTGCCTGTGCTGGGGATGGTAAAGGTGCTGCTGGTCGCCCCCGGAATATTCGTGCCCGCGTGGCGCCACTGAAACGTGATGGGAGTGGCGCCCGTCGCGGTGGCGCTGAGGGTGAAGGAAGTTCCGGCCAGTACCGTTTGACTGACCGGTTGGAGCGTGAATTGCACATTGCCGAGCACGGTGAGCGCGGCCGTGCCGCTGGTGCGCGTACCGGATAAATTGCTGACGACCACTTCGTAGTTCCCTGCGGCGCTGTCCTGCACATTCACAAGCGTCAGGGAGGCATTCGTGGCATTGTTGATGTTCACGCCGTTTTTGCGCCACTGATAGCTGACCGTGGAATTGCCAGTGGCGACGGCCGTAAAGGTGGCGGTCCCGGTGCGGTTCACCGTTTGCGCCAGAGGTTGCTTCTGGAAGGCGAGGTCGGGCATGTAGATCTGCACGCGCAGCACCATCGTGCCGGAAAAATTATTGGCCACCAGGGCGCTGCCATCGGGCAACAGGAGGATGGAATTCACGGCCCCGGCGACATAGGCGAAGGGCGAAGTGAAACTTGGGTCGCGCGTGCCATCGTCGTTCAACAAGACCAGGTACGGCGAGGAGACGCCATTGACCGTGGTAAAGTTGCCGCCCGCCAGGATCTGGCCGTTGGGCAGGAAAGCCATGGCGTAAACGCTGTTGTT
>JAYTXL010000050.1:0-2510 GCA_043742955.1 Verrucomicrobiota bacterium | reverse complement strand
GACATCACCCGCTGCCAATGCTCGCGCCCGCCTTCTTTGTTGATGACCGGACTGCGACCAAATTCGCCCATCATCAAAATAAGCGTGGTGTCCAGCAATCCGCGGACTTCTAAATCAGTAACGATGGCATGCAGCGTGCGATCCACGACCGGCAGAAGCGGTTTGAGTCCTTTCTCGATACCACCCCATTGGACATGGTCGCCGTGGTGATCGAAATAACCCCAGGCCCCGCTGACCGTGACAAAAGTAACTCCGGCCTCGACCAGTCGCCGGGCCAGCAAGGCTTTTTCACCGATGCTGTCGCGTCCGTAGGCGTCGCGCACGTTCGCTTTCTCCTCGTTCAAATTGAAAGCACGCTGGGCCTGGCCTGAAAGCAAAAGGTCATAGGCTTGCTGCGTGTAGGCGTCGGCGGCCGCAATCTCCTTGCTGGCCCCGATCTTTCGTTGCCACTGATCGAGTTCACGGGCCAAAGTCTGGCGGTCGCCCAGTCGTTCCACGGAAAGCCCGGGCACCAAGGCCAATCGGCCCGCCAGTTCCTTGCCGTTGGCGGGTTCGTAGGCGCTGCCCATGTGACCCGCCCCCCACATATCCGCCGCCCAGGAATCTGCCAGGCCTATAAATCCGGGAACTCCCGGCGCATTGGCGCCATGAAATTTTGCCGCCACCGAGCCCATGGAGGGATAACCATCACCGTCTTTTCCGTCGTTGGTGCGGCGCGCCAGCGGATTACCGGCCTGCATGGTGATGGGCGTATGATCGCTGGCGCTGCAATCCACAGAGCGAATCAGGGTCAATTTGTCCATGATCCGCGCGGTCAACGGCAGATGCTCACAAACATGGACGCCGGGAATTTTGGTGCGGATATGGCCAAAGGGACCGCGGATTTCCCGGGGTGCATCCGGCTTGGGATCCCACATATCAAGGTGGCTCGGACCCCCGGAAAGCCAGAAAAGGATCACGCTGGTCTTGCGCTTCGCCTTCCCGGTCGCCGAGGCGAGGGCGTTTTGCCTCAACAACGCGGGCAGGGAAAGTCCCGCCAGTCCCGCCAACCCAGTTTGGAGAAATCCTCGGCGGGTCGAGCCGACCCGCAACGTGTCGCCGGCTGCCGGACTAAACCCATGGATCCGAATTTGTTCCCTGACCGCCGCGCGGTTTAGAACAAATTGGCCATCGTTCGGGTGCATTCGGGCAGTCTTGCACTCACTGTTTCCAGCGTCAATCGTCTCTTTTTGGTGTACTGCGCCGACAACCCGTCGCTACAACCTTTTACTCCAGACTGCAGCCGCAACCTGTAGCCGCAACCTTCAGGTTGCGCTTCCGGGTGCGCGGGTGGGGCAAGGGTCAAGGCGTGTTGGGGGACGGGGCACGCGCACGGCCAATTCGGGGACGCAGCCTGAAGGCGTGCGGCTACAACCCATGGTTGCGGGAAATTCTCGGCAGCGACCGGCAACGCTAATGGTGGTACCACCAAACGGCGCAAGACCAAAAGGAACCAAAAGGAACCGCCGAAAAACCGGTCAGGGCTGACCGCCGAACGTGACGTGGTCGTCGATGTCCAACACCTCAAACCAAGTCGCCACATCTTCCCGCTTGGGCGCCACTTTGGCGTGGTATTGCTGGAAATACTCGCGTGATTCAAGGTCGCTCGGGCCGCGCTGTTCCTGATACGCCGACCACGCGGCGATTTGAATAGGGCACGGTTTGGTTTTCGAGTTTTTATTGATCCAGGCAAGGATTTCGCCATCGCCTTTTCCAGCCGCGAGTTGCTTCTTTAGGGCGGCGGCACTCACGCCGGCGAACTTCAAGAAATGCGCGTCGAGCGGACAATCGTAATGGAACTCGCCGTGCTTGCCGGCCAACGTGGCGCGGCCTTTGTCGAGCATACGGGGGAGGAGGGCAAAGCCGCCGAGGCGGACTCGCGGACTACGGGGAGGGCGTTGGGTTAAGTCGGGGGCGGAGATGGGCATAAGTTCAGGGGGTGTTTATGAAAATAATTTTACGGCCAGGATCACACCCCGGCGGAAGGTTCGCTAGCGACGGATTCGGGGGCGACCGCGACCGGCAGTGCCTCCGTCACCGGCTCAGAGCTGCTCGACGCGGCGGGTTCCACGGCGGCGGCGGGCACCGGTTGGCCAACCACGGCAACCGGGGTGAGCGCAGCAGCCTCACCTTCGGCAGGGGCCTTGGGTTTTTCCGGGGCTGTCTTTACGGGCTTGACCGGCCGCGGCAAGGGTGCCTTGGCGGTTTCCACCAAGCCGTTGGCAAATTCAATCACATGTCCCTGATGGATCAGCCAGTGCAGGTCGCCGATCACGGCCGACTGTTCCGGCGTGGGTGCGGCGGCCTCGGGTGCTCCCGCCGGGGCCGCCGGCACCGCTGCGGCAGCGGCTTCGGGAGCGACCGGCATCGGGGCCGGTGCGGGTGCCAGCGCGTGGAGAATTTTACGCCGGTTGCACTTGGATGTGGCGTTGATGAATTCGATGATCCGTTTGATGCCCGTGGACACCGGC
>JAYTXL010000049.1:0-8013 GCA_043742955.1 Verrucomicrobiota bacterium | reverse complement strand
GCCAATCCCTGCGCGATCGACTCGCGGAAGCCGCCGCCGTGCCCCGTCTCAAGCTCCTCTATGCGTCTTTATGACATCGGAAAGCCCAACACCAATCGGGAAAAGGGATTATTTGTGGAAGGCTTGCGACGTTGCCATTATTGATCAGTCTTACGGATGCATCCCCTTCTTCCAGCCCGCTTCCATTTCACTCCTCATCCCATGGACTGAGCGATGCCCGGCGCTTCCAACTGTGCCAATACCGCTGCGGCAATTGCACCAAGCCGCTTTGGTCTGACCCGCCTATTTCCCCGCCGGTTTTTGTTCCGCCTTCGGCCGTTTATCATCCAGGTTGCGGTTCAAATCGGCGGGCGTGAAATCCACTTTCGCGCCGGCTTTCGGCACTTCCACTTTCGCGGCCCAAAGAATGCCGTTCACGACGAAACGTCGGTGGCTCTCGATATCCCAGTTCTTATGCAAATCCGCGCCAGTGAAGTTAAAGCTGCGGCCACCACCGGGGCGGTCGTAAGCCCAGGCGATGATTTCATCGCGGCCAGGGTGCTGCTTCGCATCGGGGGTTGTTCGTGATTTGTCCGGCACGGCACCGACGAGCAGCGGCGTGACGCCTTTCAGATCGGGCGCGAAGTGCAGATTGTACAGCCAGCCGTCGCCGGTTGCCTTGAACGGCTTCACCCCGCGCATCACCGGATGGCTGGGGAACTGGTTGAATTCCATGTCCCAATGCCCGCGACAACCAATGTCCGCGCGCCACACGCCGCCCGCCCAATCCAGGATGCTTTGGTCCGGTCCTTTTGGAAAATCCACGCCCTGATGCAGCAGCACGAGGCCGGCGCCTTCCGACAGCGCTTTTTCCAGCACCTTCCATTTGGCCGGGTCGAGGACGAACGGCTGTTTGCCGCCGCCGTCGCCGTAGAAGACGATCACTTTGGCATTTTTGAAAATGGCCTCATCCTTTGGCCAACCCGCGCGCGCCATCACGGGCCACACGCCGGGGGTTTGCGCCAGCCAGTTCATCATCAAGGCGCAGCCGGCGAAATACTCGTGCTGGCCGGATTTGTTGCTGACGCCGCCGGCGAGCAGAACAATTTTGGCAAGCTTTGGGTCGCGGGTATCGGCTTCGATCGGGACTTGGGTTTGATCGAATGGATCGGCGGCGGTCAGAGAGGTGGCGAGGCAAGCCAGCCCGAGGCAAAAGCAAAGCAGAGATTTCACGTGGACATTAAAGAGCGAGCCCGCGAGCGTGGCGAGCCGAAAAGGACGTGCTCAGCCATCGCGGGTATCCGGTTGGCGGACGAATTTTCTGCTGTTGCAGCCCCGTCGTTCGTCCGCTAGTTTGTCCCTCTTTTATGACGTTGACTGAAAAGATTCTGGCCCGGGCCGCAGGCAAGGTTTCCGTGCAGGCGGGCGACAATATCTGGGTGAATGCCGACGTGCTCATGACGCACGACGTGTGCGGGCCGGGCACCATCGGGGTATTCAAGCGCGAGTTTGGCCCGACCGCCAAGGTTTGGGACAAGCAAAAGGTCGTCATCATCCCCGACCATTACATTTTCACCGCCGACTCGAAGTCCAACCGCAACGTGGATCTGCTGCGCGACTTTGTGCGGGAGCAGGGGCTGCCCTATTTTTACGATGTGATCGATGATCCCGACGGTCACTGGGCGTTTGATGCCTCGAAGGGTTTACTCAAGCGCCAATACGGCTCGAACTACGCCGGCGTTTGTCACACGGCGCTGCCCCAAAAAGGGCATACGCGCCCCGGGGAAATTCTTTTTGGCACCGATTCGCACACCTGCATGGCGGGCGCGTTCAACGAATTCGCCACTGGCATCGGCAATACGGACGCCGGCTTTGTGCTGGGCACAGGCAAGCTGCTGATCAAGGTTCCGGAGACGATGCATTTCCGTCTGGAAGGCAAAATGTCACCGGGCGTGATGGCGAAGGACATCATCCTGCATTGCATTGGCGAGATTGGTTTCGATGGCGCGACCTACCGCGCGCTGCAGTTTGATGGTCCGGGGGTGGCGGGTCTTTCGATGGACGACCGCATGACCATTGCCAACATGGCCATCGAGGCGGGCGGCAAGAATGCCATCTTTGAATTTGATGCCAAGACCGAGGCGTTTGTGGATCAGCGCACGAAGCTCAATGGCACCAAGCAATCGTATCAGCCGGTCGAGCGCGATCGCCACGAGAAATTTGTTTATGAAATGGTGGTGGATTTGAGCCAGCTCGAACCCACCGTGGCGTGCCATCCTGATCCGGGCCAGCGCAAGAAGGCGAAGGACATGGATGTGAAGCTCGACCGGGCCTACATCGGCTCCTGCACCGGCGGCAAGACCAGCGACTTTCTCGAGTTTGCCCATGTGTTGCGGGGGCGGCGCGTGACGATTGACACCTTCGGGGTGCCGGCGACGCCCGAGATCGTGCGTGATTTGCAGTCCGCCCGCTGGGGTGACAAGACCATCTGGCAGATCCTGCTGGATGCCGGGGTGCAGATGACGGAAAATGCCGGATGCGCGGCGTGCCTCGGCGGACCGACCGACACGTTTGGCCGGATGAACCAGCCGGGGTTGAAATGCATCAGCGCCACGAACCGGAATTTCCCCGGCCGCATGGGGCACAAGGATTCGCAGGTGTTTTTAGCCTCCCCGGCGACCGTCGCAGCGAGCGCGATCACGGGAAAAATCACGGACCCGCGGGAATATTGGTCGTAAGGTCAATGAACCGCGAGCTGCTGGATGAGTGGTGTGAGAAAGGGATCCTCGGCTTGGTGCTGGCGATTTTGGTGTTTGGCCCGATCGCCACGGGGGCGGTGCGGCCCCAGGATTTCCTGGTCATTCAGGCGCTGACGCTGGGGGTGGTTTTTCTATGGCTGGTCCGCCTTTGGGGGAGCCGGGCCCCACGGTTGCTTTGGCCGCCCATTTGCTGGGCGGTCGTTTTGTTTGTCGGCTATGCGATCGTCCGCTACCGCCAGGCGGATATTGAATACGTCGCCCGCGAGGAGCTGATTAAAATTCTAGTTTATGCCGTCCTGTTTTTCGCCGTGGTCAACAATCTGAACCGGTCGGAATCCGCGCAGGTGATTACGTTCACGCTGATTTTCCTGGCCGTGGCGATTTCAATTTACGCGGTTTATCAATACCTCACGAATTCCGAATACGTCTGGCACTTCCTGCGCCCGGCCATCTACGCGCGGCGCGGTTCCGGCACTTACATTTGTCCGAATCACTTGGCAGGTTTGTTGGAAATGATTCTGCCGCTGGGACTGGCGTTTACCCTGTCCGGACGGCTCCCGGTCACGGCGAAAGTGTTTTTGGGCTATGCCTCGCTGGTGATCCTGGCGGGCATCGGGGTCACGATTTCACGCGGCGGCTGGCTTGCCACCGGACTGGCCGTGCTCCTGTTTTTCGCCTTGCTGATTCGCAGGCCGGGGTTTCGCATCCCCGCGTTCCTGTTCCTGGCGGTGTTGCTCGCCTTCGGAGTCTGGTTCGTCGGCACTTCCCAATTTTCAAAACAAAGGATTGTGAATTCCTTTGCCGCCGGAAAGCTGGAGGATATCCGGTTTCAACTGTGGCAACCGGCGATTCAAATGTGGCAGGACCACTTTTGGACCGGGGTTGGCCCGGCGCATTTCGATCATCGTTTTCCAGCATACCGTCCCACCCTGGTACAGGCGCGTCCCAACCGCGTGCATAATGATTTCCTGAATACCCTTGCCGATTGGGGGACGGCGGGTGCCCTGCTGGTGTTCGCCATCTGGCTGTTGCTGTATCTGGGGGTCTGGCAGTGCTGGAAATACGTGCAACGAACCGCCCAGGACCGGTCCAGCCGCAAGAGCAATCGCGCCGCTTTCGTGCTGGGTGCCGGCGTGGGTCTCTTGGCCCTGCTGTTGCATGGCACGGTGGATTTCAACTTCCACATCCCCGCCAACGCCGTGGTGGCGGTCACCCTGATGGCCCTGCTCACCGCGCATTGGCGCTTTGCCAGCGAACGCTGCTGGTTTAAGCTCGGCGGCCTCGGAAAAACGATCCTCACCGCGTTGGGATTGATGGCGCTGTGGTATCTGGCCCAGCAAGGCACGCGCCGATTTGACGAATTTGTTTTGCTCGAGCGCGCGGCCGCACCCAAAATCACACTGAGCGAACAGATCTCCCTGCTAGAACAGGCCCACACCCTGGACCCCAAGAATTTCAACACGACCTATGAATTGGGCGAGGCTTTTCGTTTCCGCAGTTGGGCCGGCGATCCCGGCTACGAAAAGGCGGCCGTGAAAGCGATGGAATGGTTCAAGCGCGGCATGGAGCTGAACCCCTTCGAGGCCTACAACCCCTTGCGCTACGGCATGTGCCTCGACTGGCTCGACCGCGCCAAAGAGGCCGGGCCCTATTTCAAGCGCGCCAATGAGTTGGATCCCAACGGTTATTATCAGGTCTCCGTCCAAGGCTGGCATCGGGCTCAAACCGGGGATTTCGCCGACGCCAAACCGTGGTTTCAACGGTCGCTCCGCCTTAAACCGGAGGACAACCTCCTGGCCACCTCCTACCTCCAAATTATTGCGCAACAGCAAAAAGAAACGCGTTGAATCCCGCCCGGACGAAATGCGTTAGCCAGTAATTCCTGCCTGTGTCGGCGTACTTTCGGGCGGCTGGGTGCTCCTGACCGACGTGCACGGCGAGGTGGTGAAGCAGGTGTTGGCATAACGAGGCAGCGGCCTGAATGACAGATCCTCCATCTTAACCCGACTTTACGCCGCACCGCGCAGGCTCGTATCGGCGTCCTTGATGACGAAACGCGCCTGGAGTCGCGCCACTTCACTCGCCAGACCGGCGATCTTCACCGAATCGAGCACTGCATCAAAATCCTTGTATGCAGCGGGTGCCTCGTCCTTCGGATAGAGACGGCAGTTCGTGAGGATGTCATGCGCCACAAATTCATCATCCACGGTTTTCTGATCGAGCGTGCGGTCGGCGGCCTTGCGGCCCATGCAACGGCCGGCGCCGTGGTTCACCGAATACGCGCTCTTTTCCGCGCCCGCGTCGGCCGTCATGATGACACTGCCCGCGGTCGGGTTTCCCGGCAACAGAATCGGGTGACCCGTCGCCGCAAACGGTGTGTTCTTCAGCGACGGATGGCCCGCCGGAAAGGCACGCGTCGCCCCCTTGCGATGCACCCAGCCCGCGCCGCTGAATCCGCCGTGGCCGTCGGGCAGCAATTCTTTGCGCGTGATGTTGTGGCTGATGAAATACACCAGCGACCCTTTCACGCCGGGAATGATTTCTTGAAACGCCTCGAGCACAAGCGCGTTGATGAGCAGATGGTTTAACGTCGCGAAATTTGCGCCAAGCGCCATGTCGTCGAGGTACGCGTCGGCCTCGGGCGTGCCAAGCGGCGCGTAAACCAATTCTTTGTCCTGGCCCGGCAGCGGGATGCCCCACGCGGTAAACTTCTGCTGGAGCGCCCGGAACTGACCGCTGGCCAACGTATGACCAAAACCGCGCGAGCCGCAGTGCGACAGGAAACCCACGCACCCATCGCGCAGGCCGAACACCCCCGCGGCCTCACGGGCGCGGTCGTTGTCGAGCACACGCACCACTTCGCATTCGCCGAAATGGTTACCGCCGCCATACGAACCAAGCTGGGTAACCTTTTCGACAAAGTTGGAAAACTGATGGGTGCGCAGCCAGTCGAGACGCAGCGCCAGCGCGTCGTTCGTTTCGTCGTGACCAACATGGACCGCATCTTCACAACGCGAGGCCCACTCCAGTGGAATGCCGAGCGCGTGCAACACCTCCGGCGAGGCGCCGTCCGTGACGACCTTCACGCCGAGCGCTTCGCCAACCTTACGGGCCTTGCGCGCAGATCGCTGGCCGCGGCCCGGGACGGTCGGCGTGCGTTCGAGAATGGCATTGATGAGCGCGCGGCGGACCGTCTTGTCCGCCACCTGATCCGCCGGCAGGTCGAGTTGCAGAAAACTCATCGAGCATTTGATGTCCACACCGACCGGGCCGGGATAGACATGCGTGGGCGAGGTTAGGACGCATCCCACGGGCGCGCCGTAGCCCGCGTGGGCATCGGGATTGAGCACGAGATCCGTCACGCCCGGTGCGCCGCGGGCATTGAGCGCCTGCTGAAGACACGTGGCGTCGAACCCGGCGCGAATCGAGTTCGTGCCGATGACCGTGATGGGTTTGCCCTGGTTGCCCGGCGCGGGAATGAAACCGGTAGCCTCCCCCGTGGCATGGATTTGAGCTGGATTGGTGTCGCTCATAAATAATTCCTCAGTTCAATAAACTCAAATCACGTCGTTCAAAACTTGCTTCACGCATTCGGCCGGGCTGAAGGCCCGACATATATCAGCCCAGGGCAAGCGGGACAAAGGCCGCGCCGCCCTGGGTGAATCATCCAACAAATCATCCCCGCCCTAAAGGGGCGAAAGAAAACCTGTGGTCGGCTGGAACGCTCATTTGAAATAGATCCTCAGGCATTCTTTCAATTCTCGGGCTGCACCATGCGGCAATTTCGATTCAATTCTTCCCAGCACTGCCTGAATTCTTGTGTGGTCAATTCGCGTCGGCTCCGAGAAGCTTTTATTGTAGGTGGAAAACCAATCGTGCAAAGCACGTGTCGCCAAGCTCGCCAATTTCGCGTCGTCATCAGCACATGCGTTCAAAATCGCAGGGAGTTTGGGCCATTTGTCTGTGTGCGAAATCAAGGTCAGTGCATTGCG
Source organism: Verrucomicrobiota bacterium (assembly GCA_043742955.1). Taxonomy (GTDB): domain Bacteria; phylum Verrucomicrobiota; class Verrucomicrobiia; order Limisphaerales; family JAYTXL01; genus JAYTXL01. The sequence goes on along the minus strand of JAYTXL010000049.1, from coordinate 1,283 downwards.
TCGAACATGGAAGTTCGCCTTGCTTGCGAGAAGTTGCTCCAAATCCTCCAACGGAATCTGCCGCGCCTTCGAGAGGAGCGCATTGAGTGCCGCCATTGAAACGCTCGCCTTTGCGTCTGACAGGCATCTAACCAGAGTTGCCAGGTTCCCTTCCACATCCAGACGGCCGACTGCATAAACGGCGGCGCGACGGAGTTTTGGAAGAGGAGAAGTCAAATAGTCTGAAAACAAGGTTACGTCAGATGGTTTGCCGCTTTCCCCGAGTCCGCAGATTGAAGCAAATCTCTGAGAATCCGCTCCGTGCACCACAGCCTTGGCGTAAAACGCACTCACATCTGACACATCGACGACCGCGAGAAACTGACGAGCCGCTTCGCGCATCGACACGTGGTTGTCGAGCAAAGCACGACGAAGCGGATCTTTAGCAATGTCTGGCCGTTTAGTGGCGACCGCCCAAAGTGCGTCTCGTCGCACTGGCATGAAACGGTCCTTCAGCATCGCCTCAACGACATCCGGCAATTCGTTTGGTGACACAGCGGGCAGAAAATGACGCACCGCCCATGAACGGGCGGCGGCATCCGGGTCAGTCATCAATGCTCGGATGATTGAAGAGCGCGTGGATGGGTCAGCTAGAGCTGCGAGCTGAAAGCTGATCCGCCTAATGGTTTTTTCCTTGGAAGCCATCCCGGCCTGCAACACTTCTTTGCATTCGGGATGCTTCAGTAAGTTGCAAACATCGTCCACGAACTGCTTGTCCACTCGCCCACAGGCGCGGAGTCGAAACACGAGACTGATGTTGGCGAGAAAATGCACGGCATAATGCACCTCCCTTCGTGCGCGTACCGCTTCTGCGGCCGCGTCGCGAACTTGCGAAACCCAATCGTTTAGTCGAATGAGCAGAAAAGGCAGTTCATTGCCTGTGCGTTGCAAAGCCAGTTCCCTGACTGCGGCTTCGCGCACATAACCGCTGGAATGAAAACTAGCTAAACCGACGAGGCTCGTAGCAAACTGTGATTTTGCAAGACGACGAACGTCATAAGGACGAAGGCTTTGCCAGTTGTTAAGGATGTAGTAGCTGTAGGTACTGTATCCGCGCGCTCGCTGGTCAAGGGTGGCCAAATCGAGTGGCGACAATTCCGAAACGATTTCGTGAATCTGCTCTACTTCCTTGCTATTAAAAAATCGCTTCTTCCGGGATCTCCGGGTGAATTCTCATTGAGCCGGATAGAGATTCAAACCTCCGCAGTGGAAGTAAATGTCGTTGATGAACCTCTGTTTGTTCC
>JAYTXL010000048.1:0-14988 GCA_043742955.1 Verrucomicrobiota bacterium | reverse complement strand
GACGGCGGAACTCGGACGGCGGAACTCGGACGGCGGAACTCGGACGGCGGAACTCGGACGGCGGAACTCGGACGGCGGAACTCGGACGGCGGAAGGGTGTCCCGTAATTCTCATGGCTGGAAGGAACTTTACCAAATTTACTGTGTCCGAGTCAATTCATCGATGGAAAAACATTCCAGACAGGCGCTCAGTTGCTGCCCCGGAACAAATCAGTTGGCAACGTCCGGTGGGGGCGCTATTGCTACTCGCACCGGTCAACGGGAAATCAATGAAACGCCTTTTATTTGCGCTGCTGTCGATGGGAGGCGCCATCGCCCTGCACGCGGCCGAGCCGAAGCCCAACATTGTGTGGATCATGGGCGAGGATATGGGCCCCGAGTTGGGTGCCTACGGTGATCCCAACGCGATCACCCCCCGCATGGACCGGCTCGCCCGCGAGGGCACGCGCTTTCAAAATTGCTTCACGCACGCGCCGGTGTGCGCGCCCAGCCGCTCCGGCCTGATCACGGGCCGTTACCCGACCAGCATCGGCTCGCATCACATGCGGTCCACGCTCCTCGCCCCCCCGCCAATGTTCACCGAATATTTGCGCCAGGCCGGCTATCTGGTGTGCTGGCCGACCAAATCGCCGCACGGGAAAACCGATTTCAATTTTACGCTGCCCAAAGATTGCTTCGACCGCGTGGATGACTGGACCAAGAACATTCCGAAGCAACCGTTCTTCGGTTTTTTCAACATCCTGACATCGCATGAAAGCCAGATTCGCGCCGCACCGGAACAAAGGGCGAAGAATCTCGCGCGCCTCACGCCGTCGGAACGCCGGGATCCCGCCCGGATGAAGCTGCCCGCCTACACGCCGGACACACCGGAGACGCGCCGGGATCTGGCGAATTATTATGACCTGGTCACCGCCGTGGATTACCAGGTGGGCGAAGTGCTCGACGCGCTCGAAAAAGCGGGTGTCGCGGATAATACCGTGGTGATCCTCTCCGGTGATCATGGCCGCGGACTCCCTCGCAGCAAGCGCTGGGTTTATGAACAGGGAATCCATGTGCCGCTGATTGTCCGCTGGCCGGGCAAGCTGAAACCCGGAAGCGTGCGCGAGGATCTGGTTTGCTTTCTCGATTTCCCCGCCACCACCCTGGCGCTGGCGGGCGCGGAGGCACCCCGGAATCTTGATGGCCAGGTTTTCCTCGGACCCCGGACCGCGCCGGCGCGAAAATATATCTTCGCCGCCCGTGATCGCATGGATGAAACGCCCGACCGCATTCGCACCGTGCGCGACCCACGGTTTCAGTATATCCGGAATTTCCATCCCGAGCTCCCGTACGCGCAACGCGTCAGCTATATGGAGGAGATGCCGACGATGCAGGTCTGGCGTCGCTGGCATGCCGAGGGCAAGCTGAACGCGGCCCAAAAACTTTTTTTCGCGCCGACCAAACCGAAAGAGGAACTTTATGATGTGCAGGCGGATCCGGATGAGGTGCGCAACCTCGCCGGTTTGCCGCAGCATGAAGCGAAGCTCCAGGAACTCCGCACCGTGCTGGATCGTTGGATCATCGACACGAAAGATTTAGGCGCGATTTCCGAAGTGGAATTGATTAAGAGCGGGCTCGTGGCGGACCGTCTGGCGGAATACGAAAAGCGCCTGGAACCCAAAAAATAGAACCCGCCGGCCCGCTATGACGCAATCGAACAATCCCAATTCCACCCGCCAATTTATCACCGCCCTGATCCTGGTGTTGGTCGGGGTGAGTTTCGGCACGTGGATCACGTTACGAAGGGCGGACAAGGATGCCGCCACCAAGTTTGATCGGCCGGGCGCCCTGGGCCACGCCCAGCCGCCGCCGAAATTCACGGCCGACACCAACACCATGGTGTGGATTCCGCCGGGTACTTTCGCGATGGGTTCGGAGGAGGGTCAAACCGATGAGAAGCCGGTGCATTCCGTTACTTTGGACGGGTTCTGGATGGATAAGACCGAGGTGACCAACGAGCAATTTGAGAAGTTCGTCCAGGAAACCCGTTACGTGACGATGGCCGAACGCAAACCGGATCCGAAAGAGTTCCCGGGCGTGCCGCCGGAGCGATTGGTGGCGGGTTCGGTGGTGTTCACACCGCCCGACCGGGAGGTGTCCCTCGAAAATCATTATATTTGGTGGGCCTATGTGGCCGGTGCGAATTGGCGTCACCCCGAAGGCCCCGAGACCTCGCTGGCAGGCCGGGAGAAGCATCCCGTGGTGCATGTCTGCTGGATCGATGCGGTGGCCTACGCGACCTGGGCGGGGAAGCGCCTGCCCAGCGAGGCGGAATGGGAATACGCCTCGCGGGGCGGCTTGGTGCAACAACCCTACGTCTGGGGTAAGGACCAAATCCCGGACGGAAAATGGGCGGCGAACATCTGGCAGGGAAAGTTCCCGAATGAGAACACGTTGATTGATGGCTTTCGTTTAACGTCGCCCGTCGCCTCGTTTCCAGCCAATGGCTACGGGCTATATGACATGGCGGGCAATGTCTGGGAATGGTGCATGGATTTGTACCTGCCGGATTATTACGCGAAGAGTCCGAAGTTGAACCCGCCGGGCCCCGACACCAGCCACGACCCGAACGAACCGGGCGTCGTGAAGCGCGTGACGCGCGGCGGTTCGTATCTTTGCTCCGATGCTTACTGCACCGGTTACCGGCCCAGCGCCCGCATGAAAACCTCGCCGGACACCGGATTGTCCCACACCGGATTTCGCTGCGTCGCTTCGGCCAGGTAGGGAGGCTCGCGCCAGGCATTCGCGGGCACCGCTTCGGACGAAAAGTGACACACAGCATGGGCAAGAGCGCGGCGAACTCCTGGATCCTCAAGCCGGTCCGCTGCCGTTAAAATGCGATCAGCGTCAGTAGGGAGAATTCGATCTATTCGCGATGGGCTTATGGCTGCGATCGCGGTGCCTGTTTGTCAGTATGAGGTCGTCGAGACGCCGTGGGCGGACGCGGTCGGGGACGCAACCTGAAGGTTGCGGCTACGATCCGCGGGGGTAACCCCGCGAAGTCGGCCCTGGTGATCACGGGCACGAAGGGCGCGCTGGGTGGAGGTGTCTTTGAAAGCGTCGGTTTGCAGTTGCGGGAAGTCAGCGTGGAACTGGCGCAGCTTGGCCGCAAAGATTGTGTCGTCCGAAATCTCAGAGATCGCCTGCAACCGGTCGAGCACGGACGCGATGTCCTCCCCGAGCGCATCCGTGATGTTTTTTTGAACCGGGGTTGATTTTCCCACCGATTCAGAGCCACCACCGATTGGGGAATTGGGGGTTTTAATCTGTGGTCGTCCTGAATCGGTGGGAGCCTTTTCATCGTTCGCGTTGGGTCCTCGTCCGAAATCTGCGGGTGAGCGAACGGCGTGAAGCGGGAAGCTGCGGCTCCATTCGCGAAAGAACGCTATCCCAAGCACAAATGAAGTCCGGTAAGAACAGGGCGTGCATCCGCGTTCTGGTGGTCAGGCGCGGGACGTCCGTGCCACTACGCGGCGCTCCGTTTCAGGGCTTGGGAGAATTCGCTTTTTTCGCGGAAGCGGCTTGGAGGGGCCAATGTTCGTTCTCTGTCCGCGCAGTTTTTAGATAATCCTCAATTTTCACCACGAGCGTGGGGTTTTCTGCGGCGACGTCGAGCAACTCGCCGCGATCAGTCTTTAAATTGTAGAGCTCCAATGGCTGGCCCTGACGAAGACGCACCGCCTTCCAATCACCCATGCGCACGGCCTGTTTGGAGCCGCCTTCGTGAAACTCCCAGTACAAGAACTCATGGTTTTTCTGCCGGGCACCGGTCAACGCAGGCAGCATGGAGATGCCATCGATACCGGTCGGGATTTTCCCGCCCGCAATATCGGCCACGGTCGGCAGAAAGTCCCAGAACGCCCAGACCTGTTCGCTGGCGCGTCCCGCCGGAACGATTCCCGGCCAGCGGACAATCATCGGCACGCGGATGCCACCTTCATAGAGATCCCGCTTGAGGCCGCGCAATCCGCCCTGGCTCTCAAAAAACTTGGGATCATTCCCGCCTTCTTTGTGCGGGCCGTTGTCACTGGTGAAGAAAATCACCGTGTTCGTGGTGATCGCCAATTCGTCCAAGCGGGCCAGCAGCCTGCCGATGTCGGCGTCGAGGCGGGTAATCATGGCGGCCTTGTTTTTCTCGGGCTGCGGCCAGCGTTCGTTGGTGTAGGGTGCGTCGCTGGGCACCTCCATGCCGTTCTGGGTGGCGCGGGTCAATTCGTTGTTGGCATGCGGAATGGTATAAGCGAGGTAAAGAAAGAACGGCGTGAATTGATTCGCTTCCTCCGGCCGGTTGAGCCGGAGGTAATTCAGGGCGGCCGTCGTGAACAGGTCGTGCGCATACTGGCCTTTCTGGTTTTGCTCATTTTTGGGCAGCGGGAATTTGCCGTCGTAGCCGGATGGCGCATCGAAGCGCCACAGGTACTCGGGATAATAGTTATGAGCGTGTGTCTGGTCCAGATAGCCGAGCCATTGATCAAAACCCTTCTTTTGCGGCACACCCGTCGTGCCCTCCAAACCGAGCCCCCACTTGCCGATGGCGGCAGTTTTGTAACCCGCCTGCTTGAGCATTTCCGCGACGGTCACATCCTGCGGACGCAGCGCCACGGCGGCATTGCCGCGGATGAGGGTGTGGCCCGTGTGCTGGCCGGTCAGGAGCGCCGAGCGCGAGGGCGCGCATACGGTGCTGCCCGCGTAACACTGCGTGAAGCGTGTTCCTTGCGCAGCCAGTTTGTCCAGGTTCGGGGTCTTGATCCGGGTCTGGCCATAGCAGCCGAGGTCGCCGTAACCCAGGTCATCCGCGAGAATGAAAATAATGTTCGGTGCCGGGGAAGCCGGTTTGGCTTGGGCGAGGGCAGGGGAGAAGGTGGTGCCAACCCACAGCAGTATCATCGCAAGCACGACGATGGTCAGTCGAGGTTCTGATTTCATGGGCTCATTCTACGTGGGAGCCAGGGTTTTTCCAGTGGCAAAGGTCCGCGATGAATTTCGTCGCGTTGCGGGCTTGAATGCTGGCCTGAAGCCGATAAGGTCGGGGTATGAAATTTTATTCAGCTTGCGCCGCGTGGCTTGGAATTGGTTGCGTGCTTGGTTACTCCGTCTTCAAATTCGCCACGACCGGCAACCCCGTATTGCTGCTGCTCTGTCTGGTCAGCCTCATCGTGGCGGTGGGGAAGATCGGTTGCGCCACGCACTGAACTGGCTGCTCGTTTTGCCCGCTAAAACCTGAATCCTGAAATGGAATGGGGAGCACCTCCTGCTCGGTTGCGGTGGTAATCAAATCGCAGACACGACTTTCAGGGTATGATCCCAGTGTGCTCGGACTCAGGAGTGTCGCTATGCTCACCCCCGGGTGAATCGCTGGCAACATTGAAAGGTCTGACTGAGCGGGCACCTGCAAGAACTTGATTTACGCCCGAGCCCACGACCCTTTGCCGCTTGACCCTCCCTGAAAAAAGGGCTTCTCTCGCAACGCATTTTATGGCCAACGAGAAGAGCACCCTGGATGACCTGCGGATCGACCGGAGCACCCCGACAAAACGGAGCGGGGCTGCGTTCGTGTTCCTGATCCTGATAATCCTGGGGCTGCTGGGCACCGCCGTCGGGTGGTTTTTGAATCGGCCGAGATCGATTGAAGTTCGTTCCCTGACGGTTCGGGAGAGTTCCGGCAGTGGCGGCGGCAGCGCCCGCACGTTGCTTAATGCCTCGGGGTATGTGGTGGCCCGGCGCGAAGCCACGGTTTCCTCCAAGGTCACCGGCAAAGTGATGGAGGTGCTGATCGAAGAGGGCATGAAAGTGAAGGAGGGGCAGGTCCTCGCCCGGCTGGACACCTCGAATGTCGTGGCGAATCTCCGGCTGGTGGAGGCCCAACTCGACGTTGCCAAATCAACTTTGACTGAAACGCGGGTGCGGTTGCGTGAGATGGAGCTGGAACTTCGCCGGGTGACGGATCTGGCGCGGAGCAAAATTGCCTCCGCAGCCGATCTGGATCACGCGGATGCCGAATTTAACTCGACCAAAGCCCGGTTGGAACGCCAGCAGGCAGAAGTATCTGTGGCCGAACGGCAGGTGGGATTGTGGAATCAACAAATGGAGGATGCCGTCATTCGCGCGCCTTACTCCGGGGTGGTCACCTCGAAGAATGCGCAGCCGGGTGAAATGATTTCGCCCATCTCCGCCGGCGGCGGCTTTACCCGCACGGGCATTTGCACCATCGTGGACATGGACTCCCAGGAGATCGAGGTGGACGTCAACGAAAGCTACATCAATCGCGTCGAACCGGACCAAGCCGTCCAAGCCACCCTGGATGCCTATGGGGACTGGAAAATCCCCTGCAAAGTGATTGCGATCGTGCCGACGGCCGATCGCCAAAAAGCCACCGTCCGAGTGCGGGTTGCTTTCGAGAAGCTGGATCGCCGCATTCTTCCGCACATGGGGGTGAAGGTGGCGTTTCAGGGGCCGGACGCCAAAACGAATTCGGTGGTGACGGGCGGGATCACCATTCCCAAGACCGCCCTGCGGCAGGAAGGTGGGAAGGAAGTGGTGTTTGTTTTGAACGCGGATCGGGCGGCCCGCCGGGCGGTCACGTTGGGGGAATCGAGGCAGGGGGAGGTGGTCGTTCTCAGCGGCTTGGTGGCGGGGGAGAAAATTGTCCTGGAGGTGCCAGCGGCATTGAGTGACGGGGCAAAAATTCGGGAGGCAAAACGATGAGCATGAGTACTGACACTTTGGTAAAAGCAACGGACGTGGACAAGGTGTTCCGGCGGGGGGCGGAGGAGATTCACGTCCTGGCGCGCCTGAGTCTCGCCGTGCCGAAGGGTGAATTTCTGGCGTTGATGGGCCCCTCGGGTTCCGGAAAATCCACGTTGCTCAATTTGATTGGGGGGCTGGATCGGCCCAGCAATGGCTCTGTGGAAATCGGTGGCGAGCGGATTGATCAGATGGGTGACCGGGCGCTCGCCGCCTGGCGGGCCCGCCACGTGGGTTTGGTGTTTCAATTTTACAACCTCATGCCGGTGCTGACCGCCGAACGAAACGTGGAATTGCCCCTGTTGCTCACCTCACTCTCCAAGGCCGAGCGGCGGAAACATGTGGAAACCGCGCTCAAAGTTGTGGGTCTGTCGCATCGCACCCAGCACTATCCGCGGCAGCTTTCCGGGGGGGAACAACAGCGCGTGGGGATCGCCCGGGCCATCGTGACCGACTCGACCCTCCTGCTCTGCGATGAGCCGACCGGGGATCTGGATCGCAAGGCGGGCGATGAAATTTTGAGTTTGTTGCAGGGGTTGAACCGCGAACATGGCAAGACCATCATCATGGTCACGCACGATCCCCATGCGTCGGCCCGGGCGACCCGGACCGTTTATTTGGACAAAGGCCAACTATTCACCGAAAGGCCGGAGTGAAATTCTTCGCCCTGGTATTGAGTAATCTCAAGCGGAAGAAGCTCCGGACGGCGCTGACGCTGCTGTCAATTTTCGTGGCCTTCATTCTGTTCGGCTTGCTGTGCACGCTTAAGGAATCATTCACCGCCGGGGTCACCACCGCCGGGGCGGATCGCCTGATAGTGCGCCACAAAGTGTCGCTGATAATGAGTCTGCCCGTCGCTTACCAGGCGCGCATCGAGCAGGTTCCTTCGGTCGCAGCGGCCGTCCACCTGACCTGGTTCGGTGGCATTTACCAGAACGAACCCAAAAACTTTTTCGCATCTTTTCCTGTCCGGCCGGAGCCATTTCTGGAGATGTACCCTGAGTTTATCCTGCCGGCAGACCAGAAGCAGGCGTGGTTGAAAAATCGCACCGGGGCCATCGTCGGGCGCTCGCTCGTGGATCGGTTTAAATGGAAGATCGGCGACCGGGTGCCGATCATCTCACCAATCTGGCCGCGCAAGGGTGATGCGCCGTGGGAGTTCGAGATTGTTGGAATCTACGATGGCGCGAAGAAGGGCACCGACACGTCCGGGTTCTATTTTCGCTACGACTACTTCGACGAAGGCCGCGCGCTGGGACAGGGGGAGGTGGGGTGGTATCTGGTGCGGGTGACCAATCCGGATCGGGCGACCGAGGTGGCGACGGCGATCGACCGTGAGTTCGCTAATTCCGCGTTTGAAACGAAAGCCGAGCCGGAAGGCGCATTTATGCAGGGCTTTGCCCAGCAGATTGGTGATATCGGCACGATCCTGATCGCCATTCTCAGCATGGTGTTCTTTACCATTCTCCTGGTGGCAGGCAATACCATGGCGCAGTCCGTGCGGGAGCGGACGGAAGAATTGGGGGTGCTCAAAGCGATGGGCTTTACGAACGAACTGGTCCTGGTCCTGGTCCTGGCGGAATCCTGCGTGATCGCCGCGGTCGGTGGTTTCGCCGGGTTGGGTGTGGCCTGGGCGATCACTGCGGGGGGTAGTCCGGTGCCGGCCATGCTCCCCGTTTTTTATCTGCCCCTCCGGTATTTGGTGATCGGTGCCTGCCTCGTGGTCGGCCTCGGCCTGGTGACGGGAATCGTGCCTGCCATTCTGGCGATGCGTTTGCGAATCTCCGAAGCGCTCCGCCGGGGGGCCTAAGTTTCATGTACAATTGGCTTTCACAAATTATTTCAGTGACCCTGTTTAACCTGCGCACGATCCCCGAGCGGCTCAGCTCGTCGGTTACCGCCATGGTCGGCATTGCCGGCGTCGTGGCTGTCTTTGTCGGCGTGCTCTCCATTGCCGAGGGCTTTCGCGCGACGATGACCGTGGTCGGTGCCGAGGACATTGCCATTGTGCTGCGCGGCAGCGCCGACACGGAGATGAGCAGTGGGCTTTCCCGTGATGAAGTGCGCCTCATCGCCGACGGTCCCGGCCTCGCCCGCACCCCTGCGGGTCCGCTGGCGTCCGCCGAACTTTTTGTGATCATCAACCTGCCGAAACGCTCGTCGGGCACGGATGCAAATGTCCCGTTTCGCGGGGTGGAGAAAGCGGCCCTGGCGATCCGCGATGACCTCAAGATTGTCTCGGGCCGGGTGTTTGAGTTGGGGCGTAACGAAGTGCTGGTGGGGGCGGGCGCCGCCCGGGCCTTTGTTGGATTGGATGTCGGCACGAAAATCCGGCTCGGCCAGAATGAATGGGAGGTGGTGGGGATTTTCACCGGCGGCGGCGGCTCGGCCGAATCGGAAATCTGGACCGATGCGCCGGTCTTGCAGGCGGCGTATCATCGGGGCGACACGTTTCAATCGGTGCACGCCCGACTCAGTTCTCCGGCCTCCTTCCAGCAATTCAAGGACGCCTTGACGACCAACCCGCAGTTGAAGGTAAAGGTCATCCGCCAAACTGATTTTCTCGCCGAGCAATCTTCCATGCTGACCTCGTTCATTGAGGGGATTGGCTACTTTATCGCCGCCCTGATGGCGGTCGGAGCTCTCTTCGGCGCCCTGAACACAATGTATAGCGCCGTGGCGGCCCGCACCCGGGAGATCGCCACGTTGCGGGCCCTGGGCTTCGGCTCGGTGCCGGTGATTGTTTCGGTGATGTTGGAATCCCTGGTGCTGGCACTGGTGGGCGGAAGTGTGGGCGCGGCGGTGGCGTATTTTGCTTTCGACGGCTACCATACGGCCACCATCAATTGGCAGACCTTCAGCCAGGTGGCCTTCGCGTTTGCTGTGACGCCGCAATTGCTGGTTCATGCGCTCCTGTTGGCCACCTTGATTGGATTGATCGGCGGCCTGTTTCCCGCCATTCGTGCGGTGCGCCTGCCCATCGCCAGCGGGCTGCGCGCGTTGTAGGAACCCCCTCCCTACCAATGAAGCGTCCGGTGAGGACGCCGGGGCGGCGCGACGATTTGAGAATTTGCCCTTGAGTTTACTGGTGGTCCGGGTGTCTATTGGAGTGATCCTATGCTTCAGATTCAAAATGGCTTCGCCAGGAGGAACTGCGCGGGGATGGCGCGTCGTTCGGCCTTGAAGGTCGGGTTCATGGGTTTGCTCGGCCTGACGTCCGCGGATTGGCTGCGGTTGCGCGCGGCGGGGGCCGCGAAGCGGAATAATAAATCCGTGATTCTCATCTGGCTGGATGGCGGTCCGAGCCATATGGAGACGTATGATCCCAAGCCGGAGGCGCCGCTCGAATATCGCGGGCCCTGGCGTGCGATGGGGACAAATGTCCCGGGCATTCAGATCTCGGAGCAGCTGCCGCAACACGCCAAGCACGCGGACAAGATGGTTTTCCTCCGTTCGATGAATCACAAGACCGGCGATCACTTCGCGGCGGCGCATTGGATGCTCACGGGCCGTTATGGTTCAAACTCGATCAGCCTCCCGCAAAAGTTTCCATCCGTCGGCTCTTATGTGTCTCGAATGAAGGGGCCGAATGCCCCCGGAATTCCCGCGTACGTCGGGTTGCCAGCGGCGCAAAGTGTTTATCTTTTTCCCGGTTATCAAGGCGCGGCGTATCTGGGGGCGGCGTTCAATCCATTTGATGTCAATTCCACCCAAAAATATCTGCCGGCCAGCGATGTGTCGGTGGTGCAGCCGCCCAAGTTTTTAGAAAATGTGGCTTGCGATGGCGCGCGCACGCAGGAACGGGTGGGTCTGCTGGCGCAGCTGGATCATTTCCGCCGCGATTTGGACAAGAGCGGGACGATGGCGGCGATGGACGCCTACCAGCATCAGGCCGTGGACCTTATCATGGGGAACAAGGCGCGGGTGGCGTTCGACATGGAAAAAGAGGAGGCGAAGACGCGTGACCGTTACGGGCGCGGTCCGTGGGGGCATTACACCTTGATGGCCCGGCGTTTGGTGGAGGCGGGGGTGAGCTTCGTCACGGTGGACATGCCGCATTGGGACGATCATTCCGGCATTGAGAAGGGGCACGGTTACAAACTTCCGGTGCTCGATGCCGCCGTGGGCGCACTGATGCAGGACCTCGGTGATCGCCGAATGTTGGACGATGTGCTCGTGATAGTGATGGGTGAATTTGGCCGAACCCCGCGCTTGAACCTGGGCCAGCCGGGCATTGCGATTCCGGGCCGGGACCATTGGGGTGACGCGTTTTCCGTGATGCTGGCCGGGGGCGGTCTGCGCACCGGGCAGGTGGTGGGAGCGACGAATGACAAGGGGGAATTTCCGGCGGAGCGTCCGTTGACGCCGGCGGATTTGCTCGCGACGGTCTATCATGTCCTTGAAATTGATCCGCAGCAGACCTTCAACGACAACGCGGGGCGGCCGATACCGATTTTGGACGCCGGCCAGCCCATTGCGGAGATCATTTGAGGCGACGGATAAGAGTTCTCTTGATTTGAAATGTGCTTGGTTCCGAATCGGCACTTCGGAAGGCGGCATCCGCGTGTCGGTTGCCGCCGGCGTGGCGGGTCGAATGGAGATGCGCCCTAACTGCAAAAGCACGTGTTGCCCAAGGAGCGTCCGAAGAGCCGGCTTTTGCCGGTTCGCAGTTGAATGCGCGTCGCCAATCCCTAGGCTGACCGCGCTCCGAATTTTGCGAACGTGTAGGTCATGAAGAAAATAACCGCCCATCTGGTCTGGCTCGGGGTGGCGCTGCTCGGGGCGTGGGCGTACCTCACGCTGGCCCTGCAGCGCGGCGAGGAAATCAACTCAGTCTACATCCTCATCGCGGCCCTGTGCTCCTATGCCGTAGGCTACCGGTTTTACTCCAAGTGGATCGCCGTCCGCGTGATGATGCTGGACGACCGCCGCGCCACGCCGTGCGAAGTCCATGATGACGGCAGGGATTTCGTAAAGACGAACAAATGGATTGTCTTTGGGCATCACTTCGCGGCGATCTCGGGCCCGGGCCCGCTGGTTGGGCCCGTGCTCGCGGCGCAGTTTGGTTACCTGCCGGGCACTCTCTGGATTCTAATTGGCGTCGTGCTCGGCGGCGCGGTGCAGGATTTTATAATTCTTTTTTGTTCGATGCGCCGCAACGGCAAGTCGCTGGGACAAATGGTGAAGGAGGAGCTCAGCACCACTGCCGGCGTCATCGCGTCGGCAGCCATCCTGGCCATCATGGTGATCCTGCTCGCGGTGCTCGGCTTGGTCGTGGTCAAGGCGCTGGCGGAAAGTCCCTGGGGTGTTTTCACCGTGGGCGCGACGATCCCGATTGCCATGCTCATGGGAGGATATCTCCGTTTCTGGCGTGTCGGCAAAGTTATGGAGGCGTCGGCGCTCGGGGTTTTGCTGCTTCTGCTGTCGGTCTGGGGTGGCCAATATGTTCACGGCCATGCGGATTGGGCCCGGCTATTCGCCTTCAAGGAAGAACCGCTGGCGTGGGTGCTCATCGGTTACGGAATCGCCGCGAGCGTGCTGCCGGTCTGGCTCTTGCTCGCGCCGCGTGATTACCTCAGCACTTTCATGAAGCTCGGCACCATTTTCGCGCTGATGCTCGGCGTGTTTCTGGTTTTGCCGAATCTGAAAATGCCCGCCCTCAGCCAGTTCATTGACGGCTCCGGTCCGGTGGTGGCCGGTAAACTGTTTCCCTTTTGTTTTATTACCATTGCCTGCGGTGCGATCTCCGGCTTTCACACGCTGATAGCGAGCGGCACCACCCCCAAGCTCATCACGCGCGAAAGCTACGCCCGGCCCATTGGTTACGGGGCCATGTGCCTGGAATCATTGGTCGCCATCATGGCGCTCATCGCGGCCTGCACCCTCGATCCCGGCGTGTATCTCAGCATGAACATCAAGGGCGAGGCCGCGGCCACGGCCGCCAAGGTTACCGCACTGGGTTTCCCCGTGCAGGTCGGACAAATGCAGCAACTCGCCCGGGAGATGGGCGAGGATACCCTGTTTGGCCGCACGGGCGGCGCCGCCACGCTTGCCGTGGGCATGGCGCAAATTTTCTCCAAAGCGGTGAACGGACGATGGCTCGACCTGTGGTACCACTTTGCCATTATGTTCGAGGCCCTCTTCATTCTGACGACGCTCGACGCCGGCACGCGTGTGGGCCGTTACATTTTGCAGGATGTGCTGGGGAACCTCTGGAGGCCATTAGGGGACACTCGCAGCCTGCCCGCCAACGTCATTGCCAGTGTGCTGATGGTCGCGGGCTGGGGCTATTTTCTGATCCAGGGCGTGCGTGATCCGTTGGGCGGCATTAACTCGCTCTGGCCGCTCTTCGGCATTGCGAATCAACTCCTCGCGGCCATCGCCCTGTGCCTTGCGACGACGGTAATTTTAAAAATGACCCTGGCGGGCGCGTCCAATTCCAGTCCGACGCCGGCGCCCCGGCGCTCGCCGACCTTTGCGCTGATCACCCTGATTCCACTCGCGTGGCTGCTGGCGGTGACGATGACCTCCGGCGTGCAAAAAATCTTCCACGAACAGTCCAATCCGAATTTTCCACGCGTGGGCTTTTTGCAAATCGCCCGTGAACTGGAGGCCAAACTGCCCGCGTTGCAGCAGTCGCTCACCGTTGCCCAGGCCAAGGGTGATGCGCCGGCCGTGGCCGCAGCCCAGAAATTGGTGCTCAACAATCGAACCTTGCGCTTCAATAATCTGCTCGATGCCGTGGTCGCCGGTATTTTTTTAATCCTGGTGGTGATCCTCGTCCTCCTGAGCGTACGCGAATGGATCCTGCTCCTGGCCCGCAAACGGCTCGCCGTCCTGCGTGAAACTGAGCCGGTCTGGCTGCCAGCTTACGCGGTCGTGGAAGGCAAGCCTTTGCGTTTGTTCAGTCTATTCGCGCTGGGATTCGCCCTGGTCCGGGAACTCTCCGGCGAGGCGCAACTGGAGCGCGCGCAGCACGTCGTCGGCCTGTGCGACTGCCCCAAACCAGGGCCTGGGCGCGCGCAGCAACAGCTTTATGCGCAAGTCACCGAGGATCGTTTTAAGGGCGTGAACCGGTGCTGCTAAGAATGGTGTCGGGAAACAGATCGGAGCTGCGATTCTTTGTCTGGACAGCCAGTGCTATTGCTTTGAACCCGAGTGCCGACCAATTGGCAATATTAAGAACTGTGGAGCATTAAGTGTGAGCTGGCGCTTGTGGTATGATTTCAATTGAGGGCCCCAAACGCTGGCCACCTTTACCAACCCGTTGAAGGCGGACGCGCATTCTCGACTTCGCTTCCCGCCGACGGTAACGAAGTGAGCCGTGCAACCCAGCCCGGAGTTTGGTGCGCGCGGTACGAACTCAACCTGGGTCGCTTTGATCGGATTATTGACGCACCCGCGCCGCAAGGTGGAAAACTTTTCCTAGACAATTTTCCGGTGTGGCGGCGTCATGTTCTACAAAGCATGCCTGCAGCCATCCAACTTGAGCGGCTCTATGACGAGCACGCGCAGGCGATGTTTGCCTTCCTCCTCAACTTCACGCGCAACGAAACCGATACGCGCGATCTAATGCAGGAATTGTTCGTGAAGCTCGCCACGCGCCCCGGCGTACTCGCAAGCGTTCGCCAGGAACGCGCCTTTCTCATCCAGCTCGCGCATAATCTGGCCATCGACCTCATCCGACGACGCGGCACGCGGGAGAACAATTACGAACAACTCGCGGCCGAATCCGTGAGCGTCTTTGCCGCCTCCGCCGATCCAGATGAACAGGCCTTCCGTTCGGCCTTGTTTGCGGCGCTGGATGAACTCCCTCCAGAACAGCGGGCCGTGGTGCATTTGAAACTGTGGGAGGACATGACCCTGGAGGCGATTGCCGCTGCGCTGGACCTTTCGCCCAACACGGTTGCCAGCCGCTATCGCTATGGTTTAGACAAATTGCGGGCGCGGCTGCGTCCACTCTACGAAGAACTCAAATGAAACCCGACGACTTTGAACAACGATTGCAGCGCCAGCCGCTTCGGCCCGTGCCGGACGAATGGCGTGCGGAAATTCTTGCGAAAGCGAATGCCGCTGGTTTGAGCAGTAGCAGCCGACGTGAGGAGGCTCTAATTACCCCTACTCGCTGGCTTGGAAAACAGGGATGTTTGAGCCTCGTTACCTCGGCTGCCACGAGGATGGGGCGCGAATTGATCTGGCCCAATCC
>JAYTXL010000047.1:0-20801 GCA_043742955.1 Verrucomicrobiota bacterium | reverse complement strand
CCGAAATGGCGAAAGCCGCGAATGCTAGAATTCTAGGCAACGGATTGTGCAATTTCCTGAGCAATCAGATGGTTTTTAAGAATTTTGTCTCACACCCGGTCTTTCAGGGTGTGATTGAAAGTGGGTGCGGCCGAAAAGCGATTCGCGAGGTCGCGCGGATATTTTCCGTGCGTGGAGGAGCTCGATGCGCCCCCCTCACCCCGCCCTCTCCCCCGAGGCGAGGGAGCCACGCTCCCCACGTCCAGGTCTGGCCCCATCCCCTCTCTCGCCCCAGCGACCCCAGCAACCTACTCCCGCCCATGGGGAAGTGGGAATCCTGGCTTTCGTCGCGGCGTCGAACCCAGCGCACGGATCCACCCGAACGCAGCGCGGTGGACTGCCTCGCCCTGGGGGAGAGGGCGGGGTGAGGGGCCGGCTTCGTCCTTCCTCTCCCATTCCGGCATGCTCAAGCTGGCCGCGTGTTCCCTACTCCCCCTCACCCACTTTTAATCACACCCGGTCTTTCATTCCGGAGCGGCGAACCACCAAGGCACGTAGAACATAAAGTGGAAGGCGCAGCAGTCGGCGGTCCAGCTCCCTCTTTGTGTTCTTTGTGGCTTGGTGGTTAAAATTTTAATGCCCCCGGTCCTTTGGTGCCCAACAAAATCTGGTCAACCTTTGCCAATTGTAGCATGGTAAAAAGCCGCCGAAACCTGAATAGATAACCTGGTTTCCTAGTCTGGAACCGTTGATGCTCTTGATCGAATACACAATAGATACGATGCACGTCTTAATCAACTCCGCCGAACGACCCACCGAACACCCAATCCGCCCGCTGGGTTACCGCAATATCGTGCTCCCCATATTCGTGATCACACTGGCGGCGTTCGCCCGGGTTTCGGCCGCCACTCCCGCGATCCAATTTAACCGGGACGTCCGGCCCATCCTGTCGGACAACTGTTTTGCCTGCCACGGGCCGGATGGCAATTCGCGCAAGGGCAAATTCCGACTGGACACGCCGGAAGGCGTCTTCGAGGCCCGGCCCCAGCATCAACCCGCGGTGGTGCCCGGGAAACCGGAACAAAGCGAACTCTGGCGGCGCATCGTGGCCAAGTCCGCCGATGATCTGATGCCCCCACCGGAGTCGCACAAGGTTCTGAAGCCGGAGCAAAAGGAAATCCTGAAAAAATGGATCGCCAGCGGGGCGCAGTGGCAGGGCCATTGGGCCTTCATCAAGCCGGAGCGACCGCCGGTGCCCCGGTTAAAAAACAATTCGTGGGTGCGCAATCCCATGGACGCCTTCATCCTGACAAAGCTCGAGGGCAAGGGACTGAAACCCGCGCCGGAAGCTGATCGACGCACGCTGGCGCGGCGACTGGCGCTGGATCTTACGGGCCTGCCGCCCACGCCGGAGGCGGTGGAAGCTTTCGTCAAGGATAAGGCACCTGACTATTACGAAAAATATGTGCGCCAATTGATGACCACATCCGCCTGGGGTGAACACCGGGCTCGCTATTGGCTCGACGCCGCCCGCTATGCAGACACCCACGGTTTACACTTCGATAACTACCGCGAGATGTGGCCGTATCGCGACTGGGTGATCCGGGCCTTCAATCAAAACATGCGCTTTGACCGATTCACCGTGGAACAATTGGCGGGTGACCTGCTGGAAAACCCGGATGACGACCAGCTCATCGCCACCGGTTTTCATCGGTGCAACATGACCACCAACGAGGGCGGCACCATTGATGACGAAAATCTGGCCAACTACGCCAACGACCGCGTGACCACGACCGCCTGGGTCTGGCTTGGCCTGACCGCCAACTGCGCCGCCTGCCACGACCACAAGTTCGACCCGATCACGACGCGGGATTTTTATTCCATGGCCGCGTTTTTCCGGAACACCCTGCAGCCCGCCCTGGACGGAAATGTGAAAGATTCCAAACCCAGCCTGGTGGTGATGGCGAATGACGCCGACCGGGGCCGCTGGAAAGTGTTGCCCGCTGAAATCGAGGGCGCGAAAAAGGCCGTTGACCAGCGGCGCGCCGAAGGCGACTCGGCGTTCGTGAAATGGGTGGACGGTTTGAAGCCGGACGAAGTGGCGCGCGCGCTTTCGGTGAGCGGCCTGACGGCGCACCTGGCCTTGGTCGATGGCAGGACCAATGAAATCACGGCCGAGCTGGGCGGTGTGGAAAAGCGCTTTGTACCGACCGGCACAGTGAGCCTCAAGCCGGACGGCAAACTTGGTCCGGCGCTGCAGTTCGCAGCCGGGGCCACGGCAGAGTTTCCGGAAATTGGCGATTTTGACCAGGGCCAGGGCTTTTCGAGTGGCGCGTGGGTATTCGTGCCGAAGGATTACAATGACACCGCCGCCATCTTCTCGCGCATGGACGAAAAAAGCGATTACCGCGGCTGGGATCTTTGGATTCAGCAGGGACAGTTCGCAACCCACATCGTCAGCAAATGGCCGGATAACGCCTTGAAGGTGCGCACCGGAAAGCGCCTGGCGAAAAAGGGCCAGTGGCAGCATGTCTTCCTGACGTACGATGGTTCCGGCAAACCGGAAGGCGTGAAGCTTTTTGTGGATGGCGTGGCGGCGGAGACCGAAGTGGAGAACGCCCGGGGCATCACGGGCAGCATCCGGACGACCGTTCCGTTCAAGCTGCTGCAACGCAGTCAGGGCGCGCAATTCAACGGTGGCTCGGTGCAGGATGTGCGGGTTTATTCGCGGGCATTGGCGCCGGCCGAAGTTACCGCCCTGGCTCATCTCACGCAGCTGCGCTCCTTACTGGCCACGCCGATCGCCCAGTGGGGGAAAGAATCGCGGCAGGAAATGTTTGACTACTTTCTCAGCACGCGGCCCACGCCATTTGCGGAAGCGCAAAAGTCCCTGGCGGCCTTGGAGAGGGAAAAGGAAGGCATCCGGCTGCGGGGCGCGGTCACCCACATTCAACAGGAGAAGAAAGACTCGCTGGCGATGGCGAACATCCTCTTCCGTGGCGCGTACGACAAACCGAAGGAAAAAGTCTCGGCCATGACCCCGGCCGTGCTCCATAAAATGCCGGACAAAGCCCCAGCCAACCGTCTTGGGCTCGCGCAATGGATGGTATCGCCGGAAAACCCGTTGACCGCGCGCGTCACAGTCAACCGCTTTTGGAGCGAGCTGTTTGGGGTGGGTTTGGTCAAGACCGCCGAGGACTTTGGAACGATGGGGGAGACCCCGGTGAACCAGGCGTTGCTCGACTGGCTGGCGGTGGAGTTTGTGGCGAGCGGTTGGGATGTGAAACATCTTTTTGAATTGATGGTCAGCTCCGCCGCGTATCGGCAAAGCCCTGAAACGACCCGGGCAAAACTTGAAAAAGATCCCGCCAACCGCTTGCTGAGCCGCGGTCCGCGCTTTCGCATGGACGCCGAGATGGTCCGGGACTACGCCCTGGCGGCCAGCGGTTTGATGGTGAACAAGACGGGCGGCCCCAGCGTGAAGCCGTATCAGCCGGACGGAGTTTGGGAGGCCGTTGCGATGCCGGAGAGCAACACGCGAAATTATAAACGCGACACCGGCGAATCGCTCTATCGGCGGAGTCTTTACACATTCTGGAAACGCGCCGCCCCGCCCGCCACCATGGATATTTTCAATGCGCCGAGCCGCGAGACGTGCGCCGTGCGCCGGGAGCGGACGAACACACCGTTGCAGGCCCTCGCCACCTTGAACGATCCCCAGTTCATCGAAGCCGCCCGGCACTTGGCCCAGGAAGCGACGCGGCAAAGCCCGGGAAATCTTGAGCGAACCATGGACTTCATGGCGGCGCGCGTGCTGGCGCGCCCCCTGCGCCCCGCGGAAATAAGCATCGTCAAGGCAACCTACTCCCAGTTGCTCACCTTCTATGAAAAGCAGCCGGACGAAGCCAAGCAGCTCCTGCTGCTGGGTGACTCGAAATATGACACACGGGTGTCACCGCCCCAGCTCGCCGCGTTGACCATGATCGCCAACCAGCTCTTGAACCTCGATGAAGTGTTGAACAAATGAACCCTCTAAACGAATACCTCCGGTACGAAACGCGACGGCAATTTCTTGCCCGGGGCAAAAACGTCCTGGGTGCGGCCGCGCTGGCGAGCCTGCTGGGACCGAAGTGGAACGCCCTCGCCGGCCCAGCACCCGACCCGAAATCAGCCCTGCCCCATTTTCCGCCCAAGGCGAAACGCGTGATTTATCTGCATATGGTCGGCGGCCCTTCGCAGATGGATCTCTATGATTACAAGCCCGTCTTGAAAGATTGGTATGACAAGGATCTGCCGGACTCGATTCGCAAGGGACAGCGACTCACGACCATGACCGCCGGGCAGGCGCGGTTTCCAATTGCGCCCTCAAAATTCAAATTCACCCAGCATGGCAAGGGCGGCATGTGGGTGACGGAATTGCTGCCGCAGACCGCGAAATGCGTGGACGACATGTGCTTTATCCGCTCCATGCACACGGAGGCGATCAACCATGAACCGGCCATCTGCCACATGCAAACGGGCAGCATGGTGAGCGGCCGTCCCTGTATCGGCTCCTGGGTCAGCTACGGTCTGGGCTCGATGAACGCCAACCTCCCCACGTTCGTCGTGCTGGTGGCCGAGCCCACCAACAAGGAACAACTGCAAGCCATCTCGGCACGCCTCTGGTCCAACGGCCCGTTACCCGGCGAACACGCGGGCGTCTCCTTCCGCAGTCAGGGGGATCCCATTTTGTTCATCAGCAACCCCAAAGGCATGCCGGGCGATTTGCGCCGGGTGCAACTGGATGGCCTGAAGAAACTGAACGAGCTTAATTTCAAGCAGGTGGGCGATCCGGAAACGCACACGCGCATCCAACAATTCGAAATGGCCTTCCGCATGCAGTCCAGCGTGCCCGAATTGACCAGCATTACCAAGGAACCCGAATCCACTTACAAGCTCTACGGCGACGAAGCCAAAAAGCCCGGCACGTTTGCCTACACCTGCCTGATGGCGCGCCGGCTCGTTGAGCGCGGGACCCGCTTTGTGCAGATTTACCTGAACAATTGGGATCATCATTCGAATGTGGGTGGGCGCATGCCGATGCAGTGCAAAGACGTGGATCAGGCGACCTACGGCCTCATTCATGACCTGAAGGCGCGCGGGATGTTCGAGGATACCCTGATCATCTGGGGCGGTGAATTTGGCCGAACTATTTACAGTCAGGGCGGCCTGAGCAAAGAGAACTACGGACGCGACCATCACCCGCGCTGTTTCACCATGTGGATGGCGGGGGGCGGTTCCAAGGGCGGCACCATTTACGGTCAGACCGATGACTTCTCCTATAACATCACGGAGAACCCGGTCCACGTGCGTGATTTCCATGCCACCATCCTGCACCTGCTCGGGATCAACCACGAAACATTCACCTTCAAGACCCAAGGCCTCGACCTGCGTTTAAGCGGCGTGGAAGAGGCGCGCGTGGTGAAAGAATTGCTGGCGTGACGGTGCCGCCGCTGGCTATGCCCAAGCCGAATGCCCTCCGGCGTGTATGCGTGATGCCAGTCCTTCTGGCATTTGGGATCTGGCTCGCCACGGCACTTTCGATAGCCGCCGCCGGGTTTCCTTCCTTCACGCCCGGGCGCAGCGACATTCGAATCACCAATTCACCACCGCAAGCCGGGGCCGACGAGGTGAAATGGCGGCTCCACGCACAGGAAGATCCCCCGCCCTTCGACGTAGCCAGAGAAAAATTCCAGCTCCTCGTGCCTTCGGCCTACCGGCATGACGAGCCGTGGGGTCTGTTTATTTGGATCAGCCCCAGCGCCACACCGGCGCTCTTGAGCGAGTGGGAGCCGATCCTGGCGGTCCGCCGGCTGATCCTGGTCAGCGCTTATGAGGGCGGCAACGAGCGCAATATTTTCGACCGGGTGCGCCTGGCAGTTTGCGCCAATGTCGAACTCAGGAAACGCTTCAACATCGACGGCCGGCGCGTGTATGTCGCCGGATTTTCCGGCGGCGGAAGGGTTGCCAGCATGGTGGGGGTCGCCTGGGCAGATATGTTCTCCGGCACCCTGCCGTTCATGGGTGTGAATTTTTATACGGACGTAACCGCCGCAGATGGGAAAACCTATGGCCTCAATTATATTCCCGACGACGAGGTGCTGGCGCTGGCGAAGAAGAACTGTCGCTACGTACTGGTGACCGGCGAAAAGGATTTCAACCGCGCGAACACTCAGGCGGTGTTTGAAAAAGGATTTAAGCTGGAAGGGTTTAAGCACGCACGCTATCTCGAAGCGCCGCTGCACGGGCATACCCCCCCGCCGGCCAGATGGCTGGAGGAAGCGCTCGGCTTTCTGGATGGCGGAAAATGAAGCCCGTGAAAAAACGTCACTCCTGAGGCGGCTTCCCGCGTTAGGTGAGGCACTGCACGGGCTCCAGGGTGACCATCCCGCCCACCATCATGCCATCGAGCACGGGGAGGAAATTTTGAATCTTTTCTTCGCTGTCCACAATTTCGATGACCAACGGCAGATCCATGGAGAGCCGGAGAATTTTTGCCGTGTGCAACCGGGTCGATTTGCTATAACCCAGCGGCCCGCGCAGGACCGTGGCACCGGCCAGATGCAGCGCGCGCCTTGAGCACAATGACTTCATAGAGCGGCTGTTGCTGCCAGCGGTCGCTTTCGCCAATAAAAATGCGGAGGAGGATGGCTTCGGTCGGAATATTCATAGCGTGAAAACTAGCGATTAATTTTCGCGGCCAGGACATGGCCGAGCCAAACGGCGAGCAGGCAGAAGCAGACGGACAGCACGACATTCGCGCCTGCCTTCAACCATTCGTCCCCGCGCGCGAGGTTCAGCGTTTGCAGGCTGAAGGAGGAAAAAGTTGTGTAGCCGCCGCAGACCCCGGCCATAAAGAAATTTCGGGCCAGCGGGCTGACCAACGATCGGCCTTCCGTGCCCGTATAGGTCGCAAAAAAGCCAATCACAAAAGAACCGCTCACATTGACCAGCAGGGTGCCGACCGGGAAAGCCTCACCGAACCGCTGCGCGACGATGCCGGAAAACCAGTACCGCGCCATGCCGCCGAGCGCGCTTCCCATTGCAATCCAAAAGTAATTGAGCATCGACGTCACCGGGAAAAGACCCACGCAATGAGCCGGGCGAAAGAAGGCGTCTGCCCTTGGGAAAGGAGTCCAATGCGGAAAATCTTGGCGCTGGCCCACACACAGCCGAGCATGAACAAAACCGTGAGCACGACGCTCAGCGCGATCTCCCACCAGGGCGGTCCCGGGGGCAGCGAAATGCGCAACATCATCAGCATCGGTGTGAACGGTGGGATCAAAGACATCACCCGGGCAAAGGCGCTGCTGGGCGATTGCATGATGGGCAGGAACACCCACATCGGAACCAGCATGCCGAGCATCGCCGGGAACATCATGCTCTGCGCGTCCCGAATCTCCGTGCAAGCCGCCCCGACCGCCGAGAAAATTGAGCCGTAAATTAAAAGCGCGAGGAGTTGAAAGAGCAAAAACCAAAAATAATGGGACGGTGGAATCAAGTCGGTCAGGCCATATTTCCAGATGGCGATGAAGGCGGCGCCCAAATAAATCAGCGTAAGGGTCAACGATAACATCACCGCCCCGATGAGTTTGCCCAGCATGAGATCGAACGGAGAAACAGATGAAACCAGCACCTCCGCGATCTTCTGCATTTTCTCCTCCAGCACCGTGTTCAGCAGGGTCGGGGCGCTCGACATCACCATCATGAAGAGGAGAAACATCGAAATAAATGGAATCCCAAAAGTCGCGATTTGGTTTTCTTTCCGGGCATCGATCACCTGTCCGGTTTCGTTGACTTTCACGAGGCCAAGCTTTTTCAGCGGCACCACCCGCGTCAACCGCGTCACGAGTGAGCGGTCCAGGTTGGCGGTTTCAAAGCGGATGCGCTTGATCTCCTCATTCACCACGCCTTCGAGCCACGTCGGCAACTCCACGTCGGTGGGCGTCTCCGTCTGGTAGGCCAAATCCGAAACCTCGCCCCCCACGATCGGGGCGTTGGGGTTGCCGATGGTGATGAAAGCGAACAGTTCTTTTTTTCGCACCCGTTCCGAGAGCAGCAGATCGGGGCGTTTTGCATCAGCCACCGCGCGAAATTCCTCCGGCCGAAAAGCGGGCCGCGCTTGTGCGCCTTTCGTGCCGGCACTCCAGTCGAAGATTTCCCGCTCATTGCGCTCCTTCGCCTTGGCCGCGATAACGGAATAGAATCGGCCGGTGTAATCCAGCACGGCTAAGCGGCGATCCTTTATGTCAACCCGGTTCCGGGCCAGGGCCTGGATGCCGACGCTGAGACACACCATGACCGGCAGCATGACCACGCCGATGATAAACGCCTTGCTCCGGATGGCGTTCAGATACTCGGTGCGGGCAACGCGCAGCGCTTTATTCATGTTTAACCTCCGGCGCCTCTGCTCCCGCGATGCGCACAAATATGTCATGCAACGACGGCCGGGTGATCTCAAAAAGGTCCACGCGGGTCCGGGCCGTCAACGCGCGCAACAATTCCTGGGGATCACCTTCGTGCCGCACCTCCTGATATTGACCGTGATCGCGAATACTTTTCACGCCGGCCAGGCCCTGAAGCTGCTCGACGCCACCCGCGAATCGCAGGCGGATCGTGTCCGCGCCGTACGTCGCCTGGATCGATTGGAGGGTTCCATCCAAAACCTTTTTCCCTTTGTAGATCATGAAGATAAAGTCACACAATTCCTCCGCCATGGTCATGTCGTGCGTGGAAAAAATAATGGTTGTCCCCTGTTTGCGGAGATCAAGTATCGCCGAGCGCAGGACCTCGAGGTTCACCGGGTCGAGACCGGAAAACGGCTCATCCAAAATTAATAACTGCGGCTGGGCGACCACGGCGGAGATGAATTGGATTTTCTGGGCCATGCCCTTGGAAAGCGCCTCGACTTTACGATTCGCCCAAGCCTCGAGTCCCATTCGCTCCAACCAGTGGTCAATCGCCACCCGGGCGGCTGCGCTCCCCATGCCTTTGAGCGAGGCATAATAGGCCAGCACGCGGCGCACGGTCATTTTCTTGTACAAACCCCGCTCCTCTGGCAAATAGCCGATGCGGTCATTCGCCGCGCGCGTCCCGTGCTCACCGAGCACTTCAATCCGTCCCGAGTCAGGGTGGAAAATGTGCAGGATCATCCGGATGGTGCTGGTCTTGCCGGAGCCATTCGGCCCGATGAAACCATAAACGCAACCCGTGGGAACCTCGAGGCTGAGGTCGTCCACTGCCTTGAGCTTGCCGAAAGTTTTTGTAACTCCCGTCAACCGCACGGCCAGGCCCTGGCCATTACTTGCGAAAATCGACATAGCGGGCTAACTGGGCTGGAGAAGTCACGCGTTAGAAATGACCGTGATCCGTGGGCAAATCAAGGGCAAACCGGGGTTCACTTTGCTTTCAACTTTTCCTCGAGTCCCATGAGCTTTTCCTTCACGACCGTCAGATCCGGGTGATCGGGAAAGCTTTTCGCAAATTCTTGGTAGGCATCCTTCGCCTCCGCCAGGCGGCCGAGCGAGGCCAGTTCGCGGGCCACCAGGAGCAATACGCGGACCTTCTGTTGCGGCGTGGGCGATAGTTTCAGAGCCCGGTCGTGGGCCCCCACCGCTGCGGCCAGCTGGCCTTGGGCCGCGTACAAATCGCCCAGCTTTTCCTGAAGCACTGAACTCTCCCGCCCAACGGCTGGCTGTTCGAGGTAGGCGACCGCTTGCGGGATTGGAGCGCCCTTGATCAGGTTGAGGTTGACCACCCTTAAATGCGACCATTCCACCAGCTGGTTGCGGCTCCACTCCAGTTGAACATGCTGTTGCTGCGCGTTTCTGCCAAAGGGCCGATACAGCGGGTCGCCGACCACGGTGGTCTGCCACGATAACGAATTTTGGGCCGCGTAAGCCGCCTCACCAAAAGAAAATCCGAGGACGACCCAGCGGCCGATAAACGTGGCGATGTCCGGGGTGCCGTTCAAATACGGCTCATCCACGCTGCCCATGGTAACCGTGGCCCCCTTGGCCAGCAATGGGCCAACCCAGTGGCGGTTCGGATCGCGAATGACATGCCCGCTAAACGAATGCAAATGATACGCAAACGCGCCGGGCATAAACTCCACCGTCGGCCGGGTGAACGGCCCGGAAACAGCCCCATCATACCAGCCCGCGTAGAGTGCGATCTGACTCATCGGAAATCCGGGTGGAAACGTGGGCGGCAGATCATCCAAGATGGTTTCCAAACCGAACTGGCGACTGATCGCCGCCGCGCCGCGCATCCAGTCATCGCCCGGCTTGTAGGCTCCGTTCGTCAAGCCGCGCGCGTCGAAATAGGCCCGTCCCCACAGGCCGTTGGTTTCCGCTTGCATCGCCTTATCCACCAAGCTGCGGGCAATCGCCGGCGTGGGCCCATCCAACCGCGCCACGAGGAGAATTCCGTTGGTCGGATGCAGCAGGGACGCGTTCGTGGTGGTGTAATAGGGGTTGGCGAGCACACCCAACAACGGCGGGTGCCGCTCCAGTTGCGGTAGCCAAGCCAGTTCGCTATCCACGGCGGCCTCGTCCCGGCGCAACTCGGCGCGAATCTTATCCGCTCCCGGTTCTTTCGAATTCGCGTCTCTCAAGATTCGCACCGGGACGCCGAAGCAAAGCGTGGCGTAGCGAATCTTGGCGTCAACGAGGTGGCGGGCCGGTTCGTTTTTGTTCGAGCCGGATTTGGGATTCGGTTCAAAGAGAAAGAGCTTTCGCTTTTCCAGGATTCGCCAGAGCGGAAGCTGCAATTGCTCGCGAAACTCTTCCCGAGTCATTGTGTCCGAGGTGGGCAGATCCAAGCCGAAGACCTGCTCGCGGGGAACCTTCCGGCGCTGGGCGTAATGCTCGGCCACACCTTTCGATTCCGGCACACGGCGGTTGTAAATCACCACCACCGCTTCGCCCGGCTCCGCAGCGCGCAGCGGCCACGGCACTCCTGGGTAAAGGAGCGACACCACCAACAGCATGTTTTGTTTCCAGTTCACTTTGTAAGTTAGCCTCTGAATCGCGGCCCGGGAGCCGTCACTTTTCCCAATTCACCTTCAACCCATCATAGGCCAGCTCCACGCTGGGAGGAAGCTCGGCCTGATCAACATCATGGTCGTAATCATGCGTCAGGTGCGTCAAATAGGTGCGCGCCGCGCCAATGCGCCGCGCGGCCGTCAAGGCCTCATCCAGGCACATGTGCGTCCAGTGCGGTGCGCGGCGCAACGCGTCCAGCACGACGACTTCCACGCCGTGGATTTGCGCGACGATGGGGCCGGGAACCTCCTTGCAGTCGCTCAAATAAGCCAGCCGCTTGCTTCCGTGTTGCGTGAAGAGATAGCCGTTGGCGCCCATCGCGCCGTGCGGCAGCGGCAGTGGCGTAATTTGCAAGTCGCCCAGTTCAAACGGTCCGTCAATCACATGCGGCTCCGGAATAAAATAGCCTTTCGGAAACGGCCCGACGTGAAAGGCGTAGGCAAAAACGCGCCGCAAATCCTGCATCGTCGCCGCGCTGGCGTAAATCGGCAGTCCGGTACCGCCGCGCAAATCACAGAAACGCCGGCAGTCATCCAGCCCCATGATGTGGTCGGCATGCGCGTGGGTGAAGATCACGGCGTCGAGCCAGGAGATTTTTTCGCGCAGCATTTGCAGGCGAAATTCCGGCGTGGTATCCACCACCAGCTTCGCCTCCGCGCTGGCCACGTAGATCGACGGACGCGTGCGGTGGTTCTTCGGATTGGCCAGGTAGGCCGGAGGATAATCATGGCCGATGACCGGCACGCCCTGCGAAGTGCCGGTACCAAGGAATGTGAATGAGAACGCCATGCGAGAGGGAGGCTAATCAAAACCACGCCGCCCGGCGAATGAAAATATATCCAGGCAAACCAAAATCCAACTCTGTTGCCTGTGAATCAACTTCGGGGTCCACGTTTAAACAACCCGGACCACCGTGAAAAATCCTTTGCCGATCTTGGGCACCACCGCCACAATTGCCCACCAACGACGCTATGCTAACGACGCTGCGGATCAAAAACCTCGCCTTGGTGGACGACCTCACCCTGGAATTGCCGTCCGGCGGCATCGCCATCACGGGCGAGACCGGCGCGGGCAAATCCATTCTCATCGGGGCCCTCAACCTGATGCTCGGCGAACGCGCCGACCGCACCCTGATCCGCGGCGGCAGCGACAGCTGCGCAGTGGAAGCGGTTTTTGAGGTGTCCCGATTGCGCGCGCTTCTCCCGGCGTTTCTCGAAACCAACGGACTCGAACCCTGCGAGGAACACCAGCTCGTTCTCAAACGCACCTTCACCGCCACGGGCCTCAACCGGCAGTTCATCAACGGTTCGCCCACCACGCTGAACGTGCTGGCGCAGATCGGCGAATGGCTCGTGGACATTCACGGACCGCACGACCATCAATCGCTGCTCCACGGCGGCCGCCAGCTGGCCATTCTCGACGCTTTCGGCAACTTGAACCCGCTGCGGGAATCGCTCGCGCAGCTCGTCCACCGCCGCGCCGCCTTGGCCGCCGAGAAAACCGCCCTGATCGTGGATGAGAAAACATACGCGCAACAGCTGGATTTGTTGCGGCATCAGGTGGGCGAAATTACCGCCGCCCGCCTGCAACCCGGCGAGGAAATCGAGCTTGAACAAGATTATCACCGTGCCAGCAATGCCGCGAAACTCCTGCAAGTCAGCCAGGCGGCGCTGGGTTTATTGAGCGACGAAGAGAACTGCACGCTGACGCAGGCCGGCGCGGTGGGCCGACAACTGCAGGAGCTTCAACGCATCGACGCCGCCGCCGCACCCCTGCTCGCAGTGCATGAACAGGCCGTCGCCCTGCTGGGCGAACTGCAAGCCGGACTGTCCCAGTACGCGGACCGAGTGGAACTTGACCCGGCGCGGATGCAAACGCTGGAGGAACGATTGAACCTCGTCCATTCCCTGAAACGCAAATACGGGGCGACCCTCGCCGAGGTGGTGGCGTTCGGCGCGGATGCAGGTCGACAATTGAATGCCCTGGAACAACGTGATGTCGAATTAGAGCGATTGAACGCGGACCTGCAAAAGCTCGATCCCGAGGTGCTCAAGGTCGGCCTGGAATTGTCCGCCGCACGCCGCAAGGTTATTCCCAAGCTCACCAAAGCAGTCGCGAAACAACTCGGCGACCTCGGTTTTAACCAAAGCAGCTTTGAGGTGGTCATAAAGACCAGTTCTGCAGGCGACGAGCCCACGAGTGTCAAATCCCAAAAAAGTGATAAATTCCTCACCCCATCCCCCACCAGCCAGCAAAGCGGCTTCGATACCGTCGAATTTCACTTTACCCCCAACTTGGGGGAGCCGCCGCGACCGTTGCGCGCCATTGCCTCGTCGGGTGAGTTGGCGCGAGTCATGCTGGCGCTGAAGACAGTGCTCGCGGCCGAGGACGAAATTCCCGTGCTGATCTTCGATGAAGTGGATGCCAACATTGGCGGCGAAACGGCCAATGCAGTCGGCGAGAAAATGCGGCAGATCGCACGGCAGCGGCAAGTGCTCTGCATCACCCACCTGGCACCCGTGGCGGCGGTGGCGGCGACGCATTTCGTGGTGACGAAGCAAACCAAGGCTGGGCGCACGATCTCGAACATCGAGCGGCTCGACGCCAAGTCGCGGGTCACGGAACTGGCGCGGATGCTCGGCGGCCAGACTACGGCCGCCCGGAAGCACGCGGAGGAACTGCTGAACAATGCCGCAGGGCCTTGAAGGTCTGGGTTCCCTGAACAGGAGGGACCTTCAACCTTAAACATTCAACCGCGAAGGACAGATCGAACCGGATACTTGGATGTTCGATGTTGAATGTTGAATGTTTTTTGGGAAACGGGAAAAGGCACGCCCGCGTCGCTGGCCACCGCGGATCCGAACGCGGCCCCCACCCGTTGCCAGAAACTGAGCTGCGAGAACCGCAATCTTCTGTGGCTTTTCCCCAGGCAGAACGCTAGATTTTTCCTGAATATCACAACCCCGGCACAGTCAGTATGAAAGATATGTTTGATTTCGCAGCCCCTTCGTTGCGGTGCGCGTTTCTGGGCACGCTGATCCTGACGTTTCCCGACCCGGCGAGCGCGGCCTCGGCCGCCCTTAAGTCAGTGGATTTCAACCGCGACATCCGGCCCATCCTATCGGAGAATTGTTATCATTGCCATGGCCCCGACGAGCACAAACGCAAGGCAAAATTGCGCCTCGACGTGCCGGAAGGTGCTTACCACGATCTCGGCGGTTACCAGGCCATCAAACCCAAAGATGCCAAAGCCAGTGCGCTTTGGAAGCGGATCACCACGAAGAATCCCGACGACCTGATGCCGCCAGCGGAATCGGGCAAGAAACTGAAGCCAGAGCAGATTGTGCTCTTGCGGCAATGGATCGAGCAAGGCGCAAAATACCAGGGCCACTGGGCGTTCGTGTCCCCCAGCCAACCGGCGCTGCCAGCCGTTGCTAAGAGCTATCATCCCCGCAACCCCATTGACTACTTTATCGCCGCCAAACTGGAAAGCCGGCATCTCGCGCCCTCGCCCGAAGCACCGAAGGAGACGCTGATTCGCCGGGTGACCTTTGATCTCACCGGCTTGCCGCCGACCATCGAGGAAGTCGATGAGTTTCTGGCCGACAAAAGCACCGACGCCTACGAACGGGTGGTGGATCGCCTGTTTAAATCACCGCGCTATGGCGAACACATGGCCCGCTTCTGGCTGGACAGCGCCCGCTATGGTGATACGCATGGGCTTCACCTGGACAATGAACGATCAATGTGGCCCTATCGTGACTGGGTGATCGGCGCGTTCAACCGCAACCTGCCGTTCGATCAATTCACGATCGAACAACTCGCCGGCGACTTGCTCCCCAACCCGACCCAGGACCAGGTGATCGCCTCGGGCTTCAACCGCTGCAACGTGAGCACAAGCGAGGGCGGCGCGATTCCGGAGGAATTTCAAGTGCGCTACACGGTGGATCGCACGGAAACCGCCGCGACGATCTGGCTGGGCATGACCGCCGGTTGCGCCGTCTGCCACGACCACAAGTTTGACCCGTTGTCCCAGCGGGAATTTTATTCGCTCTATGCCTTTTTCAACAACGCGAACGAACATCCCATGGACGGCAACGCGCTCCTGCCGCCCCCGATCCTCAAGCTCATCACGCCGGAGGTGAAAAAACAACTCGACGAATTCAACCGTCAAATCACCGGCCTCGAAGCGACGCTTCGCAGCGAGGTCGCCAGAATTAAATTCGAAGAACCGCCCGCGGTCACCAACGCGCCCGTCAAGCCACCCACGGAACTGGTCTGGGTCGAGGACGAATTTCCGGCGGGTGCCAAGTCAGAGTTCACGAAGGACAATGCCCCTTTGCAATGGGTGGCGGCGGACAAGGGCAAGGTCTTCAGCGGTAAACAATCCCTGAAACGATCCGCCAAGGCCGTGGCCCAAGATCTCTTTAGCGGGGCGAGCCAGCCGTTGACTGCCGGTGAAGGCGACAAACTATTCGCCTATGTTTACCTCGACCCGACTGATTTGCCCAAGGCGATCATGCTTCAGTTTCATTCCACGGGCTGGGAACATCGCGCGAATTGGGGCGACGAGGATGCCATCGCCTTTGGTGAAAAGAACACCCCGAAAAAGATCCTGGCCGGACCGCTGCCCGCCGCCGGTCAATGGGTTCGCCTGGAGATCGACACCGCGAAGCTGGGCATCACGCCCGGCACCAAGCTGGATGGCATGGCCTTCACGCAATCAGGTGGGACGGTGTATTGGGACAAGGCCGGCCTGCTCGCCGCGAACAAAGCCGTGGTGGATCCGGGAGCTTCACAGTTGGCTTGGGAAAATCAGCAACGGGTCAAAGAAAACCCGCCCCTGCCCAAACCTGTTAGCGACGCCCTCAAAGTCGAAGTGGCCAAACGAACGGACCAACAAAAGCAACTGGTGCGTGACTATTACGTCGAGAATGTTTATGCGGCCGCCCGCCCGACTCTGACGCCCATCCAAAACAGTTTGAGCACCTTGCGGGCGCAGCGGGATCAGGTCGAAAACACGCGTCCTTCCACGCTGATCATGCAGGAAATGGAAACGCCGCGCCCGGCCTTCATTCTCAAGCGTGGTGAATACGACAAGCCGGGCGATCCCGTGCAACGCGGCGTGCCGGCCATTCTCCCACCGCTCGCCAAAAGCAACACCACCAACCGGCTCGACCTCGCCCGGTGGTTGATGGATCCCAAGCATCCGCTCACGGCCCGCGTGACGGTCAATCGCTACTGGCAGCAGTTTTACGGCACCGGCATTGTGAAAACTCCCGGTGACTTTGGTGCGCAGGGCGAATGGCCGTCCCATCCGGAACTCCTTGATTGGCTCGCCACCGAATTCATGGCCACGGGCTGGGACATCAAGAAATTCCATCGCCTGCTGGTCACCTCGGCCACCTACCGCCAGCAATCAACGGTCACCCCGGCCTTGCTCAAGGCCGATCCCGACAACCGCCATTACGCGCGCGGCCCACGCTTTCGGCTGGATGCCGAGATGCTCCGGGACAACGCCCTGTCCTTAAGCGGCCTCTTGAATCCGAAAATGGGGGGGCGAGGGGTGCGGCCCTATCAACCACCAGGCATTTGGGAAGCGGTCGCATATACCTCCAGCAACACCTCCAAATATACCCAGGACACGGGCGACTCGCTTTATCGTCGGAGCCTTTACATTTTCTGGAAACGCACCGCGCCCTCGCCCCAAATGACGACGTTTGACGCACCCTCGCGCGAGGCGTGCGTCGTCCGGCGCGAGCGCACCAACACGCCGTTGCAAGCACTCCTCCTGATGAATGACCCGCAATACTTTGAAGCCGCGCGCCAACTGGGGCAGCGCATGCTGCTGCAAGGCGGCCCCGCGACGGCGGATCGCCTGAAATTTGGGTTCCGCCTCGCTACGGCGCGGCAACCGAACGCCAAGGAACAATCGGTTTTGCAGCAAACGCTCGACACCCACCTCGCCAAATACAAGCAGGATGCAGAAGCGGCCAAGAAACTCCTGGCCGTGGGTGAATCACCGGCGAATGCGACGTTGAATCCGGCGGAACTAGCCGCCTACACGATGGTTGCGAATTTGCTCCTAAACCTCGACGAGGTTGTTACCAAGAACTAAACCACCCACGCTTATGAATCCGCTACAGGAATATCTGCAGATGCAAACGCGCCGACAGTTCTTTGCCAACACTGGCTTGAGCGTCGGACGCCTCGCGCTGGCTTCGCTGCTGTTCCCGGAATTGGCGAAGGCCGCCTCCTCAAAAGCAGCCAGCGCACCCAAGGCTCACC
Source organism: Verrucomicrobiota bacterium (assembly GCA_043742955.1). Taxonomy (GTDB): domain Bacteria; phylum Verrucomicrobiota; class Verrucomicrobiia; order Limisphaerales; family JAYTXL01; genus JAYTXL01. The sequence continues at coordinate 3,450 of JAYTXL010000047.1, read as the reverse complement.
CGGCCCTGCCCGGTCTGCCCCATTTTGCGCCGAAGGCCAAGCGCATTATTTATCTGTTCATGAACGGCGCGCCATCGCAAATCGACCTGCTCGACTACAAACCGAAGCTCGCCGAGATGTTTGACAAAGACTTGCCGGACTCCGTGCGCAAAGGCCAGCGCTTGACCACGATGACTTCTGGCCAGGCTCGTTTTCCCATCGCTCCTTCCCTGTACAAGTTCAAGCAACATGGCAAAGGCGGCACGTGGTTCAGTGAGCTCCTGCCCCACACCGGATCGGTGGCGGATGAAATTGCGGTCATCCGTAGTGTGCATACCGAGGCGATCAACCACGATCCGGCCGTGACCTTCATCCAGACCGGCAGCCAGATTCCCGGCAAGCCCAGCCTCGGCTCCTGGCTCGCTTACGGCTTGGGCAGCGAGTGCGACAACCTGCCGGCCTTCGTGGTGATGACTCCCAGTTGGTCCGCCAAACGCGATGCCCAGGCGCTTTATCAGCGGTTGTGGGGTTCCGGTTTCCTGCCGTCCAAACATCAGGGCGTCAGCTTGCGGGCCAAGGGTGACCCGGTGCTGTTCATCAATAATCCGCCCGGCGTGGACCAGGATACCCGGCGGCAAATGCTGGATTCCCTCTCAAAGCTCAACCAAAACCATCTCAGCCGCTACGGTGATCCAGAAATTCAGACGCGCATCGCCCAATACGAAATGGCCTTTCGCATGCAGACTTCGGTTCCGGATTTGACAGACATCTCCAAGGAATCAAAAGCGACGCTCGACCTTTACGGCCCGGAAGTAACGGTGCCCGGCACTTTCGCCGCGAGCTGCCTGCTCGCCCGCCGATTGGCCGAGCGCGGCGTGCGCAGCATCGAGCTCTTCCATCGCGAATGGGATCACCACGGCGACCTGACCCGCGACCTGCCGTTGCAGTGCCGCGATGTCGATCAGGCTTGCGCCGGTTTGATTACCGACTTGAAACAGCGCGGCATGCTGGATGAGACCCTCGTCGTGTGGGGTGGCGAATTTGGAAGGACGGTTTATTGCCAGGGCAAGCTCACCCGTGCGGAATATGGCCGCGACCATCACCCGCGTTGCTACAGCGTCTGGATGGCGGGCGGTGGCATCAAGGGCGGCCTGACCTACGGCGAGACGGACGACTTCAGCTACAACGTCGTGCAAGACCCCGTGCACATCCGCGATCTCAACGCCACGATCCTGCATTGCCTGGGTGTCGATCACCACAAACTGGCGTATCGTTTCCAGGGTCTGGATCAGCGGTTGACCGGCGTGGAAGAAGCGAACCCAGTCAAGGCCATTCTGGCGTAAGCCGATTTCGCCGCCGCTGAAACCGCCGCCGCCACAACTGAAGACTGTGGATTCCCCCCTGGTCGGCGGGTTGCGGAAAGCGGTGCTCATGCCAGCTCTCCCGGCGCGACCTTTCGGAGCGCATGCAAACCGTGCTGTCATTTTGAAAACCAGCGCGCTTCCACTTCAACCCGCCCGCAACAAGAGCTCGATGTAGGCCAGATCCGCCGGCGTAGTCACCTTGGGGTTGGGGGAGTGGCACTCGACGAGTTTCACCGCTTGGCCAACTACTTCGCACGCGGCCGTGTCATCGGTCACGACCAGATTCTTTTCGCGCACCGCCGCCAGCGCGCGGCGGATCACCTCCACGCGAAACGTCTGCGGCGTTTGCACCGACCATAGCCGCGCCCGCTCGATGTTCCGGACGATGCGTGTGCCGTCATCAGATTCCTTGATCGTGTCCGTAACCCGCTGGGCCGCCACCGCCGCGCCCATCTCCCGCGCCGCCTCGATGGTCGCCCGGATCACCGCCGCCGAGGTGCAGGGACGCGCGCCGTCCTGGATGGCGACGATTTCGCATGCCGGGTCGAGCGCCAGCAAACCATTCCAGACGGAGTCCTGCCGCTCCTCGCCACCGGGCACCACGCGAAACGGTTTTTGGAAATTAAACTGTTGCGCGAGATCAGTGAAGGCGGATTGCATCCCGTCGCGAACGACGAGGATAATCTCATCAATCCCCGGCGTCGCCTCGAATCGCTGCCAGGTGTGCGCAACCACCGGCCGGCCCGCGACCTCCAAAAAAAGCTTGTCCACGTTCGGTCCCATGCGGGTGCCCGAGCCGGCGGCGACGATAATGGCGGAAACCATGGCGTGAAGTCTAAAGCCGAATGCCCCAAAGTCCAAAGTCGAAAAAGATGACGACGACCGAAAATCTCAATCTCCTGCAGGTGCCGTTCCAGGCCAACCTGAAAGGATGCCAGCCATTAGCCGGGGGTGGAGCGCAGCGATACCCTGGGAACGGAGGCCCGAAGAATTGCACCCTGAAAGCGGTGCCAGCGGTGTGCGAACTATTGGAGCGGTGTTTGGTTGCGTGGGGGCACGCGGCCAATTTTGATCGGTAGAGAATTTGCTTCAAGCGCGGCCGCGTGTTTTATCCCCCTCTCCTCCCCAAAGGAGGAAAGGGCTGGGGTGAGGAGGCCATTTTTCAATTACTCCTCGCTCCGACTCGCTCCTCACTCGTTCCTCGCGGGGCGAGAGAGGAAAAACGCATTCAGCGTTTTCCATGCCGAGCTCAATTGGCCCCCCCTGGCCTACGAGTGGTTGCCATAAATCATTTCCGCATACAACATGAGCGCGCAACGCGAACATGTAGGCCGTGTGCCCTCACACGGCGCAAGCCCTGAAGGGGCGAAAGATGGCGGCGAGCAACTGCCCAAGCTGCTCGATGAACTCAACGAGGTGCTCGCGGCATGAGTGACAACGGCACAAAACTCCCGCCGAAGTGGGCGCTGAATCGCATCGAAGAAATCTTTGCGCCGCTGGAAGACGGACGCACGCTGCACCAAGGCTGGAGTCCGCAGTGTGAGAAAGAGCCTTCACCATCAGAAGAAGTTTGGGGTGTGCTGAAAACCACTTCAATTCAGGCAGGCGAGTTTCAGCCGGAACATAATAAGCGCCTACCAAGCGCGCTCGAACCGAGGCCGCTGATTGAAGTTAAACCGGGTGACATTCTGCTCACCTGTGCTGGTCCGCGTGTTCGGTGCGGTGTCGCGTGCCTCGTCAGGCAGACACGAAAGCGGCTACTTATGTCCGGCAAGATGTATCGCTTCCGCGTTGACCCAAAGAAACACGACGAGCGTTTCGTCGAGGCATTTCTCCAAACCGAACAAGCGAGGCTCGCCATCGACAAGATGAAGACCGGCAGCAGCGACAGTGGTTTGAATTTGACGCACGAACGGTTTCGCCAGTTGCCAATTCCCGTCGCTCCTCTCCCCGAGCAGCGGCGGATTGTGGCGGAGATTGAGAAGCAATTCACGCGGCGGGAGGCGGGGGTGGCGGCGTTGCGGCGGGTGCAGGCCAACCTCAAACGCTACCGCGCCGCCGTCCTCAAAGCCGCCTGCGAAGGCCAACTCGTCCCCACCGAAGCCGA
>JAYTXL010000046.1:0-4027 GCA_043742955.1 Verrucomicrobiota bacterium | reverse complement strand
GAGGCTCGCTCGCACTCGTTCCGCCGCGCGTTGACTGCCCACATAAATGTTGCAGTCGTCTGCCTAGCGGCTGAACGCCAGGCCGCGCCCTTCCAACTCTCGGTCCAGCGCGTCCAGGTAAATGTTGGCCAGCAGCGGTGAGAGGGGTCCGCCTTGCGGCGTGCCTTCTTCGCTGCTCTGCACCACGCCCTCGATCATGACTCCGGCTCGCAGATTCTTTCCAATCAACCGCAGCACCCTTTTGTCCCGAATCGTTTGTCCCATCCGGTTCATCAGGAGGTCGTGATTCACGCGGTCAAAGAACTGGGTGATGTCCAGGTCCACCACCCAGTCCTTGCCCGCTGGGAGGTAGATCTCCGCACGAGGGACGAATGGGGAAAGGGGGTTCAAAGAAGTCCCGGATTATTCCTTCCGGTCGCCAAACGGTGAGATCTCCAACCAACGGAGCGAAGGCATTCGCCGCCAATCCCATTCGTGTGAATTCGAGTCCATTCGTGGTTTGCCACTTCAGGGCTTGGGGATTTCCGCACCGTAATTTTTGGCGAGGTATTCGGCGAGAGCGTCCATTTTATCCGTGGGAATGGGGGCCCCGTATTTATCCTTCATCTTTTGGACATTAGCCCGCCAGGCGGTGCGCGCGAGGCGCGGCTGCGTGGAAATATAATCCGCGGAATGGCAGACCAGGCATTGCTGGTTGGCGAGTTCCATGCCAGGGCCGGCCTTGAGCTTGGCGGTCTCCGGGGGGAGAACATAGCGGTCCTCCGCTGCGACACCGGGGAATTGTCCGGTGAGCAGACCGGCCGCGAGCAGAAATAGGATGGCAGCTGTTTTTCTCATAAATAAGGATAAGCGCCTTGCCTTAAGCCGCCGTGACACGGACGGTTTCCACCACGTTGCGCATGTAGCCTGCGGGATTCCAGAGCGGCTCCAGCGGCTGGGATTGCCCGATCCGATTGGTGGCTTTCGCTTTGAGTTCAAAGGCGCCCGTCCGTTGGGGGGTGAAATTAATCCGCCAGCCACGGAACGAGTATTTGCCCAGATCCTTAAGCAATTCGGCTTCGCGCCAGTGGCGACCGCCGTCCTCGGAAAAGAGCACCTGTTGGATGCCGTGGCCGCCGTCGAAGGCAATGCCTTTCACCTCGAGCGGTTGGCCCAACTTCACTGGCGCGCCTTCCGGCAGGCTGGTGATGAACGAACGGACATTATAGCGCGTGATCGGCACGGTCTTCTTCGGCGTGGTGCCCGGCTCGACGCAGGCGCAGGCGTTGTCGGGAATCCGGTAGGCGGGGTTCATCCAATAGCCGTTGAACACCTCATCGATCACCGTGATCTCGTGCAGGTGCTTGAGCCAATAGGTGCCGTAATAGCCGGGCACGACGAGGCGCAACGGAAATCCATTTAAAACCGGCAAATCCTCGCCATTCATCGCATAGGCCACCATCACCTCGCCATCCAGTGCCTGATCGATATCGAGTGCCTTGACGAAATCCGGCGTCTGCGCGACGAACGCGGCGTCCAGGCCGTTGAACGTGGCCTGCCGCGCGCCGACGCCGACGCCGGCCTTTTCCAACAGATCCTTGAGGCGAACCCCTTTCCAGCGCGCGTTGCCCATCGCGCCGTGGCCGCTCTGGCCGCCGGGAACCCGCGGCTGACTAAAACCGCGGCTGTTCCCGGAACATTGGTTGACCGCGACGATCTCCACCGGCTCGAACTGCGACTTCAAGTCCGCGAGGGACAATGCCAGCGGGGCTTTGACATTCCCTTTGACCTGCAAACGATATTGCTCGACCTCGACATTTGGTGGTGTGTTGAGGGCGAGATGGTAACGGACGAAGAACGCATCATTGGGTGTGATCAGGCCTTCGTTGAAAACGGAGAAGGGCGTTTCCAATTGCGGCGGACGAGTTGTCAGCCGGATCAGCGGACGCTTCTGCGGATATTTTACCAACGGTCGTTCGCCATTTTCAAACGGCAACGTGACGGTGTCCTCAGCCTGCGCCAGCCCGAGCGGGCTGGCCAAACCGGCCAGGCCGACGGTGGCGATGAACTGTCGCCGCGACCACGCGCGGTTTCTTTTTGGGCTAAGCATGCACCACTTTTACCGCGACGCTCGAAAAAGGGAAGCGCGGATCAGTGTCATATTATCTCCTTCAACGCCGAATGAAAACTCCGCGCGCATGCGATCGGAAGTAGCGGCAGGCCTCCCGGCCTGCCGTAGAGCCGGGCTTCCAGCCCAGCGGAGAAAAGCGCCCGGACACAACATTGTGCTCGGAGATCTCCTGAGTTTCGGAGCATGCGGAGGTCGATTCCGGGCGGCCCGTCCTCCATAGCCGGGATACTGCGGAGGGTGGACAAGGATGCCGCCCTCCACGTCAGGCGGGGATGCCTATTTGATAAACAGCGATATGCACACCCAAACGAATACCAAGAAAAGCGGGATGCCCAAGAGGAGAACTTTGACACTCCCCATCATTGCCAGGCCGTCGTGGAATTGCTGCACCTTGAACAAATGGGTCTCGGCCGCTTCACGTTCCGTTTCGAGATCCAAGTTTTCCGCGATCCGGGTGGTGACGTAAAGTTGGGTGGCGGCTTCCGGATCCCCGTTCGCATGTTCCAGCGCCTGCCTCAATTGCGGCGCGCGCGGGTGCCGGGTTTGAATCTCGCGCCAAGCCACTTGGGAGTATCGGTCAGCGCGATTGCCTGTGTCCATGGCTTACCAATGCCGCCAAACGGCCCAAAACGCAAGTTTTTCGCTCTCCACCCGAATCCCTGGCGAAAGGATCAGGGGTCGGACCTTTTGATGAAGCCGGCCAGCGATGATTTTCATGGCCGTCCGGGTTGTTAATATTGCTGCGGGTCATAGACCCGCGCTCCGTTCGTCAAGGATTCGGGCACTCCCCAGTGCGTCAAAAAGCTATTGTCCCCCGTCCCGATTCTCGGCAATCTCTGCGCGCTTATGCAGCAGGTCAATCTCGGCATCATCGGCGGCGGGACGGTCGGCGGCGGCGTTTATCAGGCTATTCAGCGGAATGGCTTGCTCATGGCGTCGCGGCTGGGCGTGCGCCTGCACGTCGCCCGGGTGGCGGTGCGCGATTTGAAAAAACCGCGGGCGGTCTCCCTCCCGGCAGCGCTCCTGACCACGGACTGGCGCGCGGTGGTTGCGGATCCGCGGGTCAACTTGATCGTGGAACTCATGGGCGGCACCACCACCGCGCGCCAGGTGGTGCTCGCCGCGCTGAAGGCCGGCAAGCCGGTGGTCACGGCGAACAAGGCTTTGCTTTCGGCGCATGGCGAGGAGTTGTTCGAGGCCGCACAGAAATACGGTGCGAATCTTTATTACGAAGCCAGCGTGGCCGGCGGCATTCCGATCATTAAGGTGCTGCGCGAGGGGCTCATCGGCAATCGCATCACCCGGCTCTACGGCATCGTCAATGGCACCTGCAATTACATCCTCACCCGGATGAAACTCGAAGGCGCGGAGTTTGCCGACGTCCTGGCCGACGCGCAGCGGCTGGGTTACGCCGAGGCTGAGCCGTCGCTCGATGTGGATGGCCACGATGCCGCGCACAAGATTGGCATTCTCGCCTCGCTCGCGCACGGATTCTGGGTGAACCCGAAGCAGATTTACATCGAAGGCATCCGGCAGATCAGCAAGCTCGACATCCAATTCGCGGCCAAGCTGGGTTACACCATCAAACTGCTCGGGGTGGTAAAAAAGGCGGAAGCTCGAAGCAAGGCAAACGGCGCGTGTGCGCCCGTGCAAGTCTCCGTTTATCCCGCGCTGGTGCCCAACGCGCACGTGCTGGCGAGTGTGAACTACGCGTACAATGCCATTTTCGTGCGCGGTGACATCGTGGGGGACACGCTCTACTACGGACGCGGGGCCGGCGCGGACGCCACGGCGAGTGCCGTGCTGAGCGATCTGGCGGATGCCGCGCTCGACTCGAAGTGCGGTGCCAAAAACCGCATCGCGCCGTTCGTGCCGCATGAGCGCGCGGGCGCGGTGCTGCCGATGGACGAAGTCGTT
>JAYTXL010000045.1:0-2921 GCA_043742955.1 Verrucomicrobiota bacterium | reverse complement strand
CGTTCAAATTTTTTCGATCGCTCCCGTCAGGCCAGCGTCGGGATAAAGTTTGTTGTATTCAATGGATTGCAGGCCGACGATGGCGGCCACACCCAGAATATCATGGGCATTCGAACCTCGTGAAACGTCGGCGGCGGGCCGGTCCAGGCCAAGGAGAATCTGACCGTAGGCGTTGGCGCGAGCGACATGTTGCAGTAGTTTGCTCGCAATGTTGCCGGAGTTCAGATCCGGAAAAATCAAAACGTTAGCGCGGCCGGCCACCGGGCTGTCCGGAATCTTGCGTGCGGCGATTTCGGGGATCAGCGCTGCATCCACTTGCAGTTCACCGTCGAAATCGGCGTCGAGATGCTTTTGCTGCGCTTTCTGGTGGGCCAGTGCCGTGGCGGCCTGGACTTTGCCGATGGAAGAATGAGTGGCGCTGCCTTTGGTGGAATACGACAGCAACGCGACCCGCGGGCGAATCCCGAGCAGTTGCTTGGCCAGTTGTGCGGTCGAGACCGCGATGTTGGCGAGCTGTTCGACGCTTGGTTCGGGGATGACGCCGCAATCGCCCATCAGCATCACGCCCTCGTGGCCGAAGCGGGTATCCTCGACTTCCATCACCATGCAACTCGAGGCCGTGGTGGCTTGCGGGGCGACCTTGATGATTTGGAACAGTGGTCGCAGGACGCTGCCCGTGGTCTCATTCGTGCCGGAGACGAGCCCGTCGGCTTGATGCAGGGCCACCATCATGGCGCCGAAATAATTGGGTTTGCACATTATTTCCCGGGCCTCTTTTTCATTGATCCCCTTCAAACGGCGCAGCTGCTCGAAGCGTTTGGCGAAGTGACCTAATTCCTCGCTTTCCGCCGGGTTGATGACCCGCACCCCTTCGAGGGAAACGTTGAGGCGTTCGGCGGCCGCCTTGACCTGGGAACGGTCACCCAACAAAATCGGCACCCCCAACCGGAGCGAGTGGAATTGCCGCGCGGCTTGCAACACGCGTGGTTCCGTCCCTTCCGGGAACACCACCCGCTTGGGGTGTCGCTGAAGGTTTTCAATAATGCTGCCGATGAATCGCATGCCGGTTTAGTAGCCGACCGTCGCGTAAACTGCAACTGGCAAACGCCCGGGTTTCCCGAGGGGCAGGCGCCTGATACGACTGCGGGGCGGAGCCATGAACTGAGGTGCGAGCGGCCAGTCGGCCCGCGCGACCAATGAAACTGACGGTCCGTGGGGAGGCCGGCAAGATGCCCGCCCTGCTTTCTGACGGCGGAGGCCTATTTGATCGCCAGCTCGCGGGTGATCCCGAATTTATCCACGCGCTTGCGCAAGGTGGCGCGGGTGATGCCCAGCAGTTTCGCCGCTTTCACCTGGTTGCCCTGGGTCTCGGAGAGCGCCTGAATAATGAGCTCCCGTTCCACGGCCGGGATGACCTTCAGGGTCGGGTTGTTCCGGGCCCAAATAAACATCCGGCGCGCGAGCTCGGTGAGTTCCGGCTCGCCGGACACCGTGAGCGCTGCCGTGGCAGCGGGCGGGCGGGGGGCGCTGGCCGTGGCGGTCGCGGCAATTTCCAGCGGCAGATCCCCCAACAGGATCGCATCTCCTTTGGCCATGACGAGGGCGCGCTGCACCATGTTTTCCAACTCGCGCACGTTGCCGGGCCACGGGTGGCGTTCCAGGGCGGCCAGGGCTTCGGGTGCGATCGCCTTGGGGGCCTGCTTGCGAACCTGGGAAAACTTTTTGAGAAAATAATTCACCAGCAACCGGATGTCGTCGCGCCGCTCGCGCAACGCCGGCATCTGGATCCGCACCACATTGAGCCGGTAAAACAAATCCTCGCGAAACTCGCGGGCGGCCACCGCCTGTTCCAGCGGCTTGTTGGTCGCGGCGATGATGCGGACATCCCCCTGCACGGGCTGGCTGCCCCCGACGCGTTCGAACGCACCGGATTGCAGCACGCGCAGAATCTTGGTTTGGGTGGCCGGGGTCATGTCCCCGATTTCATCCAGAAAGATGGTGCCATGGTTGCACTGTTCAAATTTGCCGATGCGCTGAGTGCTGGCGCCGGTGAACGCGCCTTTCTCATGGCCGAATAATTCGCTCTCCAGCAGATTTTCCGGAATGGCCGCGCAGTTGATGGCGAGAAACGGCTGGGTGCTGCGCTGGCTGTGGTGGTAGATGGCGCGGGCGACGAGTTCCTTGCCCGTGCCGCTCTCGCCGGTGATGAGGGCCGTGGCATCCGAAGCGGCGAGTTGCCCGATTAACTTGAAAACATTCTGCATGGGTTCACTGCGACCCACGATGCCCTGCTCGTAGTCCTCAGATTCGAGGAGGGGCTGGTAGGAGACCACCTGCTTCATCGCCTGCGCGGCCTGGAGGGCGGCGGCGACGATTTGCTTGAGCTTGGGGACGTCGAACGGCTTCAGCAAATAATCATAGGCGCCCAGCTTCATCGCTTCGATGGCCGTTTGTGTGGTGCCGTAGGCGGTCATCATGATCACCGGCAGCTTGGCGTCCGTCTGCCGCAGCCGGCGCAAAGTCTCGAGTCCCGTGATGCCGCCCATGCGGACATCCATGATCACGAGATCGGGTTTGAGCCGGGGAATGATTTTCAACCCCTCCTCACCGCTCGAGGCGGTGGTCAGCTCGACCTCGGGCGAATCAAAAATGCGGCGGAAGGAGTATTGCACGTCCGCCTCGTCATCAATTAAAAGCAACTTGTCCATGCGCGGCGAATGTTGAATGGTGCCGGGAGAATGTCGAATGAAATTGCGGCGGCGACGGGAGGACGGCTCAGGTGGGACCGGCGGGGTACACTTTTTTCCCGCACCCCGGCGCGCGCTTCGTCCGCTCTGGTCGAGCGTGACCGGATCCTGAGATGCCCACCGATAAGGAAACCTTTCCAGCGCAGGCTTGGCCGGTCAATATCAAGCCTCGAC
>JAYTXL010000044.1:0-3543 GCA_043742955.1 Verrucomicrobiota bacterium | reverse complement strand
CGAGAGGCTCGACGAGAAGCCTGGAGTAGGCCGGGTGATGATGTCGCAAATCCTTCGAGCTGGAACGAGCGTGCCAGCCAATGTCGAAGAGGCTCAAGCCGCCCAAAGCCGCGCCGACTTTATCAGCAAGATGAGCATTGCACTGAAAGAAGCGCGGGAATCGCATATGCGTCTCCGCCTTATAGCCATGGCTAGTGTGGTCAAGCCGCGTCAGCTTCAGCCCTTGATTGACGAAGCCGAAGAGTTAAAGCGGATTATTGGGGCCATTATCGTCTCCACGAAGCGTGGCGGCGCAACCTGATTTTTGCATTGTGCATTTTACATTTTGAATTGAACGATGCTCGAAATCAACAACCTCACCGTGAACTACGGCGCGATCACCGCGCTGCATGGGGTGTCGTTGCGCGTGAATCAGGGCGATATCGTCACGCTCATCGGTGCCAATGGCGCGGGCAAGACCACCACCCTCCGCGCCATCTCCGGTCTGCTGCGTCCCCAGTCGGGCGAGATTAGCTATCAAGGGCAAAGCCTCGCGCGTCTCAAGCCGCATCAGATTGTGAAGCTCGGCATCTCGCACGTGCCCGAGGGCCGCATGGTCTTCGCCAATCTCACCGTCCACGAAAATCTCCTGATGGGCGCGTATCTGCAGACTGACAAAGCCGTCATCGCGCGGGAGTTGGAATACGTGTTCAGCATATTCCCGCGCCTGCGGGAACGGGAAAAGCAAACCGCCGGCACGCTCTCCGGCGGCGAGCAGCAAATGCTCGCCATCGGTCGCGCGCTCATGAGCAAGCCGAAGTTCCTCATGCTCGACGAACCTTCGCTGGGCATCGCGCCGTTGCTCGTGAAAACCATTTTCGAGAAGATTGTCGAAATTAACCGCACCCACGGCATCACAATTTTGCTGGTCGAACAAAACGCCAATCTGGCCCTGGAGATCTCGCGCTACGGCTACGTGCTCGAAACCGGAAACATTCTCCTCCACGGTGAGTCAAAGGCGCTGCGCCAGAATCCCCAGGTGAAGAGCGCTTATCTCGGGGGATAACATCCGCGTCATCCGCGGGTGCTACCCCAACTCCGCCAGCAACTCTTCCAACTCCGCCTGCGGCCCTTCATGGTGCTGGGCGATGGCGAGCTGGAGGGCGCGCTCAAAGGCCGGCTTCGCAGCGCCGTGATTGCCGAGGGCCTGCTCACATTTGCCAATGAGGATTTGCGCCACCATCCAATCCGGCTTCCGGGCGAGCGCGATCTGAAATTGCTCCCTCGCCGCCGCAAATTGACCGAGATCGAACCACGCTTTGCCGAGGCTGAAGCGGGCCAACTCGTTATGCGGCTGCTGCTCAACGAGCTTCTGCCAGCGGGCGACGGTATCGTTCATGGCGTTGAGTCGCGCGGCGATTTCCGATTAGAGCTATGCCGTGGGCCCAGGGCGCACCAGAATTTCCTCCACCACCGCGCGCGGTGGCAGGTTGATGACCAGCAGGGCGCACGCGGCAATGTCCTCGCCGCGCATCATGCGCGTGCGCGCTTTCGCGTCCGGCACTACCGGACGCTTGTCGAGCAACGGCGTGTCAATGTCGCCCGGGAAAATGGAGCACGCCCGGATCCCGTTCTGCTTTTCCTCGGCGTTGATCGACTGTGTGAGACCGGCCTGACCAAACTTGGACATGACGTAGGATGGTCCGCTCTTGGGACTCGCCTGCAAACCGGCCTCCGAAACGATGTTCACAATGGTGCCGCTCTGGCGCGCGCGCATCTGCGGCAGAAACGCCTGCACACAATAATAAGACCCATTCATGTTGGCATCGATCACCGCGTGGTAATCTGCCAGCGACAGCTCGGCCAGGGATCGGCGTGGAATATTCGTGCCCGCAGCGTTCACCAGCACCTCGACGTCGCCAAACTGCTTGAAAACCTGTTTCGCCATTTTGGCGACCGCAGCAACATCGCCGATGTCGCACGGACACACCAGCAGCCGCGCCGCGTGTTTGCCCGCACGTTTCACGGTCTCTTGCAACGCGCTTTTGCGTCGGCCGAGAATCGCGACGTTCCAACCCTTTTTCGCCAAAGCAAGCGCCGTGGCCTGTCCCACGCCGCTGCCGGCCCCGGTAATGACGGCTGTTTTTTTCATATTTTTCATTCTCGGCGTTCCTCTGCGAATTCCTCCGCGTCCTCTGCGTTAAATCAACTTCCCAATTCCACCCAGGCCTTCGTTTCCGCCGAACGCACCGCCGCATCAATCACCCCTTGCGCCCGCGCGCCATCGTGAAAGCTCGGCGTGCACGGACGGCCACTACGAATCGCCTCCACAAATTCCCACGCCTGATCGTACCGGAACGTAACCAGCGGATCACCGGAATGCACATCCCGCGGACTGCCGGGCGACTTGTAAAACTCCTCCGGGATGGTGATGGTTTCGAAGCCCGGGCCGCCGGCCCTGCCGGTTTGAAGCTTGTTCCACTCGCCCGTGATAAAAACAAAGCTGCACTCGCTCCCGTTGACTTCCACGTAGTCCAGGCTGCGCCAGCTTTCGTTTCGTCCGCTCGCGAGCTTGCTGCTTTCCAGGACGCCCGTCGCGCCATTTTCAAATTCGGCCAGGATCGCCACCCAATCATCTAGATCGTTCGGCGCCCCGCCCCGGACGGGATGCCAGTATTTCGTGTTCGCCACGAGGCGTTTCATCGGGCCGACGAGCAGGTGCGCGAAATCAATGCGATGCGAAAGCATGTCGCCGATTTCACCGGTTCCCGCGAGCTTCTTCACCTGCCGCCACCCGAGACCGCGGGTACCCCAGTCCTGGAGGCGGCAGGAGCGATAATGATAGGGCTGTCCCAAATCGCCGCGCTGCACGAGATGGGCCAAATAGCGCATCGCTGGTACAAATCGATACGTGAACGCCGTCATGTGGCGCACGCCGGCCTGGTCAGCAGCGGCGGCCATGCCCAGCGTGTCGGCATAATTCAACGCGAGCGGCTTCTCGCACAGGACGTGCTTGCCCGCCGCGATCGCCGCGTGCGCGATGGCGGGATGCACAAAATTCGGCGTGGCGATAATGACGGCGTGGACATCGTCGCGCTTTACGATGTCCTCGTAATTCATGGAGGTGACGACGACGCCAGTCTGTTGGCGGGCACGCTCCAGCGTGGCCGCGTCAGCATCGCAAAGCGCGACGACTTTTGCGTCCGGGCACAGGGCGAGGCCGGGAAGATGGTTTTGCAGCGTGATCCCGCCGCAGCCGACGATGGCAAAATTCAAGGTGCTCATGTTTTTAAAATCCGGCGGGAGTATGGTGCGACGGACAGGAAAGGCAAGCCACACTGCGACAGCCACACTACGGCGCACGGCGCGGGCTGGCGGCGGGTTGATCGTCCCTCTCAAAGAACAAGTCCTGGGTAATTCGACTGCGGGGGGCGGGGCAAAGCCTCGCCACCGAACCCTCCAACTGGGTGTGAGACAAAATTCTTCTCCGTTCAAGGCGACCGGTGCATTTGCCAATAAAACCGCGGGTTTTTCAATCAACAATTCGCGAGTATATGCGTCTCT
>JAYTXL010000043.1:0-4402 GCA_043742955.1 Verrucomicrobiota bacterium | reverse complement strand
CCCTTGAATGTCACGGTGGTGAACGCGCCGCAAATCTACCAGCAAGACACCGTGTATACGGGTGGTGAATTCCGCCTGCCGATGAAGTTGGAGACGGGGAAAAGTTATTTGATTCAAGCTTCCACGAACTTGGTCACCTGGACAACGCTTCAAGCGTTCGTGGCCTTTGGCAATGCCATTGAGTTTGTGGACACTCAGGCCATGAACTATCCGGGCCGGTTCTATCGCATCGTGCAGGTGGACTAGCCAGGTCGGCGGTGCTTGGGGTGACTGGGCGGCTTGCCTGGCGTCCCCTCCGGCTGAAAGTGAACAAATCGACAGCGGCTCAGTCCGGACCGCTGGCTCATGGCAGGCGTTGGGTTGTGAATGGAGGCTTTTGCAACTTTTCCGGGTGGCGCGTGCTGGCAATGTGAAGGGGGAACTGGACGGAGAAGGTGGTTGGTTGGAGTGGGGAGGGAACCAAGGATTCATGGATTATACTGTCCCTTCAATCTGCGGTCTCACCACCCCGAATTCCCGACCGGAACAATCTTGGCAAGGCGGCTCCGGTCTGAGATAAACTGCCGGTATGGGTTCCGTTTACATTCAGGCCAACACCGACGGCAAACTTCACTCCGCCGATAAGCCCAGCATTTCCCCACTCAATCGCGGCTTTCTTTACGGCGATGCCGTCTACGAAGTGTGGCGCACGTACGAGGGAATCCTTTTCGCGTGGGACGAGCATTGGCAGCGGCTGGAGCGTTCCGCGCAGGCCCTTGGTTTCGTGCTGCCCTTCACCCAGGCGGACTTGTTCAAGCAGATCAAGCGCACGGTGGCTGCATTCTGCCGCCAGACCGGTGAGCGTCCGGAATTGTATATTCGCCTGCAAGTGTCGCGGGGCGCGGGGGGCATCGGACTGAACACGTTACTCGCGGACAGACCAAGCTATGTTTTGTTGATTCAATCCTTGAAGTTACCGCCGCCTGAACAGGTCGCTGTTGGTCTCAAGCTGGGGCTCGCGAAGACAATGCATCGCAATCACCCCGCCACGCTCAACCCGCTGTGGAAGACCGGCAATTATCTCAATAATATCCTCTGCCTGCGCGAGGCCATCGCGGCCGGGGCGGAAGAAGTGGTGATGACGAATCTGGCCGGAGAAATCACCGAGTGCGCCGTGGCCAATATCGGCTTCGTGCGGGACGGCGTGCTCCATACGCCGCCCTTAAGCGCGGGAATTCTCGCCGGCATCACGCGCGCGGCGGTCCTCGGCCCGGTGGCGCGCGCTGCGGGCGTCCCCACTCAGGAGAGCCCAATCCGGCCGGAGGAGTTGTCGACGTTTTCCGAGTGTTTCATCACCGGTTCGACGCGCGAAATCCAGCCGGTCAACGCGATTGATGACCGGCGCTTCACCCTTGGACCAGAAACGGTGACGACGAAAATGCAGCGGGCCTTCAAGGAATACACGCAGGCGTATGTGGTGCGCCGCCGGCGCTTGCGCGTGTGGCCGAGAGAGGCGAGGCCGGTGCCCGCCGGCTGAGTGCGGTGAGACATTTGGCGCTGAGATCAAAACCGAAATTGACTTGGGGTGTAATGAAGGGGCATCAAGCCAAGGGGGTGCTGGTGGCGGGGTCGGAAGTGGGCTTTGCGCGGACGCTTCATGCCGCCGGTTGGCGCGACATGGCCATCATCAAAGTGCACGCGAACTTTAGGCGCGACGTGATGGCCAGGCCATGGGGGGGCGGACCGCGGTTCAACCCCTGGGCGAAATTCATCGATGCCCGGCTCGCTGAACTCAAGGCTCAGGGTTACTCGATCCCGGTGGATGGTTTTCTTTGGCACCAAGGCATTGACGATGCGACCCTGGGTTGACTGGTCGCTGCGCCTCTCAGGCGCGTATCGGAGCGCGGGTCTGGGACCCGCAGCATGCGGGGGCGAGCAATAAACGTTGGCAACCACTCCATCCTCTGACGGTTCGCAGAAGCGGCGCTAGGGTTCCTTTACCTGCCTTTGAAAAAAATCCAACCAGTCGGCCATGATGGAGTCAGGGATGGTTTTGCCGCGCCGGTATTCTTCGAGGGTCTTGCCCCAGTAAAAGCCGATCCAGCCGTGGGCGACGGCGCGTGATGCCTGTACAAATTGTCCAAATTCTTTGGGGGAACATCGGAGCGGAAAGGTTTCCTCGATCACCACTGGTTTTCCAACGGCGAACCCGCGGAGCGTTGCCAATGCTTTTGAAACATCGCCCTGCTCGGGATAAAGATGCACAGAAATAAAATCGAGGTCGCCCACGATTTTATCCGGCACGAAGCCGGAGCGGAGCCCAGGCCGGTCGAGACTCCAGTCCACGAGCCCCACCGTGAGGAGGTGGCGTTGGTCATGTTTGCGAATGGCGGTCGCAAGATGGCGGATCCAGGCGGTGGCCACCGTGTGGGGAGGACGGCCGGCGGCATCGAGCGTGATGAATTGGACGAAATGCTTTCCTGCGAAGGGCGGCCCCAGCCAGTCGCCCGCAGGGCGCGGGGCGCCGGCGACGACGGGTTCATTCATCAGATCGTAGCAAAACACCGCCGGGCTGGAGGCGCATTGCCGGGCGATCGCCGACCAGAACTGCGCCTGTGCATTCCAGCGACCCGCTTCGTCGAGCGCGTCATACCATCCTGGAACTTCTGCCTTGTGGTAACAGCCAAGGCCGGTGAGGTCGAGATAGAGGCCGGTGCGCTCAGCGAGCGTGAGCAGGCGCGCGAGTTGTTTGAGGGCGGCGACATTGGGTTGGTCCGCCGCGATCATGAATTTGCCGAACTGGAGATGAATGCGCACCACATTCGCCCCCAGCCTCTTCATTTCACGAAAATCCTGCCCGACCTTCGGCCATTCGTCCTCCCAGTAAGCCTCGAGCAAACGGCCGGGTTCGTCATGATCGTAATTGAAGCCCCAAGGTATAAAGGGGCGCCCCGACTTGGTGTGCACAAAGCCCCGGCTACCTTTGGCCACGGCGATCACCTCCAGATTGGTCGGGCCCGGTTGCGCAGCCGCCGGGGCGGTGAGAACGGAGAGCGCCAGCCAGGCTGTAGACGTCCACGCTACGCATTTCCGCCAAGGTTGACCTGGCCTCGAAGCGCCGGCGGGCGTGGGCGGCTGAAAAGTCAGGTAAAACATTCAGTTGTATGCTGGCGCGGACACAGCCCTGAAAAAACTGCACGTCAAAAGGACTACTTTGGCGCCGCTCCGGGCGGTGGCGGGCGGCGACCTTCGGGAGGTGGGCCGAAGTGTTCGCCTGGTCCACTGCGGCGTGGACCGCGCGGGCCACCCGGGCCGCCGGGTGGACCATGGCGCAGGAAGCTTGGATCCGGGGTGCCCCGGTATTGGCGTGGGATAAAGGGGAAGGTATCTGTTAAAAGGTAGTGGTAGGTACCTTGCGGAAATTCGGGGGTGCTGCCCGTGCGTCCGTTCGCCTCGTCAAGATCGCCACTACCTTTCACGAATTCAAAATCCTCGACGTATTTGCCGTCGTAACTTCCGGCGGGACCGCCGGGGCGGGTTCCTTTTTTCAGCTGCCAGCTTGATTTCAACTTCTTCAGCGGGCTATTGGTATTCTTGGCGTCGCCATTCGCCCACGGGCCGTAGATGGGAAATCCGTCGGCCGCCCAGCCCACCAGAACCATCCGCTCCTTGCCGCCGGTTAATTTGGCGAGCAGGCCGGTGGGCAGGCCATGATAGTGATAGGCACCATTGGGCTGGACATGGGCATTGTTTTGGTCCAAGCCCAGTTTGAGCGTGCCACTGATGGGGTCGTGGGTCCAGCCCGAGCGCGGATCGTTGTCCCACCACTCCGCCGCGCCGGGATCGAAGACCACTCCGTTGACGGCCACGCCGAAAGGGTGCATTCGAACTGCGGTAAATTGGGCCGCCTCTTTGGGTTTGGCCGGGATCCGGAAAGTGTAGCGCTGCGCTTCGATCGCGTTCGGATTTCCGCGATTTGGAAATTGTCCAGGCAAATGGTCGGGTAAACCGTTCGCCTTAATCAGCCGGAATCCGTCTTCCAGCGTGATGACGACGTGGCTTTCGCCCGGGCTGGAACCGGCACCCGGGGGGGCGGCGTAGTTCTTTCCGCGCGGCTCGGACTGGGCGCATAGCGCGAGGCCGACGGAGCCCAGGGCAATCACCAACCAGAACGCATGGTTTAGAGGGGCGTGCTTCACCGCTTCACCTTGGCGATAGTGACGGAGTTTGGCAACTGTGGTTTTGGAGGTGGCGCTGGCGGAGTTATGCTGAAATTTGGAATTTTCACTATTGACAATGGCATCAGGACTGCTACGGTGAAAACTGCGGTCAGTAAAAGGCAATTCGTGAACAAAGCAGTCATAATAACATAACCCGCCTTTTACGCTGTTCACGCCGCATACAGAGAAAGCAACGAAACCTA
>JAYTXL010000042.1:0-14668 GCA_043742955.1 Verrucomicrobiota bacterium | reverse complement strand
GCCTGATTTCATCTGGGTGGGATTGGGCACGCCCAAACAGCAGGCGTGGATTCAGCGCAACAAAGGCCGACTGGCGCGCGGGGTGGTGTTCTCCGTTGGCTTTGCGTTTGACCTGCATGCCGGGATGAAGCCAGACGCGCCGGGGTGGATGCAGCGGCGCGGGCTGACCTGGCTGTTTCGACTGGGGTCGGAGCCGCAGCGTCTTGCCGGGCGTTATCTCAAATACAATTGTCTATTCTTGTGGTATCTATTGCGGGACGGCCCCAGTGGCCAGGTCCGTCAGAAATAAATAATTCCAGTCGCATGACCGAAGCCGCGAACAAACCAGATGCGCTCACTGAATTTCGACGTGAGTTTGGGGATTGTTGGCGGGCGCTACCGGACAAGGCGCTGTTTTTCAGCCTGCTGGCCGCGTGGCTGGCGCTGTTCCACTTTCTGGGGAATTCCACACTGGGTTACGCGCCCACGAGCTCGCTCTTTAGTTGGCTTGGTTTTATTTACCGCACCTCCGCGGATGATGAGCACGGGGCGTTGATTCCCCTCGTGGTGGTGGTGCTTTTTTGGTGGAAACGGCGCGAATTGCTGGCGGTCCCGAAAAGGAATTGGTGGCCGGCGCTGGCCTTGGTTGGTCTGGCGCTGGTCCTGCATGTCGTCGGCTACACCCTGCAACAGCCGAAGGCCTCGGTCATTGCATTTTTCAGCGGGCTTTACGGTTTGGAATTTTACTGGCTCGGGTGCAGGCCGAACCGGGTGAGCTTTTCGCGCATCGTCAAACGGGAGAGTCCCAGCCACCGGGCGGCCTTGGTTTGATTGCCTTGGGAAAGTTCGATGGCCTGCTTAAAGAGCTCGCGTTCCACCTGTATATTCACCCGGGTATAGACATCTTCCACTTCGCCGCGCTTGGCCGCATTGAGCAAATCGCAAATAGTGGCGGCGAGCGAAGTATCGGCCACCAGCGCGGGCTGTTTTGACTTAAGGATGACTTCGTGGATGTGCGTCGCGCTGATGGGGTAACCCCGCGACAAGATGATTACCTGCTTAACCATGTTCTCCAGTTCGCGCACGTTGCCGGGCCAAGGCAGGCTTTGCAGTGTTTCTAGGGCCTCCGGTTGGATGGTGGGCGATGGGACGCCCAATTCCGAGCCGTGGCGCATGAGGAAGTATTTGATTAGCGCCGGAATGTCCTCATTACGCTGTCTCAGGGGCGGCAGGGAAATGACGACCACGTTCAACCGGTAAAACAAATCTTCCCGAAATAATTTGTCACGCTGCATTGACTCCAGATCGCGGTGGGTCGCAGTGATGACACGCACGTCCACGGGAATCGTCTCTTGGCCGCCGAGACGCTGAATGCATTTTTCCTGGAGCACCCGCAGCAGCTTGGCCTGGGTGTGCAAACTCAGGTCGCCAATTTCATCGAGGAAGAGGGTGCCATGACTGGCCTGTTCGAAACGGCCGATGCGCCGAACGTCGGCGCCGGTGAATGCACCGCGTTCATGGCCGAACAACTCGCTTTCGAGCAAGGTTTCGGGAATCGCGGCACAATTGACGGCCACAAACGGCGCATCCGCCCGCTCGCTGTGCTGGTAAATCGCGCGGGCGATCAATTCCTTGCCGGTGCCCGTTTCCCCACGAACCAACACGCTGACGGGTTTGGCGGCGACCCGACCGATTTCCTTGTAAATACCTTGCATCAAACGGCTGTTGCCGATGATGGCGTTGCCTGCGGAAGCAACCTCGCCCAGTTCCACCACCTCCGTCATGAGCCGGCAACTCGCCGCCGCTTTGGTCGCCAGATCAATGAATTCCTCCATCTCGAACGGTTTTAGCAAATAATCATGCGCCCCCAGCTTGGTGGCTTCGATGGCGGTTTCCGTCGTGCCATGAGCCGTCATCAGGATGATCGGCAGGCGGGGTTTGACCGCGTGCAGTTTCCGTACCAAATCAAGCCCGCTCACGCCGGGCAATTTCAAATCGGTGACCACGACATCAAAAACATCGCGTTGCGCGCGCGCCAGACCAGTATCACCGCGCTGCTCACAAGCGACCTCGAAGCCATCCTCAGCGAGCACTTGTTGGAGGGCTGAGACGATTCCGGGATCGTCTTCGATAAGCAGAATGCGGGCGGGTGGCTTCATGAGTTGGCTAGGGGCAGGACCACGCCAAACGTCGTCCCATGGTTGACCTGGGTCTGGTATTGCAGGGCGCCGCCGTGCTTCTCCACGATGCGTGCTGCGATGGACAATCCGAGGCCGGTGCCGTTGTCTTTGGTCGAGTAGAACGGATCAAAGAGCCTTTTCTCCACTTCGGGCGCAATCCCCTTGCCGGTGTCCGTGACTTCCAGCACGGCGACTTCAGTGGTCCGTTGCGCCAACCAGACGGAATCGAATCGCGTCCGCAGCATGATGGTGCCGTTCGTGCCGATGCTTTCCGCCGCGTTTTGCACCAAGTTGATCAACACTTGTTTGATTTGTTGCGGATCAATCCGGATCGCGCCACTCGGGCCTTCCTGCAGCTTGATCCGGATGCCGGATTTCTCCAGTTGCGGAGCCAGAAGCGCGCAGACTTCGCGCAACGGCTGCGCGGCTTCCATCCGTGCCAGCTCCGGATCGGAAGGCCGGGCGAACTGTAGAAAATCTTTAACGATGCGTTCGAGCCGGTTGATTTCATCGCCGATGAGTTCGGCATCGGCGCGTTCCGCAGAGTTGGGCTTGAGCCTCTTTTGTTGGATGTAGAGGCGGGCTTTGATGGCGGTGAGTGGGTTGCGGATTTCATGCGCCACGCCGGCGCCCAGCAGGCCCAGCGAGGCGAGTTTCTCCTGCCGCTCGATGACGGCACCCGTTTCCACCAACCGGCGCCGGAGGGGGAGGATCAGCTCCCGGTAAACCACTACTCCCAGCCATGCGCCGAACACGAGTAGAAAGAACAAGGCGCCAAAAATCAGCCGGAGCAGGAAGGCGAGTGAGGCTTGCGATTCCGCAACGAAATGGTTTAGCGATTCACGGTGGGCGCCGGCAAGGTGGTACACCAGTTTCGCCAGCCGACGGGATTCGTTTTCCACGTTTTGAAAATTGGCCAGGGATGATGCGCCGGCCGACGGTTGGCCTTCCACAGCCACCAGTAGATTGGTCGCCGCCGCGAAGTATCCGTCGTAAGCCGCATTGATCTGGTCGAGAAACTTCCTTTCCTCCGGTGTGCGCAGGGTTGGCAATTGCTCATCGATCCAATGGTCATACCGATGCCAATCCGCCGCAAAACTGTCCCAATCCGCCTGCTGATGATTGATTTCGTAGAGCAAGAGACGGTAGTTGAGTTCATCCAGCTTGGCGTGGAATTGGTCGGCGGTTTGGAAACTCTCGATTTGCTCTTGGGTGAGCTTCTCGCTGAGTTGCGCCACCTGCCGCCAAGTCGTTTGCGCCGCCCAACTCATGAGCAACGCCGCCAAGAAGATCGCCAGCGCAAAACCGGTCACCCGAAATTTGATGGCGGTTGTCATTCGGTGGTAGGAAACTTACCACGAAAGGAAACTGGATTGCCATTCGCTCGTTTTGGCTGCGGTCTGGATTTCCAAAAAGGGCGGTGTTTCATTGGTTTGTATCCGGTTTCCGAGTCTGGCACGCTTCCAGCTTATGGCCATTACCGACTTGGGCTGCAAGTTCCATGCCGGTCAATAAAACTGGGCCTGTGAAAATAAAGCGCAAAATCAAAACCACGTTCCGGGTCACTGCTACTTTCTCCGGGCCGGTTTGTCGGGTCTCGAACAGCCAGCGCAACCATTGCGCTTTAACCGCGTGATTTGGTGTTAGCAGCATGATTCCATATCAAACCATATTTCGCTGCGATGTCCTACGTTTTCTCTTGTCCCTGCTCGCTTTGACCTCTTCCACGCTGCTGTCGAGCGCCGACGGACCCAAGGCCACTTACACGCTAGTCGAAACCAAACGCCTGGCCTTCGAACATAACTGGGACCTGCTCGCCGCCCGGAGCGACGTGGATGCGGCCACCGCCCAGAAAATCATTGCCAAGGAATTCCCGAACCCGACCCTATCCCTCGCCACGCAAAAGATCAACGCGGACCATCATCCCAACCGCACTCCCGCCGGCAACGAACTTTGGAACCGCAGCTACGACACCATTACGGCCGTAAACCAGTTGTTTGAAATCGGTGGCAAGCGAGCCCGCCGCCAGGAATCAGCTGCGGCCGGTGGTGCGGCCGCTGAAGCCCGGCTGCGCGACGCCCGCCGATTGCTCGACGCCGCCGTCGCCCGGGCCTACCTCGTGGCGCTGCTGGCCGGGGAAAATGTGAAGATTCTCACGCAGTCGGCTTCCTCGCTGCGGCGTGAGGCGCACATCGCTGAAATCCGGCTGCGCGCGGGCGACATTTCCAGGGCGGACAAAATGCAAATCGAAATCGCCGCCGGGCGATTGGAACTCGACGCGCAAACGGCTGAGAATAATGCCGTCATCGCGCGCATCGCGGTGGAGAATTTGGTCGGAACCAAGAACCCGGCCGGCGACTGGGTGCCGGGCGACTCATTGGAGCAACTGGCGAGTCTGCCTTTCTTGGCCAGCCAAATGACGCCCGGCACTACGCGGCCGGATGTGCAGGCCGCCGAGGCGGCCCACCGGAAGGCGGGCGCCGATTTGCGACTGCAGCGGGCCATGCGGATTCCGGATCCGACCTTCCAGTTGCAATACGAACACCAACCGCCTGACCAGCCGAACACACTGGGACTAGGGGTGTCCTTTCCGTTGCCACTGTGGAATCGAAACAAGGGAGCCATCAAAGCCGCCGAAGCGGCGCAGAACCAGGCTGCGCTTCAAGTGGAGAAAGTAAGGGCGCAGGCGGCAGCCGAAATTGCCACCGTGGAGTCAGTGTATGCCGAAGCATCCACACGCTGGCGAAAGTATAACGAAGAAATCCAGCCAAAGTCTCGGCAGATTCGGGAGTCAGTTTCCTTCGCTTATGAAAAGGGCGGTGCCTCCCTGCTGGATCTCTTGAGCGCCGAACGAAGCGACAACGACATTCGGCTGGCGACTGCCCAAGCCATGGCGGACAGCGCCGTGGCGTTGGCGAACCTCGCGGCTGCCCGCGCGGTTTCGATTCCCAACTTTTAATAATCACCCACCCCGGACCAAGTATGCAACGAATCAGATTCTTCAAACTGCGGCCCCTACTGTTGAGTACGGGGGGGTGGGCTTGGCCACTAGATTGCCGGCTATCCGGTTCCAGGACCGGGATGAGGCGTCGTATGGTGCAGCTGATCTGCCTGGTGCGGATCACTTTCGCGCTCATTGCCATGCTGGTGTTTAACGGGTGCAACAAGGCGGAAAAAGTCGCCGACACCCAGGCGCCAAAAGTGGAGGGCGAAAAAATCATCATGCCCAGGAATAGTCCCGCGCTCCCTTCGCTGGCCACTGAGTCCGCTGAGTCGCACCAGGGCAGCATCGTGCGCCTGAATGGGCGGCTGGTGTGGGACGATGACGTGACCGTGCGCGTTTTCTCACCGTTCGTTGGTCGGGTTTCCAAGGTGCTTGTGGAATCGGGGCAGAGCATCAAACAGGGCGATTCGCTGGCCGCGATTGCCGCCCCGGATTATGGCCAAGTGCAGGCCGACGCCCGTCGCGCGGTAGCCGACCTGCTCCAGGCCGAACGCAATTTCAACCGCGTACGGGACATCTTCGAGCATGGGGCGGCACCCCAGAAGGATTTGCAATCAGCCGAGGCTGATTATGAACGCGCCCAGTCCGAGAAAGAGCGCACGGCCGCGCGGTTGGGGCTTTATGGTGCTCCGGCCGGGGCCATTGGACAACTCTATCAACTCAATAGTCCGCTGGCTGGGGTGGTCGTCGAGAAGAACATAAACCCCGGTCAGGAAGTACGTCCGGACCAGATGCTCGCCAATGCCCCGCAGTTGTACGCCCCACTGTTTGTGGTGAGTGATCCGAGCCGCCTATGGATTCAAATTGATGCGACCGAGGCGGATTTACCGGGGCTCAAACCCGGCCAGAATTTTGTGCTCACGGCCCGCGCGTTCCCGGGCCAGGAATTCCACGGCCAACTCAAAGTCGTGGCTGATTCATTTGATTCCGTCACCCGCACAATCAAGGTGCGCGGTACCGTGGACAACCGCAGTCGCTTGCTCAAGGCGGAGATGTTCGTAAACGTCGACCTACCCGGGACCGTACGGCAAGGCGTCGTCATATCGTCCGGGGCAGTCTTCCTGCGTGGCGACAAACATTATGTTTACACGGAGGAAAATCCTGGCGAATACCTGCGCCGCGAGATTAACGCCGGGCCGGAGTATCGAGGGAAAGTGCTTATTCTGGGGGGGGTGAATGCGGGCCAGCGCGTTGTGACTGACGGTAGTCTTCTGTTGGAACATATATTCCAATCCGCCAAGGGCGGCTAAGAGCTGCGCGAGGGTTTCAAATGAGACAAACGAAAATTAAGGCTACCGGGCATGCCATGGCCTGGTTTACTGCGGGCAATTCCGAATGTCGAAATCCGGGTGTCGGCGCAGACCTGGTTACCGGTTTAGGCACCTTTACAACTTGGTTGGCAGGCTGAAGTTCCCCGCCCTGAAAAATGAATAATAAATCATGATACGCCGTTTCGTCTCTTTCGGGCTGTACCAACCGCTGTTCATGATTATGATGGCGTTGCTCTTCATCGCCGGCGGCCTGGCGGCCTTCAAGGCGCTACCCATCGAGGCGTTTCCCGACGTGTCCGACACGCAAGTGAACGTCATCGCGCTTTACCCCGGCCGCGCGCCGGAGGAAATCGAAAAGCAAGTCACCATCCCGCTCGAAGTCGCGCTCAATGGTCTGCCGCATCAGGTGCGCCTGTTCTCCCACACACAGTTCGGCCTGTCCTTCATCATGCTCACCTTCGATGAAAAGGTGACGGACTATTTCGCCCGCCAGCAGGTGCTCGAACGCCTGCAAACCGCCGACCTGCCTCCGGGCGTCGTGCCGCAACTGGGCCCGCTCTCGACGGCGATCGGCGAGATTTTCCGCTACCGCCTGCGCGCCGACCATCTCGACTCGCGCGAATTGCGGACGATCGAAGATTGGACCGTCGAACGCCAGTTGCGCATGGTGCCCGGCGTCGCGGACATTGTGACGCTCGGCGGACTTATCAAGACCTACGAGGTGAATCCGAACCTCGCCCGGATGAAATACGCCGGCGTCACGCTGCAGCAGCTTTACACCGCGCTTGGTCGGGGCAACGCCAACGTCGGCGGCAGTAAAGTCGAGCAGGGCGCGCAGCAGTATCTCATTCGCGGCATCGGCCTGCTCCGCTCCCAGGATGACATCGGCAACGTGGTCGTCGCCTCGCACAGCGGCACGCCGATCAAGGTCAAGGACATCGCCGACGTCATTGTCGGCGCCGTCCCACGCGAAGGCGTGGTGGGGCAGGACGGTAATGACGACATCGTGTCCGGCATTGTGCTCATGCGCAAAGGGGAAAACCCGAGCGAGGTGCTGGCTGCGGTCAAGACCAGGATCGAGTTGCTCAATAGCTCCATCCTGCCGAAGGGAGTGCGAATCGTTCCCTACTATGATCGCGCCTGGCTCATCGGCACCACGCTCAAGACGGTCTTCAAGAATCTCGCCGAGGGCGCGACGCTGGTGGCGTTTGTGCTGCTGCTCTTTCTGGGGAACATCCGCGCTGCTGGAATCGTGGCACTGATGATCCCGCTTTCGCTGCTGGCAACCTTTATTGGTCTGACCTGGCGCGGCATCCCGGCCAACCTGCTTTCCCTCGGCGCAATGGACTTCGGCATCATCGTCGACGGCGCGGTCATCGTGGTGGAAAATATTTTCCGCCGCTTGAGTGAACTTCCCCCCGCTGCGGCTGAAGGCCGGCTGGCGCGACTGAAACACCTGCGCACGACGATTCTCGAAGCGACTGCCGAGGTGGGCCGGCCAACGTTTTTCTCGATGCTCATCATCATTGCGGCGCATATTCCCATCTTCACGCTGCAACGTCATGAAGGCCGAATCTTCTCGCCCATGGCCTGGACCGTGACCTCCGCGTTGACTGGTTCGCTGCTATTTTCGCTGACCCTCGTGCCCCTGCTTTGCTATTTCCTCCTGCGCCAGAAGATTCCGCACGGAGACAACTTCCTTGTTCGCACGTGCAAGCGCATTTATGAGCCGTCGCTCGCCTGGGCACTCGGCCACCGTGCGCTGGTGCTGATCGTCGCGCTGGCCGCGCTGGCCGCGAGCTTTGCGGTTGTGCCCAGGCTGGGCACCGAGTTCTTGCCCGAGCTGAACGAAGGCAGCATCTGGATCAATGTCACCATGCCGCCGGGCATTTCCGTGACCGAAGCCGTGAAGCGGATGGGGCAGATGCGCAAGATCATCCGGCAGACGCCCGAAGTAAACACGGCGATTTCCAAATGCGGGCGGCCCGAGGACGGCACCGACCCGAAGCCGATCAACATGGGCGAAATATTCGTGGATTTGAAGCCCGCGACGGAGTGGCGCCCCGGCATGACGAAGGGGAAAATTCTCAAGGAGATGGATGAAAACCTCGACGCGATCCCCGGCATTGAAACCAGCTTTTCCCAGCCGATCCGCGATAATGTGTTGGAAAGCATTTCCCAAATCGACGGCCAGATTGTGATCAAAGTCTTTGGCCCGGACGCCGCTGTGCTGCGCTCCCAAGTCGAGCAGGTGCTGCAAAAGATTCATGGCGTACCCGGCGTTTCGCGGGCGTTTATCGACCGCGCCGGCGAGGTGCCCCAATCCATTATTGAGATCGATCGCGACCGCGCTGCCCGCTACGGGTTGAACGTGCAGGATGTGGAAGATGAGATCGAAATCGGCCTGGGCGGCAAAACCGCGACGGAATTGTGGGAGGGTGAAAAGCATTTTAGCGTGCTGGTGCGCCTGCCCGAATCGGAACGCGGTCTGGAGCGCATGAAGAAAATTCTCGTTGATGCGCCGGAGGGCCAGAACATCCCGCTCTCCGACGTAGCCGCCTTCAAGGTCAGCGGCGGCAGCATGAACCTCAGTCGCGAGAACGGCACGCGCGTCACCGCCATCGGCGTGTTCATCAAGGACCGCGACATGGGTAGTGTCGTCGCCGACATGCAAGCGCGCGTCAAGGACATCACGATGCCTCCCGGCTACCTTATCACGTGGAGCGGTGAGTTCGAAAATCAGGAGCGCGCGATGAAAAGGCTCATCCTCGTCGTGCCGATCAGTGTCTTCCTGATCTTCCTCCTGCTGTTCGACGCCTTCAAATCCATCAAGAGCGCACTGTTGATTCTGCTCAACGTGCCGTTTGCGCTCATCGGCGGCATCTTTGCCCTGCTGGCCACGGGCATTCCGTTAAGCGTGTCGGCGGCGATTGGCTTCATAGCGCTATTCGGCCAGGCCGTGCTCAATGGCGTGGTTATGGTGAGTTATTTCAACCAGCTCCGCGACGAAGGCTTGACGCCTTTCGAGGCGGTTGTTCAGGGCGCCTCCGTCCGCCTGCGCACCGTGTTGATGACCGCGCTGCTGGCGATGCTCGGCCTGTTGCCGATGGCCCTCTCCCACGGCATCGGCTCCGAAACCCAAAAGCCGCTCGCGATTGTCATCATCGGTGGGCTCGTGTCCGCGACTCTCCTCACCTTGATTGTGCTTCCGGTCCTTTACCTTTTGTTCACGCGCAATGACCCGGATGGGAGCGCCGGCACCCTGCCTGCAATCGTACCCTAGCTGCGGTCCAGCCATATTTTGAAATCAGCTTGGAATGTCGTCATGAACCGAAAAATTAGCGCGCTATTGTTGATCCTGTGCTGTTGCGCAAGCACGGAGGCCTTCGCTCGCTCGGTTCGCTCACGCGAGCTGAAGGTGATCATTCAAACCATCGACCGCCAGGCGCACACCTTGACCCTGACTGGGGAGCATGGTCGCGAGCCACGACCATTGGCCTGGCACGCCGACACGCAATTCCTGCTTGATGGAAAGAGTGTCTCGGCTGCCGAACTCCGAGCAGATGTGTCAGCAACGGTTTACTACCGGACACCGTTTTTCGGAAAGCCCTTCCTAACGAAGGTCGTGTGGTTCAGTAGGTTAGGTTATTGAAAACGGGCGCGGCTCCCCGTAAAGAGCGCCCTGACCGTTGATTGAACTGAGCGCTCCCATCAGCCAGGAAAACAGCTTGTGCTGCGTAGGGCCTCGCTGAGCCAAGTCTTTCTTACCCGCCGGCAGTTTCGTTGCAGTGGCGTGCGCGTACCAGGCGGTTGGTGCCAGAGCCAGTGTGCTTCTCCGCGCCACAAGGGTCGCCAAGTCGGAGGGAAAGACGTTCAAGTCTCCGACCCTAGCAGCCTGTCGGACTTGGCAACTTTAACGGGATGAAGTTTTTGAAAACACCATTCAAAATGACTCGAACAAAATCAAAACGCGCCAGATCGAATTGTAGAGCGTCGCGTTTTCTAAGTTCGACAGGCAGCTAGCTGCTCGACAATTCCGAAATTGCCGCCATGATCAAAGCGTGTGGAAGTCAGGGCTGGCGCTCTGGGTGCAGGTCGGCGCGAGGCTGACGGCGAGCAGGGCATAGGTGCCGCCGATGGGGCAGAGGGGGAGGGTGCGAAGATAGAGGGTGCCCCCGTAGATGTCGCTATCGGCCGGAATGGCGGTGGCGGCTTGTTTGGCTTCAACTGCCCACTGTTGTTTGGCGCCGTCAATCTGCTTGAGGTTGGCGATGCAGGAGTTTTTCTGCGCGGTGGCGCGAGCCTTGACGAAGTTCGGGATCGCGATGGCGGCTAACAAACCGATGATGGCCACGACGATCATGATCTCCACGAGGGTGAAGCCGGATTGACGGGAGGTTTTGATTTGCATAGGTTTTCCTTAATTTTGCGCGGACTAACCGACGCCAGAAACGTGTTTTAATTGCACCACTGCGTTTATAGTTCTTTATTTGATGTCACTATCAACATGGTGTTTTTAGAAGCAGGACATGTACCACCCGGGCCTGTTGATAAAATAGGTTTTTCTGTAGAGCGGGCTACCCTTTATGCTCAGGATTCAGAGCTGGTATGGTCAGTTATTATCCCCATCTGAGAAGTAACTTTCCATCGGATAATAGAAGTTACGGTCCGTTTTTGGTGAGTTTACTTGCCACCGCATAATCCTTCGGTGAATCTTGTCAACCTTGAATACGGCCAGTCAAGATACCAACTTCTTAGCCATGGGCGGATGCAAGCCGGCGGGAAAACTAAAATCTTGTGGGGGTATTTACTGGTTACAAGCCGCGCTTGCGCTTGCGGTTGGGTCGTTCAGGGTTATGGCCGAGGATTTAGACGTCGTCCCAAAGTTGCCCACTGCGGCTGAGCTTTTCAGCGACCAGCCCAAAGGTCTGAGTGAACACCTCGTCGCGTGGAAATTCATTTACGTCGGCGAAGTTTTCAGCAACCCCATTGGCGGCCTGCGCCAAGGAGGGATCTACGAGGGCTACGCGAAATTTGGCGTGGGTCTAAACCTTGAACGCGCGCTCGGCTGGGAGGGGTCCACGCTCTACGCCAACCTGCTTTACCCGCACGGCGAGAGCCTCACTCAGAATTATGTCCGTGACCTCAATGGGGTAAGCAATATTGATGGCTACGACAGCATTCGCCTTTACAAATTCTGGTTTCAGAAAAATTTCTCCGGGGATCGTTTCTCCTTCCGTATCGGCCAGATC
Organism: Verrucomicrobiota bacterium; assembly: GCA_043742955.1. Classification (GTDB taxonomy): domain Bacteria; phylum Verrucomicrobiota; class Verrucomicrobiia; order Limisphaerales; family JAYTXL01; genus JAYTXL01. The sequence continues at coordinate 2,982 of JAYTXL010000042.1, read as the reverse complement.
GCGGCCGACAAGGAATTTTTCACGTCCGCTAGTGCCGGCGTGTTTATCAACAATGCCTTCGGCACCCCCGCCGTCTTCAGTCAAAACATCACCGGTCCCATCTATCCTGTCTCCGCCCCCGGCGTGCGCCTGAGGTGGGAGCCAACGACGGCCTTTTCGTTGCGCATGGCTGCTTTCAGCGGCGATGTCGGCACGCAAACGGCCAATCAGCATCAGGTGAGCTTCCGACTGAAACCAGAAAACGGCACCCTCCTGCTGTTCGAAGCCGCCTACAAGACCCAGCAGAACCCCGACAGTTCCGGACTTCCGGGCACCTTTATGTTTGGCAGTTTCGTTAACAACAAAGATTCTGCTGATAACCTTGGTCGAGCAAATCACCGCGGCAATTACGGCGGCTATCTCGTGGCTGATCAGCAGGTGTTCCAGGAAAAGACTGCCGACGGTACCCCGCGTGGCCTTAGTGCTTACGCGCGGATCGGGTACGCCCCGCGTGACCGCAATCTAGTGGATTTCGACACCGAAGCCGGCCTGAATTACGTGGGTCTTGTGCGGCCACGCTCGCGCGATATCACCGGTTTGGGCTTCGCCTACACTCATGTCAGCAATGACGCACAGTTGCCCTTTGGTAAATCCCCGGCTGGCCATCACGAGGCACTTATCGAAGCGAGCTATCTTGCGCCCTTGACGGAATGGCTCTCGGTGCAGCCGGATTGTCAGTACATCTTCCACCCCGGCGCGACTTACGGTCGACCCAACGCCTTTGTATTGGGCCTGCGCTTCCTCCTCAGTTTTTAACGCCGCCAACGAGGAGTATTCGCCGGTGCTTCGGTCGTGGCATTATTGGAAAGGAAGCTGAAGCGGGCGGCAGAACTGAGTCAAGGCGGAGGCATCGTCCGCGTTTCAGTTTTTGAGGTAACGCGCGGTGGAGGGGGGAGGTTATTCCCGCAAGGTTTAAGGCTGCGGCTTTTGCGGCTCGACAGGTTTCCTGCGTCGGAGTAGATAGGCTTCATGGTGTTGGCTCTTCTTTCAATCGCGATTCGGAGTGCGACTCCCGCCCCTTGCGCCTTAATGCCCCGCATGCGGCGCAAACCAATCTTATCCCGGCGGGCTGACACCGCTGGCGCGTTTATCCAAAGCCGTACTGGGCTGAAAGCAGATACCTGATGAGTGCACTCGTTCAAAAGATGACCGGCCAACCCGGGGGGAAGGTCGCGCGTGCCCGGTACTGGGCACGGCGTTGCAGGCGACCGATTACGCCGGAATGCTGGCCCAATGTCAGAGGCTGGCGCACCAACCGCGCGTCACCGCGGTGGAATTTACGAACACGCAAATCGTGACTCTGCGGCGACATGATCCTGTTTTCAGGTCGATCACGGGTGCGTTTGACTACTTCCTGCCGGACGGCATGCCGTTGGTGTGGTGCCTGAACCGGCAAGGAGCCGGTTTGTCCGACCGGGTGTATGGTCCAGAATTCATGCGCTGCTTCATGACGGCGACGCCCTCGCCCGGGACGCATTATCTGCTGGGCGGATCGCCCGAGTGCGGCGATCGGTTGCGCGCGGCTGTGGCTGGCTGGAATCCGGCGGCGAAAATCGTCGGCGCTTTTCATGGCCGCTGCGGCGCCGATGGCGTGCCTTCTGGCGCGGACGACGAGCAAGTGGTTGCTGAAATCAATCGGCTATCGCCTGATTTCATCTGGGTGGGATTGGGCACGCCCAAACAGCAGGCGTGGATTCAGCGCAACAAAGGCCGATTGGCGCGCGGGGTGGTGTTCTCCGTTGGCTTTGCATTTGACCTGCATGCCGGGATGAAGTCGGACGCGCCGGGGTGGATGCAGCGGCGCGGGTTGACCTGGCTGTTTCGACTGGGGTCGGAGCCACGGCGTTTGGCCGGGCGTTATCTCAAATACAATTGTCTATTCTTGTGGTATCTGTTGCGGGACGGCCCTAGTGGCCAGGTCCGTCAGAAATAAATCATTCCAGTCGCATGACCGAAGCCGCGAACAAACCAGATGCGCTCACTGAATTTCGACGTGAGTTTGGGGAAAGCTGGCGGGCCTTACCGGACAAGGCCCTGTTTTTCAGCCTGCTGGCCGCGTGGCTGGCGCTGTTCCATTTTCTGGGGAACTCCACTTTGGGTTACGCGAACACCCACTCGCTCTTCAGTTGGCTTGGTTTTATTTACCGTACCTCGCCGGACGATGAACATGGCGCATTGATTCCAGTGGTGGTGGCCATGCTGTTTTGGTGGAGGCGGCAGGAACTGCTGGCGGTGCCCACGAGAAACTGGTGGCCGGCACTGGCCCTGATTGGGTTGGCGCTGGTTTTGCATGTGACCGGATTCATCCTACAACAGCCCAAGGCTTCGGTTATCGCCTTTTTTGGCGGACTCTACGGCCTGACCGGCCTGGTGTGGGGCCCGCGCTGGCTCGCGGCGACTTTTTTTCCATATTTCCTGTTCGCGTTTTGCCTTCCGCTGGGTGACCTCGCGGAGAATCTAACATTTCCCCTGCGTCTGCTGGTGACCCGGCTATCGGTAGCCATCAGTCATGGGGGGCTGGGCATCGATGTGCTCCGGGAAGGCTCGCAGATCTTTGATGCGCAGCGGACGTTTCAGTATGATGTGGCCCCGGCGTGCAGTGGGATCCGGAGTTTGGTGGCCCTGCTGGCCTTGACGACGATTTACGGTTTCGTCACGTTTCGAACGGCGTGGAAGCGGTTGCTCATGATGGTGATCGCTTTGCCTTTGGCCGTGGTGGGTAACGTGGTGCGGATCACCGGGGTCATCATCACGGCCGAGGCTTTTGGGCAGCAGGCGGGCAGCCGGTTGCACGATTGGGCTGGTTTTGTGACTTTTGCGGTGGCGATTGGCTGTGTGTTGGCCTTGGGGCATTGGCTGCGCGAGGGGGCTAAACCCGGGTCTGACGGGGGGCGGGCGACATGAAAAAGGCGCAATGGATTCTGCTGTTGGTCACGCTGGCGC